>JBHJOC010000008.1:0-26441 GCA_050330095.1 Hyphomicrobiaceae bacterium
AATCAGAGGCGCGGACCATGAAGCACGTCCGACCGTCGATCTCCTCGAGCAGGCGATCGAGTTGGCGCTTGAACCCACCACCCTGCATAGGGCGATTGCAGAGATAAAGGCGCGCATCATAGCTGTGACCGGTCGCGTGACGCACGCTCACGTTGATGCGTGGCATGTCATCGCTCGTTGCGTCGCTCTTGACGGTAAGGCCAAGGGTATCGCCCCACTCGGCTCCGGCAAGCTGTAAGGCGGCAGACAGAGTGTCGAGCAGCGCGCCATCATCGGCGCTGATCTCAGCCTCGAAGGCGGTTGCGAAACGGTCCCACTTCTCGCGATAGTCGATCGTGATGGCCGGCTGACCGATTTGCGCGGGCCCACGGGCGGGTCTAGCCGGGGGCTCTGCAGGGCGCGGGTCTGGTTCCGAATCGCGGGGACGGGGGGCCGCCACGGCATCGACTTCGTCGCCAAAGCCGAATGCCGCCGCAAGCTTTGAGATCAGTCCCGCTGCGCCGTCCGTCGGCTCGGGCTCTTGCAGTTTCTCGCTCAGCGAAGCGCCACGCCCGTTGTCAACCAGCGCCTCACCAGTCCGCCCGAGGAGCTTTTTCTGCGCGAACTCGAGCAGTCGGCGCGTTGAGAGCCCCCCGAACTCTTCATGGAAGTTCGGTCCGAACACGCGCGTTGGATCAGCAAGTTCGAGGTCGCCCCCGACCGTTGCAAGTTCGCGTTGCAAGCGCTTGGCGATGATTAACCGCGCCTCGTCGGCCGTGCGGGTCTCGAGCAGCGCGACAGGACCGGACTTCTCGATGCGATCGACGTAGCTTTGCGCGACGACCGTGCGCACTTGCGCATAGAAGTCCTCAAGGCACGAAATGATGACGATGGCCGTCGGCAGCCGATTGGCGATCTGGATCAGATCGCGCGCAGCGCGCTGGAACCTCTCTTCAGCGTCGTCGAAGAACCTCAAATCCTCGACCTGGTCGATGCAGAAGACGAGTGCCGCGCCGTCTACAGCAAACGCAACGCGACCGAGCGCCTCGCAGATTTCGAAGGCGCGCCCGTCCCCGGTGTTCGGGTCGAGTGCTGGCACGATCGCCTGGTTCAAGGCCGTCAGATGCTGGCCGCAGAGATATTGGCGCACCCGCTGGTCGATGCGCGGGTCACGCCGCTCGAGATAAAGCAGTGCTCTGACGATATTTGCGTCGAGATCGTGTCGAGCGAGTTCGGCGCCGCCGATGATCTCGTCGGACAGCGTCATGACCAACCGGCCAAGTGCGGCCTCATCGAGATCGCCATCGCAGAGCGCCGCCAGCCTCTCTGCGTCAATGTCGGCTGCGAGCAGGAGCTTGCGCGTCATTCGCGAGAGCGCGTTCTCGCTTGCAGGATCGAATGGATCGTAGGGTTTTTCGAGCGAGTTGATCAGCCTGCGCAAGAAAAAGTCGGCGTAGTTTGCAACGTCTGGCGTCATCTGCGCGTAGCCGAAATACGCTTCGCCGCGCGCGTGCGATGCCGTTCTGAGGGCGCGAATGAGGTGGGTTTTGCCGGCGCCGGATTGGCCATGGAACAGCAGGATGCGCGCTGGAACAGTCGCCGTCCGCGCGGTCGTCACGGTGTGCAGGAGATCGTGGAACTTCGCGCGGGCCTGAGCGTGCACCTGTTCAACGTCAACGGGGTCGGCTCGCCAGACGTCGTCTTCCCAGGTGATCGAATGCTCGAACGCCGCCGCGAACGTCCCTGCGGGAAAGGCGTGTTGAGCGGTCTCTGTCATGGGGGTTCGTCCTTGGCGGTCTGTGTCGTGTCGGTCAACGGTGGGTGGAACTGCTTTCAGAAGCCGGTTTCGGCACACGAAGCGTTCAGCCCTCCGCTCTCACAAAATGAAAAACGGTGTTCTGATAGACGATCGCGGAACGCTGGTAGTCAGCGAGCTGCTCGCGCGATTTGAGGTCACCTGCAGCCAATGCCAGCCGGCCTGCGCGGTGTGCCTCCGTCAGCATTGACTTGAACTCGATTTCGGTCAGCCGCCACTCTGGGCGATCTGTCGTGAGCCGGTCGAACGTATGGCTCACGAAGGCCTTTCGGCTGCCTGACCAACCCTCCGCACAAGCGCTTGCTGCGGTTCGTGCGGCCTCGGCGAACTCCGTGAGATTGGGCCGGGTCACAGGTCCTGGAGTGGGCGTTGCGGCAAGGTCGCGCAGCTTGGGGAACCTCGGCGCTGTCAACCCGACGGAGCGGCTGACGTGTCCGCGGATCAGCGTCAGGCGAAGGCTTGTGGGATCGGCCTGGGCCGCGCCGATTGCCTCGGCAGCAAGCGCAGCGATCAGTCTGCTGTCAGTGCCAAAATCTCGCGGCCGCCGGGCGAGTTGTCCGGCGAGCCTGCGACTTGCACGGGCGTCGACCGCGCTGTCGGGCTCCAAGTGTGGATCGAGCTGGTTGCCGAAAGCGCGCTGGAGCGCGACGGAAGCGAGTTGGCTGCGCACCCGGGCAGGGGTTGGCACGCGGCGGATCTCGAGATCGAAGGCTGCCTGAAGGATTGCCATCCGTAGGCCGTCGGGTCGCGAAAGCATCCGCTTGCGCGTTTCGGGTGCGCGTTCGAGGCCGAGGGCGAGAGCCGTGATCTGCTCATCACGCACACCCTGCCAATCGCGTCGCAACGTGCGAGAGCCGACAAGGCCAACAGCGTACCGCGACCCAGATTCGGTCTGCTCGACGCGCCCCCGAGTCGTGACGATGAGATCGCTTTCGACCAGCAGGTCCATCGCTGCATCACCGATGTCACGAAATTCCGATGGCGAAAGGCGATGGGCGAAGAACGGCTGTAGGTCACGCAGAATGTCCCCGCGCGTCGTTCCTGCGCCGACGCAGGCGCGCAGCAGCACGAGATCGCTTGCCGCGCGTGCCCACGCCGCCCTGGAAAGGTCCTGGGTCATCGCAAGCATCCGCATCCCCCGTGTCACGTGACAGCGTCCGAGCGGCCCAACGGGCCCTGCGGTTCGCCAAAGTCTGCGACCCGCTGGGCACGGGTCTCGCGAATCACCCACGACTTTAGCACGTTGAGCGATCCGCGGACGTGCGGGCGAGTACCCTGACATCGTCCGTGGCTCGAACACCATATCGAGGTCGAGTGTCCGGCTCTGACATTTGCCCGCAAGCTGGCGGGCATTGGGATTGCTCGCGGCGTTTCGGATTTTCAGCGCGTCCGGCCGTACGAGCGCCGCGCGGCGGCCTTACTGGAGCCCAGCTTTGGAGCCCAATTCATCTCAGGAGGGTGCCGGTCACGCTCTGGTGGCTCGAGGCCTTATTGGTGGCGTCCGGGGGATGCCGCATCGACCAAGGCAACGGCGTCGTCTGTTAATCTTAACGGCCGGTTAACACCTGGGAGTTACACTCATACTGTGGGTTTCGCGTGACTGTGGGGGCAACTCGAATGAAATGCACATGGGCCGGTCTCTGCGCGGCAGTTGCCCTTGCAGGGTGCAGCGCGGCGACCCCGACCGCCACGTTGTCCCTCGCGGATCAGGCCGGGGCGGACAATAAGCCGATATTTTCTGGTGGCTTCGAGCCGCGAGCGCCATCTGCGGCGGCGTCGCCGCGCAGCGCAGCGCTTGACGCCTCAACCGGTCAGCCACGGGCGAACCCGAACGCCTCGGGTGTGCAGGATGGTGCTGCCGCGTCACTCGACGTCGGGGTGGCGCTCGCGCGCATCAATGACTACCGCAAGCGGAATGGATTGAAGCCGCTTAAGCTCGATGCCCAGTTGACAGAGGCTGCCAAGAGCCACTCGCGTGACCTTGCCAAGTGGGACCGGATTTCGCACTACGGGTCTGACGGCTCCAACCCCTGGGACCGCGTCAAGCGTGTGGGCTTTAAGGCCAAGCTCGCTGCGGAGAACGTGGGTACAGGCCAAGCCAACTTCGACGAGGTTCTTGAAGGCTGGCGCAAGAGTGAAGGACACAACAAGAACTTGCTGCTGCCGGACGCAACACACATGGGCATCGCTCTGGTCACGGCGCCGGAAACCAAGTTCAAGACCTTTTGGACGCTGGTGCTCGGCACGCCGTCCTCCTGACGCCGAGCCGCTTGAAACTGCCAGCCGACCGCGGCGGCACGAGTGTTCCGTCTCCGACACTTGGTTTCCTTTACAGCACCCGATTAACCAAGTGTCGGAGACAGAACACTAGAGCAACGTCAACTGCGCGCTCTCCCGGCCCGGTGGCTTGAACAGGTCGCATCTGAGCTTGGCCTGCCGCTCAGCCAATCCCCATCGCTGTCTCGCTGATCCGAATCGTCGCGCGATTAGGTCGGCGATCGGGCCGCTGCCCCGCTGTCGCAGTCCAAATTCGGAGCGGTAATCCCGCCCGCCTTGTGTCTGGCGCACGAGACTCATGACGCGCTTCGCGCGGTCTGGGTGGTCGGTTGCCAGCCACTCTTGGAAAAGGTCCTTCAACTCCAGGGGAAGCCTGAGCAGTACATAGCCGGCTGTCGCTGCGCCCGCGCCTGCGGCAGCTTCCAGCAGACGCTCGATCTCGTGGTCATTGAGACCGGGGATGATCGGCGCCATCATGACTGTGACCGGGATCCCGGCTGCGGCGAGCCGCTCGACCGTCTCGAGCCGGCGTGCAGGCGTTGCCGCTCTTGGTTCCATGGACCGCGCCAGCTTCCGATCGAGCGTCGTGATGGACACCGCGACCTTGACCAGCCCTTCGCTCGCCATGGGTTGAAGAAGATCGATGTCGCGCGCGATCAAGGCTGACTTGGTCACGATCCCGACCGGGTGTTTCGCTTCGTTCAGAAGCTCAAGGATCGCGCGCGTCAGCCGCATCTGCCGCTCGACCGGCTGGTAGGGATCCGTCACGGCACCGAGCGCGATGGTGGACGGGCGGTATCCCGGCGCCGCGAACTCCTGGCGCAGCGCTTCGGCAGCGTTCTCCTTCGCGATGATCCGGCTTTCGAAGTCGAGGCCTGGAGAAAGGCCCAGATACGCGTGGGTCGGCCTCGCGTAGCAATAGATGCAGCCGTGCTCGCAACCCCGGTAAGGGTTAATTGAGCGGTCGAACGAAATGTCCGGGCTGTCGTTGCGAGAAATGATCGTGCGCACGCGTTCGTGTGTCACGACGGTCGGCACCATCTGGACCCTATCATCCCGGCCCCACCCCTCGTCGAACCCGTCGCGCTGCACCGGCTCGTAACGCCCGGCGGCGTTGCTGCGCGCCCCACGGCCGCGCCACACCTGCGCTGTGTCGCCCGGTGTTCCGCCAACTGTATCGCAATCGCTGGGGTCGCCCTCGCATCGCGGTGCGAGCGGATGACCCGGGGTCGCGCCTCTCGATCGGGCGGGTCGCGGAAGCAAGCTTGTCATCGATCGTCGGGCCCGGGCTGAGAATGTCACCAGCTTCGACATAGAGGAAGAAGAGGATCAAAACAAGAACAAAAAAGAACGTTTGAGCTAGGTTCGCCGACGAGGTATGGTGCAGCGCAGCAGTGGCCCATTGCGCCATGATCGCCTCTGAGCCGCGACCGACGACCGCTTCTCGCGCGACGTGTGGGCCATTTGCAACATCCATGAATGAGTGAGGCGTTTATCGCGGTTTTATTGACATCAGCCTCGATGCACGGACCGCTCACTTATCGCACGACGCCTCACGAAACGCCGAAGCGGCTATGATCACCGTTGTCATCCCTACGCTCAACTCAGATTTGACACTTGCAACGACGCTCACGTCTCTGGTGCCTGGCGTCGTCGCAGGCGTCGTGAGGGATGTGGTGATCGTTGATGCGGGGTCGACCGACCATACCCTAGCGGTTGCCGATTCAGCCGGTGCCGAGATCATCTCCGTCGCGCAGCGAGGGCGCGGCCCTCAGCTGCGTACGGGCGCAGCGGCCGCACGCGGGGACTGGCTGCTTTTTCTCCATTCGGACACGGCCCTCGAACCGGGTTGGGAGGCCGAGGTCGCCGGGTTCATCGATGGAATTCGCGCCGGGCGACGCGATGACAGTGCGGCTGCATTCCGATTTGCGCTGGATGACTCCGGCCTCGCGCCACGGGTCGTGGAAGCTGGGGTCAGCGCGCGCTGTTCGCTGTTCGGCCTCCCTTACGGCGACCAGGGCCTTCTCGTGTCGCGCGCTCTCTACGATGCTGTCGGTGGCTACCCCGACCTGCCGCTCATGGAAGACGTTGAAATCGTCCGCAGGCTGGGCCGCAAGCGAGTGACCATGCTACGCAGCCGTGCGTTGACATCAGCCGCGCGCTACCGCCGCGCGGGCTATGCCAGCCGAGTCGTCCGGAACTGGACCTGCCTCGTGTTGCATCGCATCGGCGTTCCGATCGGGACGATCCAGCGGATTTATGGGGGGCGAGACCCCAGATGACAGCTCCCAACACCAGCGAGGTGACGAATTTGTCATTCGACCAACGACGGGCGCGCCGTCAAAAGCGGCATGGACCACGCCAGTGTGGCGTCGCGCTTTAATTGACCTATGCGCGCGGCCGGATCTTCCTCGGGAGTGAAAACATGTCGATGTCACGTCGCGACGTTGTGGTTTCCGGCGCTGTTGCAGCGACGGTTCTCGGGCTCAATGGACCGATTGCGTTCATCTCAGCTGCGACGGCTCGCGAGCTTCCCGAGGCAGGTCAGGGCTTTTCTCGGATCGCAGTCGGAGATGCAGAGCTGATCATGGTCTATGACGGCGTCAACCGGCGGCCGATCGGTGACGATTTCATCAAAGGCGTGTCCGGGGCCGAGATCAAGGCTGCCTTGGCGGCTGCAGGCCGTGATGGCGACGTCATCCCGATCACGTTTACGGTTCCGATCGTAAAGGTCGGCGGACGCACCATCATGTTCGACGCCGGCACGGGGGGTCAGCTTGCGCCGACTGCTGGACTGTTCGATGGGAACTTGCAGGCTGCTGGTGTGACGAAGGACAGCGTCGACACAATCATCGTGACCCATTTCCATCCGGACCATATTTTCGGGCTGATGGCGAAGGACACGAATGAACAAATCTACCCGAACGCGCAGATCATAGTGCCCAAGGCTGAGATCGATTATTGGACAGACCCGGCCTCGGTGGCTGCCATGCCAGACGGGCGCAAGGGTTTGGCAAACAGGATCGGGGCCACGCTCGCCAAGTGGGAGAACGTTGTCCGCATTGCTGACGGCGCGGAGGTTGCCCCTGGCATCACCGCTGTCTCCGCATACGGACATACCCCGGGACAGACAGCCTATCGGATCGCGTCCGGCGCGTCGCAGGCCATGGTGCTTGGTGACGTTGCCAACGTGCCAGCGTTGTTCGTTGCCAACCCGGAGTGGCAAGTGATGTTCGACATGGATGGTCCAATGGCTGTTGCGACGCGCAAGCGCATCTTCGATATGGCCATTGCGGATGGCCTCCTGGTTACGGGATATCACTTCGGCTTCCCGGGTGCGGGGCGGCTCGAAAAGGATGGGAGCGGCTACGCATTCGTCCAGGCAGCCTGAGGGCAGCGCTCCAGCGAACGGGCCCATCCGTCCGAGCAAGAACCAAGGCATGACGTTGGAGCCGCGTCGGCGGGTGGGGCGGATCGCTTGGCCCTGTTCACCTCTCGTGTCGTCATGCGCAGCCCGTCGCAGGGAAGTCGAGGGATCATCCGTGGGCGCCCTGGGACATAACGGTCGGCGCAACGGCGTGTCGCGCCAGGCACGAACCCGCGCGATCCAGGTTGTCGTCATGGCCAAATCGGCAATGCTAGGTAGGGTCAAGACTCGGTTGGGACGCACCATTGGCCCGGTCCACGCGACCCGGTTCTACCGAACGAACGTCAGGGCCGTCGTCGCGCGCCTTGAACACGATCGAAGGCTCGACGTTTGGCTGGCCGTCGCACCTGCGCCCGAGAGGCGCACCACGACGCTGCCACTGCCGACACGGCGCATTGGCCAGCCTCGTGGCGATCTCGGCGCGAAAATGCAGGCCATGTTTGACCTGATGCCGCCGGGCCCGGTCGTGATCGTTGGCACCGATATTCCAGGCATCACAGCGGCGGCTGTCGTCCAGGTTGCACGCAGCGCAATGCGCGCATCGGTTGCCTTCGCTCCAACCCCGGACGGTGGTTTTTGGGCGGTTGCAGCCCGCCGAACGCCCAGAATTCAACGGCCCTTCAAGGCAGTGCGGTGGTCGACAGAGCATGCGCTCGCTGATTGCCTCAATAACCGCGACAGCATCGGCGCCGTGCTTGGCCCGGCACTCATCGATGTCGATGACGCCGGGAGCTATCACGAGACACGCGACGTCCGCGGACGTCGCGTCGTGCCGCAGCAGCGTCGTTGAGGGCGACTGGCCAGTCGCGCCTGAACTGGCACCTATGCCGATGCACGGACAGGCCAATTCAGGCGTGATGCGTCACGAGACCCGCGTCGCGAACGACTTGCCTCAACTCGCCTCGGCAAGCGTCTGGTTTGTGACGCTGTCGGCACGCGTTTCGGCCCGCGGCAGTGGGAACGGCAGGATGTCTGCGCCCGGACCGGGCTCGACCCGCGCGCGCGCACGAAACCAGCGCAGGGTCGTATTGCCGAGTGCCACGTCTTCGTCGACGCGCTGGATGATGAACCCGTCCTCATCATCGAACACGGGGGCCAGCGCCGCGCTCAGCGCAGCGAGCGTTTCTGCTCCGCGCACGTACCACGTGCATTCCAGCGGTCGCGCCCAGGCCTCTCCCGACGCCATGATGGCATCCGCCACGGCATGCTTGTTCCGGAGTGGCGTTGCGAGATCATAGGAAATTACAAACAGGGTGTGTGCAGCGTTGGTCATCGGGGTTCTCTCGTCGGCTCGATGTGCGGAAACTGACTGGCGCATCCTGTGGTGGGGCGGCGCCGACAACGGAACGCGAGAACCAAGACACAACGCGGAACTGAACGCTGACTGCACAACTCGACACTTGTTTATTTCATCCGTTATCGGCACCGCTGGGGCGTTCTCGGGTCAAGTGTGGGGCAGATGACCAATCTGGGGCATCGAGAACGTAAAAAGAACATAGCGATTTGCTCCGCGGCTGTCACCGAGAAAGTTCGCAAATGTTCTATTTTATTTCCCATGCATGCGCAAGGCGGCTAGACGACGTAAACCCAGACCCACAGCCGTGGACCGCCAAGCTTTGGCCAAGATCGCTGCGCGCGCTCAGTCGAACAGGGAGAGCTGGTGGCTGCACCGCTGGCGGATCGGGATCCGACGATGATGACTGAGATCGCACTGGGCGATGAGCCCAGGAAAGCGCTCACGAAATACGGTCAGCGCTTTTTCTCTCGATGCTGGAAAGCGTGTCCCTTCCCAGATCTCGTAGAGACGCCGGGGGTCGCAGGCGTAGCGGGTTCTGATGTCTTTGCGACGGATGCGGAGCCAGCGGGCGATCCAGATATCGACCGCGTCTTGCTCGGTCAGTGGCCCTGATCTGGTGGAGGTCGACGGCTGGCCGAGGGCCAACGCTTCCGCTTCCAGGCTGTCGGCCTGCGAACGCTTGATCACTGAAGACTCCCAACGTCAGACAGCGCATGAGGTCGGGACCGCCGACGTCATTGCAAACTCTGAAGCGGTCGCGTTCATGGCGGCTCCGTTCCAGATCCGTTGCCCTCTTGCCATTTCGCAGCAGTCTGCGGCCCGCGCGACGGGCGGATGCTCGGGCCCTGACCAGACAGAGATCACACATGCCGACAACCCGGGCCGCCTCGGCCCTGAGGGGTTGACTTTGGCACCATCTGACCGCAGCAGGTGCCAGAACAAAATAGCAATTTCTTGGCGGAGCGCGCTGCTTGTCGGCAGATGGTGGGCGAGCGCGTGCTTGGCCACGACGGCCCATGGAGATGTTCACGTGATCCTGTTTCCGGCAATCGATCTCAAGGACGGGACCTGCGTCCGTCTCAAGCTCGGCGACATGCAGCAAGCGACCGTCTTCAACGATGACCCTGCGGATCAGGCCCTCAAGTTCCAGATGATGGGGTTCTCTTGGCTGCACATCGTCGACCTTGATGGCGCGTTCGCTGGAAGTCCAATGAATGGTGCTGCTGTCGAGGCGATCCTCCGTGCGACCAATATGTCGGTGCAACTCGGCGGAGGTATTCGCGATCTCGCAACAATCGAATCCTGGCTCGCAAAAGGCGTCCAGAGAGTGATTCTCGGCACGGCAGCCGTCAGAAACCCTGACCTGGTTCGTCAGGCATGCGCCGCGTTTCCCGGTCAGATCGTCGTGGGGATCGACGCCAAGGGTGGGTATGTCGCAGTCGAGGGTTGGGCTGAAACCAGCAGCCTCACAGCCGTTGAACTCGCCAAGCGCTTCGAGGATGCAGGCGTGGCGGCACTTGTCTTCACCGACATCGATCGAGACGGAATCCTGAAGGGCTTGAACCTGCCTGCAACGATCGCGCTGGCCAACGCGGTCAAGCTTCCAGTCATCGCGTCGGGCGGCTTGGCAAGCATGGCTGATATCGATGCGCTCTGCGCGCCAGATGCGCTTGTTCTCGAGGGTGCTATCAGCGGTCGCGCGCTCTATGATGGGCGCATCGAACCCAGGGCCGCGCTCGAACGGCTCGCAATGGCAAGGCTTCCGATTCCCGTTCGGCCGGTGATGTGAGACGGACGCGAAGCTACGTTTGAGACGACAGGGCTGGGACGACATGGCCAAGGTAACGCTCATCTATGCCTACTGGCCGGCACAGCCATTCGGTATGACGTGGTGTGACGTGCCGTGGGCCCTGCGTGATGCAGGGCTTGCCAAGCGCCTTCACGCGGCAGGCCATGACGTGATCGAATCGATCCTGATGAGCAACAGGGACCACCCCGAAGAACTTATCAGCGGCTTTGCGCTCGCCGGCGAGATCGCTGGCGAGGTGCGGCGCGCGCGTCAGGAGGGCGAGTTCCCGGTCATCGTCTGTGGAAGTTGCACCCTTGCGGCGGTTGGTGCTGTTGCCGGCATCGGGTTCGGGGATCGTCTCGGCATCGTCTGGGCTGATGCCCATCCCGATCTTAATACGCCCGAGACGACCGTTACCGGATTGCTTGACGGTATGGCCCTGTCCGTGGCGACGGGTCGAAGTTGGAGGGCGCTCGCTGCAGCTGAAGCCGGGTTGGCGGCCCCAGCGAACCTTGCCCGGTGCGCGCTCTACGGTGCCCGGTCAATCGATCCCCCCGAGCGGGATTTGATCGACAGCGAGGGCGTTCCAATCATCGCCGATGCGGGTGCTGTGGCGCTCCGCCTTCAGGGGACGGAACTCACGTATTTCCACCTCGACTGCGATGTTCACGACGCCGACGTCCTGCACGCAAATGCAGTGGCCGTGCGCGGCGGTCCGCGTGTCGAGGATGTGCGGCGCATGATCCGCGAGACGCCCCGTCTTGCATGCCTTTCGGTTGCCTCGCTCGATCCTGCCGTGGCTAACATGGCAACGGCTGCTGATATCGTGATTGGCCACGTGCTGGCAGCCGCCGAAAGCCACCACCGGTCCTGAAGCGGCGTTGAGGCCGATGCCGGAGCCAAGTCCTTCAGATCAAGTCCTTCAGATCACGACCAAATCGAGCTCTGATGTCGAAAGGGCCTCTGCTCCGGAGGACGTGACGAGCGATGTGCGCCCGAGGGTGGCGGCGAGGCCTGTGTCGTCATCGAAGATGATCATGTGCAGGAAAAACACCATGCCAGGTTCAATGACGACGGGATTGCGCTCATAGACCATGGGCCAGTCCATCCAGTTCGGAGCATACGTGGCACCGAGGGAATACCCACATGCGTTGAGCCGGTAGCGGGAGAGCCCTGCACGGTCGAGTGTTGATGCATGGGCTGCAAACACATCGCCGACAGTTCGGCCCGGCTGAAGGACCTGCTCACAAGCAAGCAACGCGTCTTTGGCCCTTGCCGAGAGGTCGACCTGACGCACGGGCGCGGTGCCGATGGCGAGCGTGCGCATCAGGCAGGCATGGTAGTGGCGGTATGTTCCGGCGAATTCGAGCGTCAGCTGGTCTTGCGGTTCGAGATAGCGCCGGCCGGTGAAATAGCGACACATCAGTGCACCAGGCCCAGACCCGATGATGAACTCGTTCGCCGGGTCATCGCCACCGCCAGCAAAGACAGCGGCATGCATGGCAGCGAGGATCTCGCCTTCGAATGCACCGGGATACGCGGTGTCTTGTGCAGCCTGCCACGCAGCATCGGCGAGTTCGCCGGCTTTGCGGACATACACGATCTCGGCCTCACTTTTGATCAGGCGTAACTGTGTGACCAGCCGCGAGGCGTCTTCGAGCTTTGCAAAGCCCGAAAGTGCGGTCTCGAGGTCTTTGCCGAGTTTTGCCGTCAATCCGTAGGCGTCGAACTCGACACCGAGCGCCGAGCCGAACAGACCCATGTTTGCGAGCAGATCGTGGAGGCGAAGGGCGGGGGCCGCGTTGGGGCTGTCCACCCAAACGTCGATCTGATCTATGGTCGAGGTGAAGCGGGCTTGCCGAACGTCTGGCGCGCGCGTGATCAGCGCGGTTCTGCCGTCCGCGGTCAGCACCAGGCCCTGGAAGTGTACGTAGCCGAACGTATCGTAGCCGGTCAAGTAATACATCGACTCTTGCCGAAACATCAGCAGAGCGTCGAGTCCCTGGTCTCTGAGCGCGCGGCATGCGCGGGCACGCCGCTCAGCGAATTCGGTCTCGGTGAAGTGCAAGTGCTTGATGCCGCTGGTGTGCGGACGCGCAGGCTCAGTCATCGGTGCCTCCGGACGTGCTGTCGGAGGCGGCCGGCCGCCTCCTGAACAGACTTGCGGCAGGCTTAGCATGAGCTGTTGCCAGCATGCGACCTCACCCAGCTAGCATCTTCCAGGCAATCGCGACGAGTGCAGCGGCTCCGACCCAGAGTGCCGCTGACTGCCACACTGAGCCTCGCTGCTGTTCCGCCGTCAGTTTCCGGATCGTCTCCGGGTGGAGCCGGAAACCACTTCGGCTTGTCTCGGCGAGCGCGCTTGTCGCGCTCTCGGCCTGATGGAGCAAGCGCGGCACGTCGCTGACCAGCTTGCCGAACTCCGTGGCGCTCTCGCCGGCCTCGCGGATCCGGCCGGCGATGCCATAGTTCGACGCAATCCATTCCTTCGCAATGGGTTCGGCCGCCGTCCACATATTGAGTTTCGGATTGAGTTCGCGCGCGACCCCTTCGACGATCACCATACTTTTTTGCAGTAGGATCAGTTCGGTCCTGGTCTCCATGTCGAACACGTCGGTGTAAGCAAACAACTGGCCCAGCAGATCAGCCATGGAGATCTCTTCGGCCGGGCGACCGAAGATCGGCTCGCCGATCGCGCGCATCGCTTGGGCGAAAACCGCAACATCGTGGTGGGGCGGGACATAGCCGGCGTCGAAGTGCACCTGCGCTGTGCGCATGTAATCGCGGTTGATGAGGCCGTGCAGGATTTCAGCCAGGAACCGCCTCTCCATGCGCCCGAGCCTGCCAACGATGCCGAAATCAACGGCGACGACCGTTCCATCCGGTTCGATCAGCAGGTTTCCTTGATGCATGTCCGCATGAAAGAACCCGTCGCGCATCGCGTGCCGGAGGAACGATCTCAAGACCGTGAGCCCAAGCTGCTCGAGGTCATGGCCCGCAGCGGTCAGCGCTTCGCGGTTCGACACCTTGATGCCGTCGATCCATTCGATCGTCAGCACACGCTTCTGGGTTCGCTGCCAATCGACTCCTGGAACCCTGAACCGTCCATCGGCCTTGGTGCGGTCCTGCCCGATATTGCCATGCATTTCCGAGATTGCTGCCGCCTCGAGACGCAGATCCATCTCAAGGTCGGTCGTCCGCTCAAGGTTTTCGACCACGGCGACGGGGCGCAGCCGGCGCGATGGCGGGTGAAACCGTTCGATGGCCGAGGCTGCGAACCTGTAACTCTCGAGATCTGCTTTGAAGCGGCGCTCCACGCCGGGCCTCAAGATCTTAACGGCGACGGTGCGTTCAGTGCCATCCCGGTCGCGGACGGTTGCCTTGTGGACCTGCGCGATCGAGGCGGCGGCGATCGGCGGGCTGAAAGACGTGAAGTGGTCTTCCAGCTTGCCGCCAAGACTGTCCTCCACGACACGTCTCGCCTCTTTCATTGAGAACGGAGGAAGGGCGTCGCGCAGTTCCGCGAGGTCTTCAATGAGGTCGCTGCCGATCAGGTCGGGCCGGGTCGCGAGGAATTGCCCAAGCTTGATGTAGCTCGGCCCGAGTGCGGTAAGGGCATTGGCCAGCCGCGTTGCGCGCTTACGTCGGCCTGTCGTGACGTAGGAGAAGGCTCTGAGCGGCCAGGTCAGCACGTGCGCGAGCCTGAGCGGCGCCGGCACAGGCATCCCGCGCGGCACGAACCTGACGCCGTGCTGCGCCATCACGAGGCCGGCTCGTGTCAGGCGGAAAAGGTTGATGATCGACGACGACATCGGCTGGAGGGCTCATTTCGAAGGCGTCGGTTAACGACGGAGCGAGGCTGGACCGGCACCGGGCCACTAGTCCCGCCGATCAGAAGTCCCTGCACCATCCGCAACACGCGCCGTCCAGGGACTTCTGATCGAACAGCGGTACGAGGGTCATTAGGTTGCTCGTACCCTTTGCTTTCCGAAGTTCGTTTCGGCGCCCGACAAGAGTGACAGACGAACTTCGGAAAGCGGGTACGAACGATCAGTCACATCGGCCTGAGCAGAAGTGACTTTTGAGCCACCACAATCGTTGAGCGCCGATCACTGCGGCAGCACGCCGAGCTGCGGCGCGATGCGTGCGATGAGTTCAGCTGTGACCGGGGCCGCAGTGTCGGCGGCGTTTGCGGTCGCCCCCGTGCCGGTCGTCGCTTGCGGGGCATGGAGCGTCACGAGCGTGATGAGGCGCGGCGCATCCGCGGGCAACACCGCGACAAACGAACTGAGGACCTCAGGTCCGCGCCTGCCGTTCGGGCCGAGGATCTGTGCTGTACCGGTCTTGCCCCCAAGATCGTATCCGGGCACGCCAGCAAGACGTCCCGTCCCGTGGCGCACGGTGTCGCGGAACAACGAACGCATCGTGCGGCTCACCTCGGGATCGAGGACCTGCTTGCGCGCCGCGCGTGGCGTTCCGCCCTCTGCAACGAAGGTTGGCGTGACGAGATAGCCACCGTTGACGAGCGTCGCGACCGCCGCTGCGAACTGGATTGGCGCCACAGCCAGACCATACCCGAATGACGCCATGACGGATTCCGGGCTCCGCCACGGGCGTGGGTAGATCGGCTTGGGCATGAGACCAAGCTCGGTCTCGATCGGTCCCGCCATCCTGAGCTTGGCCAGAAATGCGAAGTGGGCCTCCGCCCCGGCTTCGAGCGCGATCCGGGCTGCGCCAACGTTCGAGGATCGCAGCATCACGTCGCGGACGCTCAACGGATTTGGCGTCGCGCGATCGGCGAGCCTGACGCCCGGTAGTTCGATCGGAATGTGGGCATCGACGGCGGTCTCGATTGTGACATCACCGCGTTCGAGACCCATCGCAATGGTGAGCACTTTGTAGATCGACCCGAGCTCGAAAACGCCGCCGCCCGCGTGGTCGATCGGGCCATCCACGATCCAAGTTTCAGGGAATGCGGGATCGACCTCTGGCCAACTCGCGGACGCGTAGACCTCTCCCGTCTCACTGTCGAGGATGACAGCAGAAGCCGCCCGCGCATGATACCGTCGGACCGCAGCAGCGAGCACTTCCTCCGTCGCATGCTGCACCGCAATTGATAGCGAAGCGCGCAATGGCGGTCGCGCTCCAGCCCCCTCGTCGCGCGCGATCCGCTGGCCCGAAATGGAATCGAGATGGCGTTCGAGGCCGGAAATGCCCCGGTTCTCGATGTCGACAGCGCCAATCACGTGGCCCGCGATCGTCCCTGCAGGATAGGTGCGCTTCGTTTCCCAGCGGTGGTCGACACTCGGAATTCCGAGTTCACGCACGCGCTCAAGCAGCGCTGTCGATACCTTGCGCGAGATCCATGTGAACCGGGTGTTCGGGTTCGCGAGCCTTTGTTCCAGACGCTGGGCATCGGCTGGCGGCAGGACGGGGCGCAGGCGATCGATTGCATCGCGGCGGTCGACCATCCGGGACGGATCGGCGAAGAGCGACGGCAGGAGGATGTCGATCGCGAGAATATTGCCGTGACGGTCGAGGATCGCTGGACGGTTGAGACTCTCACTGACAGGTGCGCTGACGGCGAGACGAGGCCGGTTCTCCCCTTCGATGGCGAGCGAGATGAGGCGATAGCCGACACCGGCAAACCCGATCATGAGCGCAGAAAGAATGGCACCAAACCTCAGCGCCTGGCTCACGGAGTGCGCCTGCGCCGATGCTCCTTGCGGCATTGTGCCGGCTGGCGAGCGTTGCGTTTCCCCGGACGACGAGCGGCGACGATACCTCGTGCTGTGCGCCGTCATCGTCAACGCACCCGGTTCGGACCCGTTGATTGCACAGTCTCCCCGCTCGATGGGGTCGATCCGGATGCAGCTGCGGGCAGCATCAGGAATTGGTGGCCTTCGGCTGGGCGCATCCCCAGTTCGCGGGCGAATGGTTCGATGCGCTCGGGACGTGAGAGAAATGCACGCTCGGCACGGAGCGTTGCAACCTCACGCGTCAATGCTTCGGCGCGACGTTCGAGGGCGACCACGTGGTGCTCGAGTTCGCGGGTGGAATAGCTCACAGAGTAGAGGGCGACGGCGGCGAACATAGGCGCGATGACGGCTGCAACAACGAGCACCCGGAGCATGTCGTCCCCCTCACCCTGTGCCTGCCGAGGTCTCATCCGAACGGTGATCCGCGACGCCACACTTCTACCGCCGATCAGAAGTCCCTGCACCATCCGCAGCACGCGCCGGCCAGAGACTTCTGATCGGCGGGATTAGCCGCGGCTTCCGCTACGGCGCCGTCGAGACCTCACCGTCGCGCCCTGCCGTTCCTCGCCCGCCCCTTCCACACGCGGGGCTCCGAGACTGTCTCGCTCGAGCGGCCACGCCACAGCATGCGTGCGAATTGCTGACCTGAGCGTGGCGGAGCGCGCGCGGGGGTTGCGGGCGAGTTCTTCGTTACTCGCCGTTAAAGGTTTCGGGTTAACGAAACGGAAACTCGGGTCTCGCAATGCGACCGTTTCCGGCATGTGGCGCGGGGCCGATGCAGACTTGCCGCACCGCGCGCCAAGAAAACGCTTCACGATCCGATCCTCGATGGAGTGGAACGCAACGACCACAAGCCGTCCGCCGGGCGCGAGCAAACGCTCTGCACCTGCAAGGCCCTCGACCAGTTCGTCGAACTCTCGGTTGACGGCGATACGCAGGGCTTGAAACGTCCGGGTTGCGGGGTGCTTCTTGTCGGCGCCGCCGCGACCGACCGTGCGCTGCACGATGCTGGCGAGTTCGCGTGTTGTCTCGATCGGTGCCGTGGCGCGCGCCTCGGCGATCGCCCGCGCGATCGTGCGAGCGCGCCGTTCATCACCGTAATGATACAGGATGTCGGCAAGCTCAGCCTCGCTTGCTTCATTGACGATTTCGCGGGCGCTTGGGAGGTCCTCCGTGGTCTCACCGCAAGCAGCGAACATCCGCATGTCCAGCGGTCCATCTGCCTGGAACGAGAAGCCGCGCTCTGGGCGATCGAGGTGCATCGACGAGACGCCCAGATCGAACACGATGCCCCGAACACGGCCAGGTAAGGGATCGGCCACCTGCGCTGGCGGGTCGGACGTCGCACCTCGGTCGGCGCGCGCTTCCGCCCATGCGGATAACGCACTGAATGGGGTCGCCACAAGCTGAAGGCGATGACCGCACTCGGCGGCAAGCGGGCGCCCTGCGGCAATGGCTGACGGGTCACGGTCGAGCGCGATGACCCGGCAATCCGCCGCCGCCAGGATCGCCCGTGTATAGCCGCCGGCCCCGAACGTCGCATCGATGATCGTATCCCCGTCCTCCGGGGCAAGCGCCTCGAGCACCTCGTCAAGCATGACCGGGACGTGCACCGGCGCATCTGAGGCTTGATCAGCGCCTGCAGGGCCAGGGTCGACGGATAGCAACGCGCGCGCTTGTTTCCGCGTGCCCCGTCCTCGACCCTTTTCGCCGGCTCCCATCCTCACGCCCCCTCATCCGAGTTTGCGCCCGGATCTGTCACTGCGCCGGGGGCTCGCGCTCGGAACAACTCTCGATGGTCGCGGACCTTCGCACGGGCCTGGGCGCGGCGCTCGTCGAAGCGCGCGGGTTCCCAGATCTGAAACTTGTCGCCAAGACCGACAAAGGTGACGAGACCATTGATATGGGCATGCGCCCTGAGGCTTTCAGGTAGGACGATGCGTCCGTCACCGTCGACAGTGAGAACCTGGACATCGCCATAGAGGGCGACCGAAAGCTCGTCGCGCTCGTCAGAATAGTCCGGCAAATCACGGAGCAGCGCATCGATCTTGCGCGCAAGCCTTTCGCCGCCTGCATCGAGCGCAGGAGCATCAAGCGAAGGATAGCAGTAGACGCCGGCTCCTCCACCAGATCGGTAGCCATCCTGCTCGAGAACGGCCCGGAACGGTGCCGGAATCGAGACGCGCCCTTTGGCGTCGATCTTGTTCGTGAATGTCGAGACAAAGCGATCCATCCCCTAGGCCAACCCCCACGGACGCATCACTGCGCGCTGCACCCGAGCGCGCGCTCGACGAACGGAACGGACCGCACCGGGCGGCCCATACCTCACACTCTCCATCACAATCCCGCGGCGATGCTCACGGGCGTGGCCGTCGCCATGACCCTGGCCCTCTCAGGGTCTGCGCCATGCCACGCCCTTATGCCCGGTGCGGTTCGGGCATTCATGGGATTTCATGGTCTGACATGGGTGTCAATGGGAATTTAACGAGTTATTGGGTTTGCAGCCCACTCATCCCCGATCCGTGCGCGGCGTCCCAGAGACTGACAGGCCTTAACGGCGCTGAAACCAAGCAGTGCCTAACTGTCGGGCGAGCGGGCTTCAGAGTTGAGCGGGGTCGTGATGCGTTTGGACCGGTGGTGGCGCTGCGCCGTCGTGGTGGTGGGTCTCATCCCGAGTGTCGCAATGACCGCAATCGGGACCGAGGCAGGCTCAGCAGCGGCCAACGAACTGAGCGTCGGTGAGCGCGGGCGCCTTCATGCCCGAGGTTCAGAGCGCACCGCGCAATCGAGCCCGGACGCCAAACTGCACACAGTGCGTGTCTCGGGGCGAAACCAGCCGCCCGTGACGCTGCATGTCGAGGACGTCGGGCGGGGTCGCACGATCGTGCTGCTGCATGGCCTCGGCGGGTCGACTTACAGCTGGCGTCGCGTTGTGCCGGAGCTGGCGCAGCGGTTTCGCGTGGTCTCGATCGACTTACGCGGCCACGGTCAGTCCGAAAAACCGTTCGATCTTCACTACTCGCCAGTCGCGCAGGCGGAACTCGTTCGCGACGCGCTCGAAAAGCTCAATCTTCGCGACGTCACACTCGCAGGCCACTCGCTTGGTGGGTTGGTCGCCCTGATCGCAGCGCTTCAGGAGACACCGCGCCGCAGCCGGATCTCCCGCCTCGCGCTGATTGCCGTCCCCGCCTATCCCCAACCCGTATCAACGGGCGTTGCCTTTCTGCAGCGGCCGATCCTGCCGTATGTGGCCCTGTCGCTGGTGCCGCCACAGATCCCGATCACGCTCGCGCTGATGACCGAGGCCATTGGCTTCAATGTGGTCAGCGATATCGACATCGACATGTATGCACTCCCCCTGTTCGATGCCGGCGCGCGTCATGCGCTGATCGAGAGCGCCCGCCAAATCGAACCGCAGAATGCCACCACGATCATGCAGGCCTACAAAACGCTCCGACACCCAACTGCTGTAATCTGGTGCCGTGACGATACCATCGTCCCGCTCAACAGCGGCAAGCGCCTCGCCCGCGACCTGAGACGGGCGACCCTCACGGTCCTCGACGACTGCAACCACGCGACGCCGGAGCAACGCCCGCACGCCGTCGCCAAGGCCATCGCCTCTGTCGCAAGCCGCTGACCGTTTGCTCGCGCGAAAGCCATGCAATGATCACAACACATCCAAGCTGCTGACGCCAAACGTTGCAGGTCCCGGCCCTTGCGGCCATGATCGGCGCGACCGCGAACGGCCCGTGAGAGGCCGCTGCGCGCAAACCCGGGAGGATGCTGCTTATGGCGACCAGAGACGATACCGAGATCTTCGACACGCTCAAAACCCGACTTCATACGGCAGTGGTCGGTGACGTCATGGACCGCATGGGCTATCGGCGCCAGTTTCTGCCAGCCGAGATCAAACCCTTGAAATCAGACATGTTAATCGCCGGGCGCGCCATGCCGGTGCTCGAGGCCGACGCGCCCGATGGCGGCTCGACGATGGGGCTCGGGCCGCTCGCGGCCAAGCCGTTCGGGCTTTTGCTTGAGGCGCTCGACGATCTGAGGCCTGGCGAAATCTACGTCGCAACGGGAGCCTCGCTCACCTATGCGCTGTGGGGCGAACTCATGTCGACGCGCGCGATGCACCTTGGGGCGGCTGGTGCGATCCTCGACGGCTACATTCGCGACGGCCGCCAGATCGGCTCGCTCGGGTTCACCGTCTTTTCGCGCGGACTCTACGCCCAGGACCAGGGCGTACGCGGAAAAGTCCTTGACTACCGGTGCGCCGTCGAGATCGCAGGCATCATGATCCAACCAGGTGATTTGCTGTTCGGCGACGCCGAGGGCGTGGTGGTCATCCCGCGTGAGGCTGAGCAAGAGATCATCGATGCAGCACTCGAGAAGGCCGAAACCGAGGATAAGGTCGGCGAAGCGATCCGTGGCGGCATGAGTGCTGTGAAGGCGCTCGAGACCTTTGGCGTGATGTAAGCGCGCCGGGACCGACAGCACCCACGCCGATCCCATCAGGCACAGCGATCCATTCGAAGACCCAAGCAACGACCTGGGAAGGAGACCCATCCATGATTTTCGACGTCCGCACGTACACGTGCAAACCCGGTACAATCAAAAAGCACCTCGCACTTTACGAGGAGCTCGGACTCGGGCCGCAGACGCGCCACCTTGGCCAGCCGGTTGTCTACGGGACAACCGAAGTCGGCGACGTCAACAGCTACATTCACATTTGGGCCTACGCCGATGTGACCGACCGGGCCACGAAGCGCGCTGCCATGTGGGCTGATCCCGACTGGCTGACATACGTTGCAAAGTCCGCCGAACTCGGCGCCCTGATCAAGCAGGAGAACACGATCCTTGTCGCAACCCCGTTCTACAAGCCACCCGGTTCATAGAGCGGGACGGCTAGACTGATCTGTCATCGCACCCAGCAAAACACGATACCGAATAACAATGGCCCAGGCCGTCGCGAGACAGCCCGGGCCATTTGTTTGGTGCATCCTGAAAATCAGAGCGGTCAGAAACGGTGGATCGACCGCGTCCAATCATCGTTGGAGGGCGACGACGATGACGACGATGACGCGACTGCCGTTGCAGATGTCTGGCCGTTGTACTTGCGCCAGGTCGCGGTCACGCGCGCACCGATCCTGACCCGGTTGTACAGGTCCTCGACATGACTGTTGTGCATCCGAATGCAGCCTTGGGACACGTTGCGCCCGATCGTCCAAGGCGCGTCCGTGCCATGGATCCTGTAAAGCGTGCTGCCAAGGTAGATGGCGCGCGATCCAAGCGGGTTCTGAGGGCTTCCCCCTGGCACGGTGACAGGCAGGCTTGGGTTTTCGCGGCGCATACGCGGCGTCGGTGTCCAGGTCGGATGCTCCCGCTTCATCGACACGTTCAGGACACCTTGCCAACGGCTCTCTGGCCGCGGAATCGCAATCGGATAGCTGATCGCCTGCCCCGGTCCCGTAACATAATAAAGGCGCCGGTCGCCAAAGCTCACGATGATCTCACCCGGCCGATATGTCTTCGGGAAGGACACCGACTGGCGATCGCTTTCGGTGTTGGCGCCACCGCCGCCGAACCAGAACTGCGCCTGCGCTTGCGTCGTCATGGGCAACACAAGCACCGCAAACGCCAATGCAGCTGTACGTCCCAACTGACCTGCCAGTCGTTCCCGTCTCATCTCATGATCCTCTTAGATCGCATGTGAGCCAATTCATGCGCGATCCAAACAGCCGCAAAGGTTCCCCAAATGGGGCCCCTCGCGACCTGAGCGGGCGCTATGAATGGTTGCTGGTACGCTCGCCAATCACGGTAAACAGGCGGTTAAGCACGCGAACGTTAACCCCAGCAGTGACGCGATTCGGGATTTGGCGCACCTGAGACGAACTGGCTTCAAATCGTTGTTTGAACACGTGTCGAAAGTGCATCCAGCCGGGAACCAACGAAACAGCTTGCTGAGATGGTCTGCCGTACAACGGAGAACCACCGCAATCTTAAGGGTTTGCACTTGAAACTCTGGAATAAGCCCGAGTGCACCGGGTCGGAACAGCGTGCCGGCGTGGTTCAGGGGCGACGGATCTGCGAACCCAACACATTGTCGTGACCCGACCGGGCAATGCTGATCGACAGCATCGGTCACAAGTTTCGATCGAGCCACCATGACGGCAAACCATCCCTCAAATCCGCTTGCGCTTCTCGTCGCCGATACGCCGTTCGGCAATGCGGCTGCGAATTATCTTCTCGCGCGCTTCCCCGCGTTGCATGTGTTTCAAGAGCCTCGGGAGGCTCGAAAGGACATCGTCGCCCGGCGTAGGAAGATCGTCGGCACACTGGCAACGGCCGAACAGATGGCGGCCAGCGTTCTGATCCGGCTTGCCGGCCGCAAGAGCAGCACAAGGATTGCTGAACTCTGCTCTGCGCACGGGCTTGACGTGTCGCGCCCGCCCGCAGCTCGCGTCACGGCGATCTCGAGCGTCAACGGCGAGGATGCCCGCAGAGCCTTGGCGGCACTGCAGCCGGTTGTCGTAGCCGTTTATGGCACACGCCTGATCGGGGCGAGGACGCTCGCCGCGGTGCCGGCACCCTTCGTCAATTACCACGCGGGCCTGACACCGACCTATCGGGGCCAGCATCCGGGATACTGGGCACTTGCAAGCGGCGATCCAAGCGGCGCGGGCGTGACGGTGCATCTCGTCGACACCGGCGTCGATACGGGCAGGGTGCTTGCGCAGGCGCACGTGCCGCTCGACCCATGCACCGATACCATTATGACGTATCAATGGGTCCAGTTGCCGGTCGGGCTTGCGTTGCTCGAACAGATACTGGTGCATGCAATTTCGGGGGCGATCGACCTCTCGTCGCTTGGCGCTGGAGGATCGGATGGCTGGGCCGCCAAAGCCGGCGATGACATGCCTCGCGACCGCAAGCCTATGCAACGGCCTTATCTTCCGCCAACGTTGCGTCAGTATCTGTTCAACGGGATGAAGCGCAACGTTTGGTAAGGCGCGCGCCGCCAACGCGGCACAGCCTCGATGACGTCCTTCAGGTTGCGAGCCAAACGTCGACAGCCTCGCGCGTTGCCTTCACATCGTGCACGCGTAAGAGTTGAACGCCGTATGAAACACCCGTAAGCGCGGCTGCGACCGACCCGTGAACACGGTCCGCCGGCACCGCAACCCCAGTCAAACTGCCAATGAACCGCTTGCGCGAGGCCCCGAGCATTACCGGCACGCCGAGACCGTGAAACAGCGACAGGCCACGCATGAGCTCGAGATTGTGTTCAACTGTCTTGCCAAAGCCGATCCCTGGATCGACGACCAAGTGCCGCCGCGCGATGCCGGCTTCGAGACACGCCTCGACGCGCGCTTCCAGATGATCGAACACATCGAGCAGCACATGACCGTACGCCGGCGCGTCCTGCATCGTTTTCGGGTCGCCTTGCGCGTGCATCAGGATGACCGGCACGTCGAGATCCGCGACCGACTGTAGCGCGTCGGTATCGTACGTGAGCGCTGACACGTCGTTGATCATGCCGGCCCCGGCGGCGACGGCTTCGCGCATCACCGACGCCTTGCGCGTGTCGATCGAGATGAGCGCCTCTGACTTGGCCGCCAGAGCCTCAATGACCGGAAGCACGCGGCGCCTTTCTTCATCGACCGGAACAGAGTGCGAGCCGGGCCGCGTGCTCTCGCCGCCGATATCGAGGACATCGGCTCCCTGCTCGAGGAGCCGCAACCCATGATCGATGGCAGCTGTTGTCGTCGCGTGATGCCCGCCGTCCGAGAAGCTGTCCGGCGTGACGTTGACGATGCCGACAATGCGCGGTTGCTCTAGTGAGAGCCCTGCAAGCCTCGGGCGCGGCGCCCGCACGTTCTCGAGAAGATCGGCAGCGCCGACCGAGCGGCGGCCCCAATCGCGCTCGAAAAGCTCGCTCAGCCCGCAGACACGCCGGTCGACACGCGCACCATTGCGCTCAATCACCTCGAGACCGAGGAAATCGAGCCAACCGTCGGCAAGGCGCATCCCGCCCCAGACTTCCAAAGCCCGCTCGCCAACGTCTGCCGGATAAAGACCGATGGGCCGGAGATAGATGTCACGCAGCATGGGTCGCCAGTCATCGCGCACGTTGGGGTGCATCTAACATATTGACGCGATCACGTCCTGCCTGCGGTTACGCACTCCGGCGGGATACGCAGCTCAATGCCGGGCACGAGATCTTTTAGGTTGAGGCCTCCGCTGCAGGCGTTCCCCGATGTGCGCAGAACCGTTCGATTGATGCGCAGGATGCGGATCGCCAGGCGGCCATCGTCGGTCGGGCGCGCCAGACCACAGAATCCGCGGTTGTTGCGCACGCCCCAGTGCTTGACGCACACAAATGCTTGATCGCTGCCGGACTGTGGGCGCCCTGATGTGTCCGTGACAGGCGTCGCGAGCGCAGAGGCGCTCAAGGCGAGCAGCAGAACGGATGCCGTGGAAACCACCTTTGAGGACACGGTCATGTGGAGCCTCCTGGACAGGATGCACAAGGCAACGAGGTGGCGGACAACCGCGACCTCTGCGTTTTCATACGCAGTCCAGGCTGGCTCGGCTCATTTATTGGTCAACACGCCAACATGCGTGTTGAGCACGGCCCGTCAACACGCCAACAGGCGTGTTGAGCATGGCTCGCCATCAAGCCAACAGGCATGTTGAGCAGGCCATGAACCGAAGGCTGTGCCACTCGGTCCGGCAAGACGCCGACGTCGAGGCGTGCGCCGCCTGCTGACTGCGCGAGACCCTCGTGGTGCCCGTCAGTTTCCGCGCGCACGCTCGTGCTGATCGCGATGCCCGTTGCAAATGCGAGTACGATCATTGTGATACGCAAAGACATCGCCGTGGCCCCCTGCCCGCAAGCTGGGATGCGCGACAACGGCCCAGCACGACAGGGTTAGCCCCGCGAACCTGAACCAAAAATGAAAACTCGGCCCGAAAACGATTGAGGCCGACAGGACACCTGCCGACCTCCCGGAAATAATTCCACCGTGACCCCGCCGTCTGAGCCTGAGCTCAAAGCGGTCGTAGCGCCGAGCAGAAGTCCCTGCACCATCCGCAACACGCGCCTGCCAGGGACGTCTGATCGAAAAGCGGCGTGAGATCCAATATGTTGCGCGTACCCATTGCTTTCCGCAGTTCGTTACTGGGTCTGACCCAGGTGAGTCACGAACTCCGGACTGCGGGTCCTCGGCACCGGGTCAGCGCACCTCAACCTACGTCGGCTGAGGCGCCATGCCACCCGTGTCGGGTGCACCACCGCCGCGCTTCGGACGCATCGCCCCCGTCACGGGAACCGCTGACCCCACCGGCCCCTTAGGCGCTTCCTCGTCCTCCGGCCTGATGATCCGCTCACCGCGCATCACCATGTCGCATTCCTCGCCGCTGATGGTTTCGAATTCCATCAGAGCTTGGGCCACGCGCTCCAGTTTATCGCGGTTCGCAGAGAGCACTTCCCACGCCTTACCATAGGCTTGGCCGACGATGCGGCGCACTTCCTCGTCGATCAGCTTCGCCGTTTCCTCGGACATGTTCTGGCGCTGCGTCACGGAATGGCCGAGGAACACTTCCTGCTGGTTCTCGCTGTAGAGAAGCGGGCCGAGCTTCTCCGACATGCCCCACTCGGTGACCATGCGCTTTGCAATGTTCGTTGCCTGCTGAATGTCGCTTGCAGCACCCGTGTTCAGATGCTCCTTGCCGTAGATCAGCTGCTCGGCGACGCGGCCACCGAAGGTCATCGCAAGGCGCGCTTCACACCACTGCTTGGAGTAGGAGAGCCGATCGCGTTCGGGCAGGCTCATCGTGACGCCGAGAGCGCGCCCACGCGGAATGATCGTAACCTTGTGAAGCGGATCATTGCCAGCGACGAGCTGGTTGACGATCGCATGGCCAGCCTCGTGGTAGGCCGTTGCAAGCTTCTCGTCCTCGGTCATGGCCATGGACCTGCGCTCGGCCCCCATCATGACCTTGTCCTTGGCGCTTTCGAAATCCTCCATCGTCACGAAGCGGCGGTTGACGCGCGCGGCCATCAGCGCCGCCTCGTTCACGAGGTTGGCAAG
>JBHJOC010000009.1:0-28461 GCA_050330095.1 Hyphomicrobiaceae bacterium
CACCTGTTCGATCGGGCGAACGGCCTCGTCGGCGTTTTGACGACCGCCCCGAGGCCCGCCACCGTGACGGCTCGGGCGGACGCTCCGATGGGCGCGCTGATGCGCAGGCGGGGCGGCGCGCTGGACGCCCTGCAAGTGTTCATCGAAGTGGTTCGCCAGGGCCGCGGGATGCAGAGCGGGACGGTGCGCGGAGCGAGGGCCAGGGTGGCGGCCGGGGCTCGTCGTCGTGGAAAAAGCCGCGGCGCGGACCCGATGACAAGCCGGGCGGGGCAAAGACGGGGACGGGGCACCGAGGTGGTGCGTCCAGAAGCGGCGGTCCGCCACGCGGTCCGCGAACCGCACCTGGTCGTGGCCCTAGCGGTGGGTCAGGCGGCAGTCGTGGCAGCCGACCACAGGGCCGACCGGGTGGCGGACGTCCAAAGCGAACTTGAAGCTTGACGCTGGAGCCGGAACGCCGATGCGGATCGTCGCTGGACGCCTCAAAGGTCGGCCGATCGCTGCGCGCGAGGGGTCAGCGACGCGCCCGACATCTGACCGGGTGCGTGAAGCCGTGTTCAATATCCTCGAGCACGGCATCGACGGTTTCGAGATCCGCGGCGCTCGGGTCATCGATATGTTCGCGGGCACAGGAGCCCTGGGTCTTGAAGCGCTGTCCCGCGGTGCGGCTTACGCGTTGTTCGTCGAAATCGAGGCTGAGGCGCGGGCGCTGGTCCGCGAGAACACGATCACCCTCGGGCTCGGTGGTGTGACGCGCATTCTCAAGCGCGACGCAGTCGCGCTCGGGCGTTATGCGAGCCGCGCGGAGTTCACGCTTGCTTTTCTCGACCCGCCTTACGGCAAGGGGCTCGCCGAAAGGGCGCTCGTTGAACTGCGCGATGGCGGCTGGCTCGTCGACGGCGCGATTGTCGTCATCGAAGAAGGCGCGACATCTCCCGTCGCCTTACCGAGCGGGTTTGAAAACCTCGACAGACGCACCTACGGCGGCACCGAGGTCACGTTCGCCCGATATGCGCCCGCGGTTGATGCCTTGGCCCAAGAGAGCGGAGCGGGCGCGTGAGTGCCACGCCCACCATGGCCGTCGATGGTGCGGCGCGCCTCAGAGGCTGGGTCGCGGCAAACCTCTACGTCTGGTGCATCGGGGCGCTATCGATCGTCTATCTCATCGCGCGCCAGCAGGGGGCACATGTCACGGCGTTCATCACGCTCTCCATGCTGTTTTCAGGCCTTGCTCTGGTCCTGTTGACAGGACGTGACCGGGCAGCGCGCACGATTGCTCTCGAGCCGCTGTCGTGGGTCGTTGGCGGTGCCTATCTCGCAATGGAAGTGAGCTATTTCCTGCTGATCGCGACCGTGCCGCCAGCCGAGGCCTCGGTGCTGATCCGGATGTCGGTTCCTGTGTCCCTCGTCATTGGCGCAACGCTGCTCGGGCGGCCATCCCGGCCAATGCGGTGGGCAGGGGCGGCTCTGATCACGGCGACCATCGCGGCGCTGGTCGTGCTCGATCTCGATCTCACGACACAGTGGCCGGGTGTGGCGTTCGGGCTTGCAGCGGCCGTCTTCGTCAACGTGCGCTCGTTTGCAAGTGAGTTCCACCCACAGAACCGGGCTGCCAAGAGTGTCCTCGACAAGCTCCGCGTGACCGGAGTGCTGGTCCTCGTGACAGCGCTGGCCCTGGTTGGCGCGATCCTCGTCGGTTGGTCGGCTCAAGGGGTTGGCGCACCGATCCCGGAGGCGTTGCTGCCGCCACCTTCTGCGTTCATGCACCCGCCTACGCTTCTCCTCACGCTGCTCGTCGGCGGTGCTCTGTTCACGGCCATGAGCTATCTGCAATTTTCATCGGTCGTGGCGATCGGCACGGAGAGCTTTTTGTCGGTGACGGTTCTGATCCCTGTGGCCGTTGCCATACTTCAGTATTTGGGCCAGGCCGTCGGGCTGATCGACGCCCCGGCTTTCAATGCAGTGCTCGTGCCCGTCATCCTGTTGATCATCATCGGCACGATGATGGTGCTGAGGGCGCGATGACTGTCACCACCCCTACGGGAGGCGCGATCAGGTGCGACGGGCAAAGCTCCTTCAGAGCGGCTTTACGGATGAGTTCCTCGTGTCTGAGCAGGCCTCGAGCTCTCACGCACGGAGCGTGCGTGGCGTCATGTACGCCTCGAGCGCGCAGCTGCGTGGCGCCAGCCCGTCCCAGCCGCCATCGAATGTCAGCACCACAACGGCCGCCGTCGGCAGCTTGATCGACAATGCACGGATCAGCTCAGCGTCGCCGCTCCCGATCATCATGATGGCGAAGTCCTGCAAGCCTGGATTGTGGCCGATGATCATCAGCGTCGAGACCGGATCGGACGCGGCACGGACCGTCGCGAGCAGCGTCGCAGGCGTCGCGTGATAGAGTTCGTCGAGGTAGCAGACGTGCTCGGATCCGAGACCAAGCGGTCGGCGTGCGAGATCGAATGTAGCGCGCGTGCGCTGCGCCGACGAACAGAGAACGAGATCAGGGATGTAGCCCGTGGCAGCGATCCACTCGGCCATCCTCGGGGCTGCTTCGATGCCACGCGCGGCGAGGCCGCGATCGAAGTCCTCGAGGCCGGCTTCATCCCAGGCCGATTTGGCGTGACGGAAAAGGATCAATCTGCGCGCCATCGCCTCGGCCTCCCCATCAACGGCTGCGGTAGCATTGGGGTTGGGCGTTGGCGTTGACAAGCCTTGATCCGGCAGGTTCGCGTCACTCACATGCCGAACCGTCCGCGCGCGGCGGCGGGATCAGCGGATGAACTCTTGCACGGGTGGAAGCTATGATCGGACGTTTGCGCGGCATCGTCGAGGCCATCGGCGAAAGCCATTGCATCATCGACGTGGGCGGCGTCGGGTACGAGGTGCAGGCATCGGCGCGTGCGCTCAGGTCGATGACGCTCGGCGAGCCGGTCACGTTGACGATCGACACACACGTGCGCGAGGACGCGATACGGCTTTATGGATTTGCGAGCGAGGTCGAGCGAACGTGGTTCCGCACCTTGCAAGGCGTCCAGGGCGTCGGTGCAAAAGTCGCGCTGTCGGCGCTGGGCGTACTTGCCCCGCACGACCTCGCCAACGCCATCGCGCTCGGTGACTGGGCGACGGTCGAACGCGCGCCGGGTATTGGTCGCAAACTCGCGCAGCGCATTGTCGCTGAACTCAAAGACAAGGCGCCAATGTTGTCCGTCGGTGCTGTTGCTCAAGGTCCGGTCGCGTCGAAGGGAACGGCCTTGCCAGCCATGCTCGATACGGCTGCAGCCGAGGCGATTTCGGCGCTGACCAACCTCGGCTATCAGCCGTTGCAGGCGAGTCAAGCCGTCGCCGTTGCATTGGGCGAGCTCGGCGAGGCCGCAGAGACCGCAGCACTCATTCGCCGCGGCCTTAAGGAACTCGCCCGATGAGAGGTCTCGAGCGCGAGCCTTGAACCTGCCGTCGCAGCGCGCTGGCCGCCGTCATGGGCTCAGAGTGCCTTCGCCTCATCGCGAAGCTTGAATTTCTGGATCTTCCCAGTGCTCGTTTTCGGGATCTCACGGAACACGAAGTGGCGCGGGCATTTGTAGTGGGCAAGGCGCTCGCGGCACCAGGTCATGAGTTCCTGCTGCGTCGGCGCCGCGATCCCTGGCTTCAGTTCGATGAAGGCGAGCGGGGTCTCGCCCCATCTATCGTCCGGTTTCGCAACGACGGCGCAGGCGGCGACGGCAGGATGCGCATAGAGCGCATCCTCGACCTCAATCGAGGAAATGTTCTCACCACCCGAAATGATGATGTCCTTGGAGCGGTCCTTGATCTGCAGGTACCCGTCAGGGTGCATCACAGCGAGGTCGCCCGAGTGGAACCAGCCACCAGCGAAGGCTTCATCGGTCGCCTTCGGGTTCTTCAAATAGCCCTTCATCACGATATTGCCGCGGAACATGATCTCGCCGATGGTCTCGCCATCGGCCGGAACGGGGTGCATCGTCTCAGGGTCCATCACTGCCACGCTGTCGAGGGCGACATAGCGCACACCCTGGCGGGCCTTTTTTGCAGCCCGATCTGCCGATGGAAGTGCGTTCCACTCCTCGTGCCAAGCGTTGACGACAGCGGGTCCGTAGGTCTCGGTCAGGCCATACAAGTGGGTGACGTTGAAGCCGGCATCGGCCATTGCCTTGAGCACCGCTTCCGGCGGCGGCGCGGCGGCGGTCATGAACTCGACCTGATGGGTGATCTCGCGCTTTTCATGCGCCGGCGCGTTGAGCAGCGTCGACATCACGATCGGCGCCCCGCACAGGTGGCTGACGCGATGCGCGACGATCGCATCATACATCGCGGGTGCTCTGACGGCGCGCAGGCAGACTTGCGTTCCCCCCAACATCACGAGAGTCCAGGGAAAGCACCAGCCGTTGCAATGGAACATTGGCAATGTCCAGAGATAGACCGAGTTCCGGCCCATCGCGCCCTCGATGGCGTTGGCGTAGCACATCAAGGCAGCGCCGCGATGGTGGTAGACGACGCCCTTCGGATTGCCCGTTGTGCCGCTTGTATAGTTGAGCGTGATCGCCTGCCATTCGTCGGCGGGGCGCACCCAGGTAAAGTTGGCATCGCCACTCTGCAGGAACGTTTCATAGTCGGTGTAAGAGGCTGGCGGCCCGTCGATGGCGACTTGCGGGTCGTCGTAGTTGATGACGAGCGGCTTGACCTTCGCGATCGCAAGAGCCTCGAGCATCAGTGGCGCAAACTCTCGGTCGACGATCACGAGCTTCGAATTGCAGTGGTCCAGCTGAAACGCGATGATGTTGGCGTCGAGACGTGTGTTGATCGAATGGAGCACAGCGCCCGTCATCGGCACGCCGAAGTGCGCCTCAACCATCGCGGGCACGTTTGGCAGCATGACCGAAACGGTGTCGCCAAGACCGATGTAGCGCTGCGCAATGGCCGACGCGAGCTGCCTGCAACGTGAATAGAGCCCAGCGTAATCGAGGGCGTAGGTGCCGTGAACGACAGCAGTTCTGAGCGGGAAGACGGTAGCCGTCCGCTCGAGGAACGTCAGCGGCGTCATCGGCTGGTAGTTTGCCGCGTTCTTGTCGAGATGCTGGTCGTAAGGGTTGGCGATCATCGGTCTGCCTCTGGATCGCGAGCGTCGCGCGGCTGAACTATAGGGCGGTGGGGGACGCTAGCCAAAGGGTGGGTCCGCCGCAAGGCGCAGATCGCGTCGATAATCCTTGCGCCTGGTGTCGCAATCGCGAAATTCGTCATCCTCTGCGGCGGGCGTTGAGCGCACTTCGCGATCTGAACGAAACGGTCAAATTCGATGGTCTCGTGCGATTGTGACGGAGAGGTCCGCTTCAAACCCTTGCTGCATGGGCTGCATGGAATGAAGCGGGCGTCTCGGTCCTCACACTGAAGCGCCGCGTGTGCCTCGGGGGCCTTGCACAGAATGTGACGGCTGTTCAGGAACTCTTAACCCGTGGAACCTAAGTCTTGGCCCATCGCACCGGCTGAGCGAGTTTCGGTTTTGAACTCTCAGCCGTTTACCGCGATTCACCGGAGGGTCTCGGGTCCGTTCTGGTCGTGCGTCGGTCTTGGACTTCCGTCAACCTGGAACGCGGTGGTGTGATGGGAAAGGGTCAGCTCAAATCCCTTGCGGTTGTGCTCATCGGGGTGGGACTGACTGCGTATTTCCTCCACCATGCGCGATTTGGAGCCCAGGGTCTCGAGGCTCGCCGGCTGCTGGTCGAACGCAAAAATGGCGCCGACCTGAAACTGGCGAGCCTCGAGACGGCTCGAGAGATTTTGCGGCGTGACGTCGAACTGCTGCGCCGGGCGCCGCCGGACCCAGATCTTGTCGCAGAAATCGCACAAACTACGCTTGGCTTTGCGTTTCCTGGGGACCGCATCGTGCTCATTCTCGCGGACTGAAATTTCCACGCGGGATACCTGCTGCCCGTTGTGCCGACACCGGAGCCGGCTCGTTGGATGGTTATGCCCGGCTTCAGCGGGAAAGCTGCAACGCGCATCCAACGCGCTCGTACCCGCTTGCCGTCGTTCGTCAGTCAGTCTTGTCAGGTGCTGAACGAACTACGGAATGCAAGGGGTACGAGCAACATGATGACTCCCGTCCCGCTTTTCGATCAGAGGTCCCTGGCAGGCGCGTGGTGCGGATGGTGCAGGGACATCTGATCGGCGGGACTAGGGCGATCCGGTGTCGGCGCGCTAACCGCGTCTGCGAAAGGATAAGGTCTTTGCGGCCAAGATCGGTTGGCAGGCTGCTCGCGCTTGACTAGGTTCTCGCCAACGCAGCCCATGCGAAGGAAGGGTTGCAGGAGGGAACGAGCATGCTGTTTTCGTCGTCCAGCTCCACCAAGATCGAGGTCGCGCCGCTCGATTTCACGCGCGAGGAAGAGCTCCACGCCTACCGAGAGATGCTGCTGATCCGGCGCTTCGAAGAGAAGGCCGGCCAGCTCTACGGCATGGGGTTCATTGGTGGGTTCTGCCATCTCTACATCGGTCAGGAAGCCGTGGTCGTTGGGCTGCAGATGTGCGCCAAGGACGGGGATCAGGTCATCACCACCTATCGTGACCATGGCCACATGCTGGCAACGGGCATGGACGCGAAGGGCGTCATGGCTGAGCTGACCGGCCGGCGCTCGGGCTATTCCCGCGGCAAGGGTGGCTCGATGCACATGTTCTCGAAAGAGAAGAAGTTCTACGGCGGCCACGGCATCGTCGGGGCTTCGGTGCCGATCGGGGCTGGGCTTGCTTTTGCCAACAAGTATCGTGGCAACGACAACGTTTGCTTCTGCTACTTCGGTGACGGGGCTGCCAACCAGGGTCAAGTCTACGAAGCCTTTAACATGGCAAAGCTCTGGAGCCTCCCCGTCATCTTTGTCATCGAGAACAACCGCTATGCGATGGGAACTTCAATCGAGCGGTCCGCATCGACAACAGACTTCTCCCAGCGGGGGGTCTCGTTCGACATTCCCGGCGAGCAGGTGGACGGCATGGACGTGCGAGCCGTCAAGGCCGCAGGCGAACGCGTCGTTGCGGGCGTTCGCGCAGGTCAAGGCCCATACATTCTCGAAATGCTGACGTATCGCTACCGTGGCCACTCGATGTCGGACCCCGCGAAATACCGCACGCGCGAGGAAGTCGACAAGGTGCGCGCCGAGCGCGACCCGATCGAACGCGTCAGGGCCCGTCTGCTCGAACGCCAACTGGCGACCGAAGACGATCTGAAGGAAACCGATCGGGCTATCCGCCAGATCGTCAACGACGCTGCCGAGTTCGCCCAGAACGATCCTGAACCGGATGTCTCGGAGCTCTACACCGACGTGCTGCTCGAGGCTCAACCGGCTTGAGGTGCGAGGTGGCCTGCAGGTGTCGGCGGGCCGTGCTGCGCCCTCCGTCCTTGCTTGCGATTGCGGGAGCCGAGGGACGGAGCGATTTCAGGAGCTTCAGGTTATGGAGCTGATCAAGTCAATCTCGGCGGCAATGTTCCTGCTGCTGGCGGCTTGGATGATCTACGTGGTGGTCTGTCAGTTCATGGCACTTCGATACGTGCCGAGGAACCGGCACTGGCTCTACAAGAAGGCCATCCGCAAGTGGCAGTTTGCTGAGGCACGAACCGTCGTCGAACCGGCGGGTCTGATCTGGCTCGACCGCGTTGAACAGGGGCTCAGGGCCGGCATGGTCGTGCTCGGGATCGCCGCGTTCGCCGCGGTCGCGATCATGTTGTTTGGTCCAGATTGGGTCGGCGAGGGCACCCGATGAAGTCGCACCAGGCGCATTCCGTGACGAGCATGGCTATCGACGCTCCGCCCGAGGTGTGGTGGGGCTGCCTCGCTCGGCTGATCAACGGAATTGTTGGTGAGGCTATCGGCATGTTCAGTTTCACAACGTCATACGGACCCCGCCCCCGAAGCCCCATCGCTCGCCTCAATCCGATCTCCTGACCGATCCCCCGACGAACGCACCCACGCCACCGCAAATGGCCCCGCCTTACACAAAAAGCCCGAGGAAGCCCGATGCCGACCCAAGTCCTGATGCCAGCCCTCTCGCCGACGATGGAGGAGGGCAAGCTCGCCAAATGGCTCGTCAAGGAGGGCGATGCGATCACGGCCGGCATGGTGATTGCCGAGATCGAGACGGACAAGGCGACAATGGAGGTCGAGGCGGTCGACGAGGGCAAGCTCGGCAAGATCCTGGTCTTGGAAGGGACGGAGGGGGTTAAGGTCAACACGCCGATCGCGGTCATTCTCGAGGATGGCGAGGATGCGTCTGCAGCGGCCTCACCCGCGCCCCAGCCAGCGTCCAACGGAGCTGCCGCTGCTCCGGTCATTGCTCCTTCGGTCCAGGCAGCAGTGCCATCACCGGCGATCGTCTCGGAGCCTGCAGCCGAACCTGATCCCGAAATTCCTGCCGGCACCGAACGGGTGTCGATTACGATGCGCGAGGCGCTGCGCGACGCGATGGCCGAAGAGATGCGCCGCGACCCGAATGTGTTCCTGATGGGTGAGGAGGTCGCGCAATACCAGGGCGCCTATAAGGTGAGCCAAGGCCTCCTCGACGAGTTCGGAGACAAGCGCGTGATCGACACGCCGATCACGGAACAGGGGTTTGCTGGCATCGGTGTCGGCGCAGCGTTCGCCGGGCTCCGTCCGATCGTGGAGTTCATGACCTGGAACTTCGCCATGCAGGCGATTGACCAGATCATCAATTCGGCGGCCAAAACATTGTATATGTCTGGCGGACAAATGGGCTGCCCTATCGTCTTTCGCGGACCCAATGGCGCAGCCTCGCGCGTCGCAGCCCAGCACTCACAATGCTACTCATCCTGGTATGCGCATGTTCCGGGCCTCAAGGTCGTCGCGCCGTCCAATCCAGCTGACGCCAAGGGGTTGATGAAGGCTGCGATCCGCGACCCGAACCCGGTGCTCGTGCTTGAAAACGAGATGCTCTACGGCGCAGCGGGAGAGGTCCCGAAACTCGACGACTGGGTGTTGCCGATCGGTAAGGCGCGGATCGCGCGGGCGGGGTCCCATGTGACGATCGTGTCGTTCTCACGCGGCATGGTTTATGCGCTCGCGGCTGCGGAGCGACTGGCAGAGGACGGGATTGAGGCAGAGGTCATCGACCTGCGCTCACTGCGCCCGATCGATTGGCCGGCCATTTTCTCGTCGGTCCGCAAGACCAACAGGCTGGTGACGGTCGAGGAAGCCTGGCCGACATGTTCGATTGGTTCCGAGGTCTGCGCTCAGGTCGCGATCCATTGCTTTGATTATCTCGATGCTCCACCCGCCAAGGTCTCGGGTGCCGACGTGCCCATGCCGTATGCCGCTAACCTCGAGCGTCTTGCGTTGCCCTCGCCCGATCAGGTCGTGGCAGCGGCCAAGAGCGTGCTCTACGCCTGATCGTCCCGGAGCGATGTGAGACTGCTGCACCCTAGGAAAACAGACACATGCCAATTGAAATCCTCATGCCAGCGCTCTCGCCGACGATGGAGGAGGGCAAACTCGCCAAGTGGCTCGTCAAGGAGGGTGACGAGGTCAAGTCGGGCATGGTCGTCGCCGAAATCGAGACCGATAAGGCGACCATGGAGGTTGAAGCCGTCGACGAGGGCAAAGTCGGCAAGATCCTCATTGCCGAGGGAACCGAGGGCGTGAAGGTCAACACGCCTATTGCTGTCTTGCTCGAGGATGGGGAAGCGGCAAGCGCGCTTGCGGCACGGCCGGCGCCAGTGACGGGGGGGGGCGCAACGCCAGCCCAGAGTTCGCTGAACGGGGCGGATGCGCCGGCAGCGGCCGCTCCAGCGTTGCCGAACGTGATGCCCGCAGCACCGCCAGCGCAGGGCGGCGGACGCGTGTTTGCATCGCCCCTCGCGCGCAGGCTGGCAGACGAGAAGGGCGTGAGCCTCGCCGCGCTGCAGGGCTCTGGACCACATGGCCGCATCATCAAGCGCGACATCGACGCGGCCGTGGAGCGTGGGATTGGAAAGGCGGCCCCAGCCGCCACAGGGACGGCCGTCGCAGCGCCAGCGCCGACCCAAGCGCTCGCCGCAAGCCCGCAGGCGATGCCCGATGCACAGATCCTCGCCCTTTACGAAAAGGGCACCTACGAGGTCAGGCCGCACGACGGCATGCGCAAGATCATCGCACAGCGCCTCACGCAGTCGAAACAGACGATCCCGCATTTCTACCTGACGATCGAGTGTCGCCTCGACGAACTTCTACGGGCGCGTCAGCGGCTCAACGCTGCCGCGCCGAAGGACGGACCGCGCGCCTACAAGCTCTCCGTCAACGACTTCATCATCAAGGCGCTTGCGTTGGCCCTTCAGGATGTCCCGGCCGCCAATGCAACGTGGACCGATCAGGGCATGTTGTTGCACCGCCATTCGGATGTCGGCGTTGCGGTTGCCGTCGAGGGCGGATTGTTCACGCCCGTGATCCGCCACGCAGAGATGAAGACGCTTTCAGAAATCTCGAACGAAATGAAAGACCTAGCAGCGCGAGCCCGCAATCGCCGCCTGGCGCCGCACGAATACCAGGGCGGCACGACATCGATCTCCAACCTTGGGATGTACGGGATCAAGGAGTTTGACGCCGTGATCAACCCGCCGCACGGCACCATCCTCGCGGTCGGAGCCGGGATCGAGCAGCCCGTCGTCACGGGCGGCAAGATCGAGGTTGCCACCGTGATGAACTGCACGCTTTCGTGTGATCACCGCGTGGTCGACGGAGCGCTTGGCGCCGAGTTGCTCAACGCGTTCAAAGCCTTTATCGAGGATCCGATCAGGATGGTCGTGTGAGGTGACAGCAGGGGAGTTGGCTGGCAGTCCTCCCGAGCCTGCCGACGTCTCCCGAACCTGCATCCCCTGGATGGCCAATTGTCGGTCCGCGACCTCTCGTCAAAGTCGAGCGATGCGCCTATCTTTGAATGATGCGGTGTTGAAGGGGTTCGCCATGTCGACAGCAATGTCATCGCCGTCTGCTCCCAAGGGGGGGCGCCCGCGGCCTCAGGTCATCACACTGACTGACGCCGCCGTCACGCGCATCCGCCACATTATGGATCAGAACCCTGACAATTACGCCCTCCGGCTGGGCGTGAAAAAGGGGGGCTGCGCGGGCATGGAATACACGCTCGACTGGGTCCGGGAAGCCGGCCGCTTTGATGAAGTCGTCGAAAGCAGCGGTGCACGGGTCCTGATTGATCCGTCAGCCGTGCTGTTCCTGATTGGCTCGCAGATGGACTTCAAGACGGAGAAGCTCACGTCGGGTTTCGTGTTCACCAACCCCAATCAGACGTCTGCATGCGGGTGCGGTGAATCAATCGAGCTCAAGGCCGCCGACGCGAAATCGCTGGAGGCGCTCCGAGCGTGACCATCGGTCGCGGGATACATCCAGACGGAGGCTTCCATCCAGACGGGGACTGGGCCCGCGCGGTCCTGGCTTTCTGGTTTGGTAGCCTTGCTCCGAAAGACTGGTTCGCGGTCTCCGAGGACGTCGATCGTGGCATCACGGAGCGTTTCAGCGACCTGTACGCGTGGGCTGCAAGCCGTAGCCCGGCGCTGTTGGCTCAGGACGCCCCAACCGTAAGGGCCGCAATCATCGTTCTTGATCAATTTCCGAGGAACATGTTCCGCGGGTCAGCTCGCGCTTTCGCCACGGACGCGCTGGCGCTCGAGTTGGCACGCACGGCGGTCGCACGGGATTTCGATCGCGGTTTGACGGTCGACGAAGCCGTTTTCGTTTATATTCCCTTCGAGCACAGCGAAGATTTGGCCGACCAGGAGCGCGCCGTCCGCCTGATTTCGGGCCTCGGAGATAAAACGTACACAGATTATGCCCTCCGCCACCGAGACGTGATCAAGCGTTTTGGTCGGTTTCCGCATCGCAATGCCGTCCTCGGTCGGACGACCACGCCGGTTGAGGCCGAATTTCTGGCGGTGCATCCTGGAGGGTTTTGAGTGCCGGTTGCTGCGGATTGCAGAAGCCAACGCTGCTGAAAGCGAGGGAGCACGCGATCCGTCGTCTCGGAAGAGACTGCTCTTGCATCGCACCACGTTTCCGCGTATGTGCTGCCTCTCGCTGTCAAGATAAAAGTGACAGGCGCGCGGGAATGCGCTAGCCGTGCGCCCCGATCGTCGCCACGTCCGAGCGAGTTAGGGGTGTAGCTCAGCTGGTAGAGCGTCGGTCTCCAAAACCGAAGGTCGTGGGTTCGAGCCCCCCCGCCCCTGCCAATGCGGCGGATGCGCCGTTGGCGCATCGCCAAAGTTGCTTGTTGATCAAACCGCGCGGACGCCTCCGTCCAGCGATCAGTTTGCCGGAAGGTCAGATCACGTGAACCCGTTTCAGTTCATCCAAGAGGTTCGGCAAGAGGTCGCGAAGGTGACTTGGCCGACCCGCAAAGAGACATGGGTGACGACCGTTGCTGTTCTGATCATGGTCACTTTGGCCGCAGTGTTCTTTTTGATCGCGGATCAGGTGTTGGGTTACGTCGTCACGCAGATCCTTCGGATCGGCTCATAGCACCTGCACGACGAAGCCCTTCCGGTCATGGCCAAGAGCGGCACCCGGATGGAGCTCTGCCGTCGTCTGAACGTTTCGAGGAACTCCAAGGTCATGGCCAAGCGGTGGTACATCGTTCACGCCTACACCAATTTCGAGCAAAAGGTTGCTGACGCGATCGTCGAGGGCGCCAAGCGTGAGGGCCTCAGCGACATGATCGACGAGGTGGTCGTGCCGAAGGAGGACGTGATCGAAGTCAAGCGTGGGAAAAAGGTTCAGACCGAACGCAAATTCCTGCCGGGTTACGTGCTCGTCCACATGGAAATGAACGATCGCGTTCACGTCATGATTAAGAATACGCCGCGTGTGACGGGGTTTCTCGGGGCCGACAACCGGCCGATGCCAATCCCTGATCACGAAGCAGCGCGCATGATGAACACCCTGCAAGCGTCCGCCGAGCGGCCAAAGCCAACGGTGACATTCGAGGTGGGCGAGCAGGTTCGTGTCAGCGAAGGCGCGTTCGCATCGTTCAACGGTTTTGTTGAAGAAGTCGACGAGGATCGGTCCAAGCTCAAGGTTGCCGTGTCGATTTTCGGGCGCCCGACGCCCGTGGAACTTGCGTTCGATCAAGTCGAGAAAGTCGCCTGATCGTGATGCCCGGTTATGGGAAGGTTCCGGCGGCGCGCGGAACCTTCTGACGTCTCATCGACTGCGCCGCCGCGGAAGGGCTGTGCCGGCCCGCGACACCGCGCCCTCTCGAACGAGACCCCCTGGCAATGGGGCCTCAACACGGTCAAGGGAACACCATGGCGAAGAAACTGACAGGTTACATCAACCTGCAAGTCAAGGCCGGTCAAGCCAACCCGTCACCACCGATCGGGCCTGCGCTCGGCCAGCGTGGCGTGAATATCATGGAATTCTGCAAGGCGTTCAATGCCAAGACGAAGGACATGGAGCCTGGGACACCGATCCCGGTCAAGATCTCTGTCTACGCCGATCGTTCCTTCACCTTCGAGATGCGAACGCCGCCTGCAACGTTCTTCCTGAAGAAGGCGGCCGGGCTCGACGGAGGGTCGAAAGAACCCGGGCGCACGGTCGCAGGTCGCGTGACGATGGATCAGATCCGCGAGATTGCAAAGACGAAGCTCAAGGACCTCAACACTGACGATGTTGAACAGGCGGCCCGCACGATCGCCGGCTCTGCACGTTCGATGGGTCTGCAGGTCACGGAGTAATCGACATGGCGAAATCAGGAAAACGTTTGCGCGCGGCGCGCGAAACCGTCGATCGGACAAGCGCTTACGCACTGTCTGATGCTGTTGCCCTCGTCAAAAAGTCAGCCAGCGCGAAGTTCGACGAGACTGTGGACGTTGCGATGAACCTCGGCGTTGACCCGAAACATGCCGACCAGATGGTGCGTGGCGTGTGCAACTTGCCAAATGGCTCAGGACGCACCGTGCGTGTTGCGGTGTTTGCGCGAGGCCCTAAGGCCGATGAGGCAAAGGCAGCGGGCGCGGACATTGTTGGCGCAGAAGATCTCGTCGAGGAGATCCAGAAGGGCCAGATCAACTTTGACCGGTGCATTGCGACACCTGACCTGATGGGCCTCGTCGGCCGTCTCGGCAAGGTCCTCGGCCCACGCGGTCTGATGCCGAACCCGCGGGTCGGAACGGTGACCATGGACGTGGTGACAGCTGTTCGCGATGCAAAGGGCGGCGCAGTCGAGTTCCGCGTTGAAAAAGCTGGGATCGTTCACGCCGGCGTCGGCAAAGTCAGCTTCACGACGGAGCAGCTCGTCGAGAACATCCAGGCGTTCGTCGACGCTGTGAACCGCGCTCGACCCTCGGGTGCCAAGGGCACGTACATCAAGCGTGTCTCGGTCAAGTCGACGATGGGGCCCGGCGTTAGGGTTGATCAATCGTCTTTGGCGTCCACACCGGCGGCCACGTGAGGGTCGAGTGTGCAAGTTGAGGCGGCCGGTCGGCGGCGTGTCTCGCAACGAATCCGGGGCAACCCGGTAGTCGGGCGCTGGTGCCACTTGGCGCCGAGCCCGCAGCCTGTCCGAGATTGCAGGTGGGCCTTGCGCCTCTAAGCCTCTAGGGCCTGCATGAGATGGGGATCGGTTCAGCGACCTCCGCGGAGGTCGCAGGGACGGTTTTCTGACGCTCTGCCGAGCGGTGCGACCGCGTGGCGAGGACAGGTCGAGCGTTAGGTGGTGTCGTGGATGGGCCAATCGGCCCGAAAGCGCCGCCTGACAAGTGAAACGCGGATCGTCCGTGGCCTGCCACGGTAGACCTGGATGGTCTGCTCGCTCGAGGAGAAGCAAGGTGGATAGAGCTGCCAAGGCGGCACTCGTCGGCCAGCTCCACGACGTGTTCCAGAACACGGGCGTGGTTGTGGTTGCCCACTACGCTGGCATGTCCGTCGCGCAAATGACCGAGTACCGTCGTCGCATGAAAGCGGCCGGCGGGACGGTGCGTGTCGCGAAGAACAGGCTTGCGAAAATCGCGCTCCGCGAAACCCCGGCTGAGGGGATGGCAGGCTTGCTCACTGGGCCGACCTGCCTTGCCTATTCAGCCGATCCGGTTGCGGCCGCAAAGATTGCGATCGGTTATGCCAAGGAAAACGACAAGCTCGTGATCCTAGGCGGCGCGATGGGGCAGACGGTGCTGGACGCCAATGGCGTCAAGTCGCTCGCAGAACTCCCGTCACTCGATGAACTGCGCGGAACCCTCATCGGCCTCTTGCAGGCGCCGATGGTGAAGATCGTCCGCACTGTCAACGAGCCGGGCGCAATGCTGGCACGCGTTCTCCAGGCCAAAGCAAGCCAGGAAGCTGCGTGACCAGGGCTGCATGATCAGAGACCCACACCTGCAGGAAACCGGTCTCACTCCGGCTGCAGGTCGAAACCAATGAACCGACCTTATTCATAGGACAGTCGCAACATGACCGATCTTGCAAAAATCGTCGACGATCTCTCGAAGCTCACGGTTCTGGAAGCCGCTGAGCTGGCCAAGATGCTTGAAGAAAAGTGGGGCGTCTCGGCTGCTGCGGCGGTGGCCGTTGCCGCTGCCCCGGGCGCTGCTGCCGCGGCTGCACCAGTTGAGGAGAAGACGGAGTTCAACGTCATCCTGAAGACCGCGGGCGACAAGAAAATCAACGTGATCAAGGAAGTTCGCGCGATCACGGGGCTCGGTCTCAAGGAAGCCAAGGACCTCGTCGAGGCGGGCGGCAAAGCCGTCAAGGAAGGCATCTCCAAGGAAGAAGCCGAGACCATCAAGAAGAAGCTCGAAGAGGCGGGTGCCGTCATCGAGCTCACCTGAGCCGTGCGCGGATCACTCACAATTGGTGCGGCGAGACCCCGTCTCGCCGCAACTCGCGGCGGAAGAAGCGTTTTTCCGGAGGTCCTGAGCGGCGTCATGTGCCGTTTCGGGGGCTCCGGAAAGCCGTTTCAGCCCTATCACAGCGGCCGGCGTTCCAGCCAGCCGGCCCTGTGCCACGAAACGGCATCCTAAGACGCGCGCCGAAGCGCACGCGCCAGCACCGTGAGGAGCCCACATGGCCGCTACACCCTTCAACGGACGCACCCGCATTCGTAAGCAGTTCGGCAAGATCCGCGAAGTCGCGATGATGCCGAATCTGATCGAAGTCCAGAAAAGTTCCTATGACGACTTTCTGATGGTGCGCGAGCCTGAAGGAGGTCGCGCGGACGAAGGTCTGCAGGCTGTCTTCAAATCCGTGTTCCCCATCTCTGACTTTGCTGGCAAGGCCACGCTCGAATTTGCGCGTTACGATTTCGAGCCGCCGAAGTACGACGTCGACGAGTGCATGCAGCGCGACTTGACCTATGCGGCTCCACTCAAGGTCAAGCTGCGGCTCATCGTGTTCGACGTCAATGAAGAGACGGGCGCGAAATCGATCAAGGACGTGAAGGAACAAGAGGTCTATATGGGCGATATTCCGCTCATGACCTCCAACGGCACGTTCATTGTCAACGGTACCGAGCGCGTGATCGTCTCGCAGATGCACCGTTCGCCGGGGGTTTTCTTCGACCACGACCGCGGACGCACGCACGCTTCTGGCAAGCTGTTGTTCGCGGCCCGGATTATCCCGTATCGCGGGTCCTGGCTCGACTTCGAGTTCGACGCGAAGGACTTGGTTCACGTGCGGATCGACAGGCGCCGCAAGCTGCCGGTCACCACGATGCTTTACGCGCTCGGACTCAATGACGAGCAGATTCTTGCTTCGTTCTACGACAGCTTCATGCTGAAGGATTCTCGGCGTGGCTGGCGGATGCCGTTCATCAAAGAGAAGTGGCGCGGCATTGCCCCAGCGTCCGATCTTGTTGACGCCAAGACAGGCGAAGTCGTCATCAAGGGTGGCGAGAAAATCACCGCGCGGCGGGCCCGTGAACTCGAGAATGCGGGTCTGAAGGAAATCCTCATTCCCTCGGAGGAGCTTGCCGGGCGCTATCTTGCCATGGACATCGTCGACATGGATACGGGGCGGATTATCGCCGAAGCTGGCGATGAGCTTGACGAGAAGATGCTCGAGCAACTCGCAGGCGAAGGCGTGCGCGAGTTCCCGATTCTCGATATCGACCACATCAACGTTGGCGCTTTCATCCGCAACACGCTCAAGGTCGACAAGAACGCAAACCGCGACGAAGCCCTGATGGACATCTATCGGGTGATGCGCCCCGGAGAACCGCCGACGATCGAGGCTGCTGAAGCCCTGTTCCACTCGCTGTTCTTCGATCCTGAACGCTACGACCTGTCGGCGGTCGGGCGCGTCAAAATGAACATGCGTCTTGATCTCGATGCCGAAGACACCGTGCGCACGTTGCGCGGGGAAGATATCCTTTCGGTCGTCAAGACGCTCGTCGACTTGCGAGACGGCCGCGGCGAAATCGACGACATCGACCATCTCGGCAACCGGCGCGTGCGCTCGGTCGGTGAGCTCATGGAGAACCAGTATCGCGTCGGTCTTCTGCGCATGGAGCGCGCGATCAAGGAGCGGATGAGCTCGGTCGATATCGACACGGTCATGCCGCAGGATTTGATCAACGCGAAGCCAGCGGCAGCGGCCGTACGGGAGTTCTTTGGCTCCTCGCAGCTCAGCCAGTTCATGGACCAGACCAACCCGCTGTCCGAGATCACACACAAGCGGCGCCTTTCGGCCCTCGGTCCAGGTGGTCTGACGCGCGAGCGTGCGGGCTTCGAGGTGCGCGACGTGCACCCCACACACTACGGCAGGATCTGCCCGATCGAGACGCCAGAGGGCCCGAACATCGGTCTCATCAACTCGCTCGCGACGTTCGCGCGCGTCAACAAATATGGGTTCATTGAAAGTCCGTACCGCAAGGTGGTCGAGGGCAAACTCACCGAGGAGGTGGTCTATCTCTCAGCCATGGAAGAGATGCGCCATCACGTGGCGCAGGCCAACGCGGCCGTCGACGACGCGGGCCATTTGGTCGGTGACCTGATCACATGCCGGCATCAAGGCGACGTTCTGCCGGTCTCTGCCGAGACCGTGAGCTACATCGACGTGTCGCCCAAACAGCTCGTCTCGGTTGCTGCCGCGCTCATCCCGTACCTCGAGAACGACGACGCGAACCGCGCTCTCATGGGCTCGAACATGCAGCGGCAGGCCGTACCTCTGTTGAGGGCCGAAGCCCCGCTTGTTGGCACTGGCATGGAAGCCCGGGTCGCCCGCGATTCAGGCGCGTCGATCGTGGCGCGACGTTCGGGCATCGTCGACCAGGTCGATGCGACCCGTATCGTTGTGCGCGCGACCGAAGAAGCTGACCCATCGAAACCCGGCGTCGACATCTACCGCTTGCGCAAGTTCCAGCGCTCGAACCAGAACACCTGCATCAACCAGCGACCTCTTGTGAACGTTGGAGATTATGTGCGTGCTGGTGAGATCGTCGCCGATGGTCCCTCGACGGACCTTGGGGACCTGGCGCTCGGCAAGAACGTGCTTGTCGCGTTCATGCCTTGGATGGGCTACAATTTCGAAGACTCGATCCTGCTTTCTGAGCGCGTCGTGACGGACGATGTTTTCACGTCGATCCACCTCGAGGAGTTCGAGGTCATGGCCCGTGATACCAAGCTCGGCCCGGAAGAGATCACGCGGGACATCCCGAACGTGTCGGAAGAAGCGTTGCGCAACCTCGATGAGGCCGGCATCGTCTACATCGGTGCGGAGGTCCATCCTGGCGACATCCTGGTCGGCAAGATCACGCCCAAGGGTGAGAGCCCGATGACGCCGGAAGAGAAGCTGCTGCGCGCGATCTTCGGCGAGAAGGCGTCGGACGTGCGTGATACCTCACTGCGCCTGCCGCCGGGCGTATCGGGCACAGTGGTCGAGGTGCGCGTGTTCAACCGGCACGGCGTCGAGAAGGACGAGCGCGCGATGGCGATCGAGCGCGAAGAGATTGAGCGCCTCGCCAAGGACCGTGACGACGAGATGCAGATCCTCGATCGTAACACCTACGAGCGCCTGCGCGACATGCTCATGGGACAGACGGTGGCGAAGGGTCCGAAGGGGGCACGCAAAGACACGGTGCTGACGCAGGACGTCCTCGATGACATTCAGCGCTCCCTGTGGTGGGATATCGGGCTCGCCGATGCTGGCGCCCAGGCAGAGATGGAAGCGATCCAGCGCCAGTACGAGGACGCCAAGAAGAGCCTCGAGCGCCGCTTCGTCGACAAGGTCGACAAGCTGCAGCGCGGAGACGAAATGCCGCCCGGCGTCATGAAGATGGTCAAGGTCTTCGTGGCGATCAAGCGCAAGATCCAGCCTGGCGACAAGATGGCTGGTCGCCATGGCAACAAGGGGGTTGTCTCGCGCATCGTCCCGCGCGAGGACATGCCGTTCCTCGAGGATGGGACACCGGTGGACGTCGTTTTGAATCCACTCGGTGTTCCCTCGCGCATGAACGTCGGCCAGATCCTCGAGACGCATACGGGCTGGGCGTGCCGCGGCCTGGGGCGTGTGATCGACAACGCGCTCGCCGAGTTCCGCGCGCGGGGTGATATCGCATCGCTTCGCGACAAGGTTGGACGGATCTACGGGCCTGAAAGCGATCCAGCGCAGATGTCGGACCAGGAACTGGTACTTCTCGGCGAGCAGCTGAGGGGCGGTGTGCCGATCGCGACGCCCGTGTTCGACGGGGCTCGGGAGGGCGACATTGTCGATATGCTTGAACTCGCCGGCTTCGATAGCTCAGGCCAGGTCACCCTGTTTGACGGTCGCACCGGCGAACCGTTCGATCGAAAGGTCACGGTTGGCTACAAGTACGTCCTCAAGCTGCACCACCTCGTCGACGACAAGATTCACGCCCGCTCGATCGGTCCGTACTCGCTCGTGACTCAGCAGCCACTCGGCGGGAAAGCCCAGTTTGGCGGCCAGAGGTTCGGCGAAATGGAAGTCTGGGCGCTGGAGGCCTATGGTGCGGCCTACACGCTGCAGGAAATGCTGACCGTGAAATCCGACGACGTCGCAGGGCGCACCAAGGTCTATGAATCGATCGTGCGCGGTGATGACACGTTTGAAGCGGGCATTCCCGAGAGCTTTAACGTGCTCGTCAAGGAGATGCGGGCGCTCGGCTTGATGGTCGATCTCATCAACTCCGAGGTCGATGATGACGATGATCTCGACTTGCCGGGACAGGGGCTGGCCAAGCTGCCGCCAGCCGCAGAATAGGGGCTCGCAAAAATCAGGGCTTCACGGATGAAGCCTGCAGCATCGCATGTGCCCGGAGTGATACCGATCCGGGCTTCGAGAGAGACCACAAGGCACCACAACACCGAATTCGCGGTGGTCTCTCTCCCGAACGACCTGAAGCGCCGTGCGCTGACGGTCCGCTACCACGACACCTCGAGGTCGACGGAGAACTCACTTCATGTCCATGACCACCGACATCGCCAGCATCTTCAAGCCGCAATCTCAAGCGCCGACATTTGATCAGATCAAGATTTCGATCGCGAGCCCCGACGATATCTTGTCGTGGTCTTACGGCGAGATCAAAAAGCCTGAAACGATCAACTATCGGACGTTCAAGCCCGAGCGTGACGGGCTTTTCTGCGCGCGTATCTTCGGCCCGGTGAAGGACTACGAATGCTTGTGCGGCAAGTACAAGCGCATGAAGTACAAAGGCCTGATCTGCGAAAAGTGCGGCGTCGAAGGGACCTTGCAGAAGGTGCGGCGCGAGCGGATGGGCCACATTGAGCTTGCAGCCCCCGTCGCTCACATCTGGTTCCTGAAATCACTGCCCTCGCGCATTGGGCTGTTGCTCGATATGGCCCTCAAGGATCTCGAGCGGGTTCTCTACTTCGAGAACTACATCGTGATCGAGCCCGGGGTGACGACATTCCGCGATAAGCAACTGCTGACGGAAGAAGAATACAATCAGGCGCTCGACGAGTTCGGGCCGGACAGCTTCACAGCCGGGATCGGCGCCGAAGCCATCCGCGAGCTGCTGATGGCGATGGACCTGCCAAAGATCCGGGAGGACCTGCGCCAGGAGATCGCTGAAGCGACGACGGAACTCAAACCGAAGAAGCTCGGCAAGCGGCTCAAGGTGATCGAAGCGTTCATTGATTCGGGCAACCGGCCGGAGTGGATGATCCTGACGCACGTGCCTGTGATTCCGCCCGAGCTGCGCCCACTCGTGCCGCTCGATGGTGGCCGCTTTGCGACCTCGGACCTGAACGATCTCTACCGCCGCGTGATCAACCGCAACAACCGGTTGAAGCGGCTGCAGGAATTGCGCGCACCGGACATCATTATCCGCAACGAGAAGCGGATGCTCCAGGAGGCCGTCGACGCACTCTTCGACAATGGCCGGCGCGGGCGCGTCATTACGGGCGCGAACAAGCGCCCGCTGAAGTCGCTGTCCGATATGCTGAAGGGCAAGCAGGGTCGCTTCCGCCAGAACCTGCTCGGCAAGCGGGTCGACTACTCAGGCCGGTCGGTGATCGTCGTCGGCCCCAACCTGAAGCTGCATCAGTGCGGCTTGCCAAAGAAGATGGCGCTCGAGCTGTTCAAGCCGTTTATTTACGCGCGGCTGCAGGCGCTCGGGCAGGCGCAGACCGTGAAGCAGGCAAAGAAGCTCGTTGAGAAGGAGAAGCCCGAGGTCTGGGACGTGCTCGATGAGGTGATCCGCGAGCATCCGGTGATGTTAAACCGCGCTCCCACTCTGCACAGGCTTGGGATCCAGGCGTTCGAGCCGACGCTGATCGAGGGCAAGGCGATCCAGCTTCACCCGCTCGTCTGTGCTGCTTTCAACGCGGATTTCGATGGCGACCAGATGGCCGTCCACGTGCCGCTGTCGCTCGAGGCGCAGCTTGAAGCGCGCGTGCTGATGATGTCGACCAACAACGTTCTGCATCCAGCATCTGGCGCGCCGATCATCGTCCCATCGCAGGACATCGTCCTCGGTCTTTATTATCTCTCGCTGATGAACGAAGGCGAGCCCGGCGAGGGCATGGTTTTCGGCTCCACCGCTGAGGTGCGCCACGCACTCGAGGCGCGCGCTGTCACCCTTCATGCAAAGGTCAGGGGTCGTTTCACGACGATTGCTGCTGATGGCGCGCCCGTCACGAGGCTCTATGAGACGACACCTGGGCGGATGCTGCTTGCGGAGGTTCTACCGCAGCAGCCTGGCATCGAATTCGAGTTGGTCAACCAGTTGCTGACCAAAAAGAACATCTCGAAGATGATCGACGCCGTCTACCGCAACTGCGGTCAGAAGGAATCGGTTATTTTCTGCGACCGCATCATGGCGCTCGGCTTCGAGCACGCGTTCAAGGCCGGCATATCGTTCGGCAAGGACGACATGGTGGTGCCCGATACCAAGCAGCGGATTCTGGCTGAGACCGACGAACTCGTGCGGGAGTTCCAGCAACAGTACGATGATGGCCTGATCACGCAGCTCGAGAAATACAACAAGGTCGTCGACGCCTGGTCGAAGTGCACCGACCGCATCTCCAAGGAGATGATGGAGCGCATCTCTGCCGTGAAGCGTGACGAGGGTGGCCGCCAGCGGCCGATCAACTCGATCTACATGATGAGCCACTCTGGTGCGCGCGGGTCGCCGACCCAGATGCGCCAGCTTGCGGCGATGCGCGGTCTGATGACCAAGCCTTCGGGCGAGATCATCGAGACGCCGATCAAGGCGAACTTCAAAGAAGGCCTCTCGGTGCTTGAGTACTTCAACTCGACCCACGGGGCGCGCAAGGGTCTTGCCGATACTGCACTCAAGACGGCGAACTCGGGCTACCTCACGCGTCGCCTCGTAGACGTCGCGCAGGATTCGATCATCACTGAACAGGACTGTGGAACGGACGCCGGCATCAGCGTGCAGGCCGTCGTGGATGCCGGACAGGTACTGGTGTCGCTTGCTGATCGTGTCCTCGGTCGGACCGCAGCCGAGGACGTCAAAGACCCCTCGACCGGCGAGATGATCGTGGCCAATGGCGACATGATCGAAGAGCGGCATGCCGACGCGATCGCGAAGGCCGAGCTGCAGGAGATCCGCATTCGCTCTGTGTTAACGTGCGAGACCGTTTCGGGTGTGTGCGCCAAGTGTTATGGACGCGACCTCGCGCGCGGGACGCCGGTCAACATTGGCGAGGCCGTGGGCGTGATCGCGGCGCAGTCGATCGGCGAGCCCGGCACGCAGCTGACGATGCGGACCTTCCACATCGGTGGCGCCGCGCAGGTCGCTGATACGTCGGTGCTCGAATCGAACTTCAACGGGCGTGTTCTGTTCCGCAACCCGATCACGGTCACGAATGGAACCGGCCACACGATCGTCATGGGTCGCTCGATGTCGATCGTCATCGTTGACCAAACCGGCAAGGAGCTGTCGGTTCAGCGTGTCAACTACGGCGCGCGGTTGCTGGTGAAGGACGGCGATGAAATCGGTCGGGGCACGCGGCTCGCCCAGTGGGACCCCTACACGCGCCCGATTCTGACCGAGGTTGCCGGCGTGGTGAAGTTCGAAGACTTGGTCGACGGTGCTTCGGTGCAGGAGAACACCGACGAAGTGAAAGGCACGTCAAGCCGTGTCGTCATCGATTGGCGCGCGAGCCCGCGTGGTGCCGAGCTGAAGCCTGCGATTTCGATCATGGACAAGGCGGGTAAGCCAATTCCGATCGAGCGCGGAGGGGATGCGCGTTACTTGCTTCCCGTCGAGGCCATTCTGTCGGTCGAGCCGGGATCGCAAGTCGCCGCTGGTGACGTGATCGCCCGTGTTCCGGTGGCATCGGCCAAGCAGAGCGATATCACGGGTGGTCTTCCGCGCGTCGCAGAACTGTTCGAGGCCCGCCGTCCGAAGGATCACGCGATCATCGCCGAGATCACAGGGACGGTGGAGTTCGGTCGCGACTACAAGAACAAGCAGCGTATCACGATCCGTCCCGACGACCCGGACGCCGACCCCGTCGAGTACCTGATCCCGCGTGGCAAAAACCTCGCGGTGCAGAATGGGGACCGGATCGAGCGCGGGGACTTCCTCTACGACGGCCTGCCCGCGCCGCACGATATTCTGGCCATCAGGGGTGTCGAAAAGCTCGCGAACTACCTGATCGACGAGATCCAGGAGGTCTACCGCCTGCAGGGTGTGACCATCAACGATAAGCACATCGAGGTGATCGTCCGCCAGATGCTGCAGAAGGTCGAGATCACGGACATCGGTGACACCGACATGATCAAGGGCGAGCAGATCGACCGGGTCGAGTTCGAGGAGCGCAACCGGCAGGTGGAAATGGCTGGCAAGCGACCTGCGACCGCAAGCCCTGTGCTGCTCGGGATTACTAAGGCCTCGCTGCAGACACGGTCGTTTATCTCCGCTGCATCCTTCCAGGAGACTACCCGCGTGCTCACGGACGCATCGGTCAACGGCAAGGTCGACACGCTCGAGGGGCTCAAGGAGAATGTGATCGTCGGGCGTCTGATCCCGGCGGGCACGGGTGGCATGCTGCGGCGGATGCGCAAGATTGCAGCTCGGCGCGACGAGCTGATCGCGCGCGAACAGCGGCGCTTGGAGGCCGAGAGCCTTCCAGCGCCCGTCGTGGCGACGCAACAACCGGGCGTCGTGCCGCAGGAGCCGGCTGAATAGGCCATCCGTGCTGCTGTCGCCACGCTCCTGATCCCGGAAAACCTGAGCTCTGCGAAGGTTTTCCGGGGTGCTGAACCGCGCATGCATCGAACAAGGCCACCTCATCGGTCTGGTGCGTGTGTTGCTGCGGTGTGCGGGCGCCCACGGACCGTGTCGTGTCGGGGCGCCTCGGACGCTGCCCGGACGGCCGCGAGGCGGGGCGTGTGGAAGCGTTAAAAAAATCGCGTTTGGTCGCACGATCAGGTGTTGACCGGCGGGGGGGGCGCGTATAGGTTCCGCCCACTTTCACGACAGGCCGTAGTGACCGCGCCTCGTTTCGCGCACTAAACGCTGTTGTCGATAAGCGCTGACATTCTCATGCACGACGCTTCGGCGTCCTCTGCCTACGCTTCGACTGGCCGGTGGGCTGCAGTCGGAGCATTCCGGTTTTTGACGTCTGGACCTCGTGGTGATGCGATGTCGGACAGCAACGAAGGCTAGTCGATGCCGACGATACAACAGCTCATCCGTAAGCCGCGCGAGAAGCAGGCGAAGCGGAACAAAGTACCGGCCATGCAGGAGTGCCCCCAGAAGAGAGGGGTATGCACCAGGGTCTACACCACGACGCCGAAGAAGCCGAACTCGGCGCTTCGCAAGGTCGCAAAGGTAAGGCTTACCAATGGCTTCGAGGTCATTGGTTATATTCCGGGCGAAGGTCACAACCTGCAGGAGCACTCCGTGGTGCTCATTCGTGGCGGTCGCGTCAAAGACCTGCCCGGCGTGCGCTACCACATCATCCGCGGGGTGCTTGACACGCAGGGCGTTCAGAAGCGCAAGCAGCGGCGGTCGAAATACGGGGCCAAGCGCCCCAAATAATCGCCGCAGAGATGGGCTGCTGCGCAGGCCTTCGAAGGGTTCTGCGGGCCCAACAGCGGTGGTCATGAAGTTTGTTTGAGGATTGATCCGAATGTCCCGTCGTCACAGAGCAGAGAAGCGCGAAGTGATCCCCGATCCAAAGTTTGGGGATGCGATCGTGACCAAGTTCATGAATGCCGTGATGTACGAAGGCAAGAAGTCGGTCGCAGAGGCCATTGTGTATGGCGCTCTCGATCGGATGGAAGAGCGGGCGAAGCAGGATCCGTTGCGCTTGTTCCACCAGGCGCTGCAGAATGTGATGCCTGCGGTCGAAGTGCGGTCGCGCCGCGTCGGCGGGGCCACGTATCAGGTGCCTGTCGAGGTTCGGCCCGAGCGCCGTCAGGCCCTGGCAATCCGGTGGTTGATTGCAGCCGCCCGGTCTCGTAACGAAAACACCATGGTGGAGCGGCTCTCTGGCGAGCTGCTCGATGCCGCGAACAGCCGCGGAACGGCTGTCAAAAAGCGGGAGGACACGCACCGGATGGCTGATGCCAACCGCGCGTTCTCACACTACCGCTGGTGATCATTTGAGGGGTGGTGCGCCTTAACCGGCTGCACCGAGCTGGAGCTCGAGACAATGGCTCGCGATTACGCGATCGAGGACTATCGCAACTTCGGGATCTGCGCGCACATTGATGCGGGTAAGACGACCACGACTGAGCGGATCCTCTATTATACCGGCAAGAGCCACAAAATCGGCGAGGTCCACGACGGCGCCGCCACCATGGATTGGATGGAACAGGAGCAGGAGCGTGGCATCACGATCACGTCGGCTGCCACGACGACGTTCTGGCAGGGCCGCGACGGTCGCAAGCGGCGCCTGAATATCATCGATACGCCTGGCCACGTTGATTTCACGATCGAGGTCGAGCGGTCGTTGCGCGTTCTCGATGGCGCGATCGCGCTGCTCGATGCGAACGCGGGCGTCGAGCCGCAAACTGAGACCGTCTGGCGGCAGGCCGACAAGTACAACGTGCCGCGCATGGTGTTCGTCAACAAGATGGACAAAACCGGTGCGGATTTCTTCCGCTGCATCGAGATGATCAAGACGCGGCTTGGTGCGAAGCCGGTTGCCATTCAGCTGCCTGTGGGTGCGGAAAGCGACTTCAAGGGCCTCATCGATCTCATCGAGATGAAGGCGCTGATCTGGCGCGATGAATCGCTTGGCGCCGAGTGGGACGTGGTCGAGATTCCGGCCGAGCTGGTTGAGCAGGCCGAGGAGTACCGCGAGGCGATGATCGAGGCTGTCGTCGAGGCCGACGACGCTGCGATGGAGGCCTATCTCGACGGCAAAATGCCCGATAACGATGGGATCCGCGCGCTCATCCGCAAGGGGACGTGCACGAGCATGTTCTACCCGATCCTGTGTGGTTCGGCGTTCAAGAACAAGGGGGTTCAGCCGCTGCTCGACGCCGTCGTCGACTATTTGCCGAGCCCCGTCGACGTTCCTGCAATCCGTGGCATCAACCCGAAGGACGGTTCGGAAACCAAGCGCGAGTCGTCCGACGCGGAGCCGCTCTCGATGCTGGCGTTCAAGATCATGAACGACCAGTTCGGCTCGCTGACGTTCGCACGCATCTACTCGGGAACGGTGAAGTCGGGCATGAGCCTGCAAAACACCGTCAAGGACAAGAAGGAGCGGATCGGCCGCATGCTGTTGATGCATGCGATTGAACGCGAGGAAATCCAGGAAGCCCACGCTGGGGACATCGTGGCGCTCGTTGGCTTGAAGGATACCACAACGGGCGACACGCTGTGCGATCCACTGAAGCCCGTTGTGCTGGAGCGGATGGAGTTCCCTGAGCCGGTGATCGAAATCGCCATCGAGCCGAATACGAAAGCCGACCAGGAGAAAATGGGTCTCGCGCTGAACAGGCTCGCGGCTGAAGATCCTTCATTCCGGGTCAAGACGGATGAGGAAAGCGGTCAGACGATTATTGCAGGGATGGGCGAGCTCCACCTCGACATCATCATCGACCGCATGCGTCGCGAGTTCAAGGTCGAGGCCAACGTCGGCCAGCCACAGGTGGCCTACCGCGAGACGATCTCGCGCATGGCCGAGATCGACTATACGCACAAGAAGCAGACGGGGGGTACGGGGCAGTATGCCCGCGTCAAGCTGCGCTTCGAGCCGAATGAGACCGGTCACGGCAACGAGTTTGCCTCCGAGATCATTGGCGGTTCGGTGCCGAAAGAGTACGTTCCGGGTGTCGATAAAGGCATCAAGTCGGTGCTCGAGAACGGCGTGCTGATCGGGTTCCCGATGGTCGACATCAAGGCCACGCTGTTCGACGGTGCGTTCCACGAGGTGGACTCGAGTGCGATCGCGTTCGAGATCGCGTCGCGTGCGGCGGCCAAGGAGGGCTTCGAGAAAGCGGGTCTCAAGCTGCTCGAGCCGATCATGGACGTCGAGATCGTGACGCCAGAGGAATTCGTGGGCGGCATCATCGGTGACATCAACAGCCGTCGCGGCCAAATCCGCGGGCAGGAAATGCGCGGCAATGCAATCGTTGTCAGCGCATATGTTCCGCTCGCCAACATGTTCGGCTACATCAACACGCTGCGCTCGGGCTCCCAAGGCCGCGCATCGTACACGATGCAGTTTGCCCACTACGCCGAGGTGCCGCGCAACGTCGCGGACGAGGTGAAGGCCAAGTATGCCTGATGTCTTGAGCTCGGCCCGACAGCCTCCGCGTCGGGCTGGACAAGAGCCAATCGCCACATGAGCCGGTTGTAGCCTGAGTGCTACGCCCGCCGCATTGAAGAACTGAGGAGAAGCCACAATGGCGAAGGAAAAGTTCGATCGGTCGAAACCGCACGCCAACATCGGCACGATCGGCCACGTCGACCACGGCAAAACGACCCTGACCGCTGCCATCACGAAAGTGTTGGCCGCCAAAGGCTTTGCCCAAATGCGGGATTTTTCTTCGATTGATAACG
>JBHJOC010000010.1:0-26172 GCA_050330095.1 Hyphomicrobiaceae bacterium
GGTGCAGCGGCGTCTGATCGGCGGGACTAGCGAAACTAACGGCGTAATGTGGCGTCACTCACGCTTGGTCTCCACCTTCTGCAGTCTCGCCTGCCAAGCGTTAGCGGCACAAGCAACACGTAAAACATGAAGTTGCTCGTGTTGCCAGTGCCTCCGACACTTGGTCAGTCGGGTGCTGCAAAGGGAACCAAGTGTCGGAGACGGAAGACTAGCTCCGACTGAGGTTCGCCCAGATGCCGATGTCGAGCCGCAGGCGCTGGCGGGCCACCCAATAACTGAGGACCGCAGCCGCCGTCGTCGCCGTCGCCGTTGCCGCCGCCGCGCCCATGAGACCGTAGAGCGGCACGAGCACGAGATTGAGCGCAAGGTTGAAGATCGCCATGGAGACGTAGATCCAGGCGCCAGCGACCTGCTGGCCCGTCATATTGAGCAGGAACTCCGACGGGCCCATGGCGGCACGCGCGAGGTAGCCGATCACGAGAATGAACATGACACCATAGGCATTCGTGAACTCGGGTCCGAACAACCAGAGCAGCGGCCTGCCGAGCAGCAGGATGATGCACGCGCACACAAGTGATGGCCAGAATGTCCAATGCACTGCGTTGCGCACGCTCGCTGCGAGCGCGACGTGATCACCGCTTGCGTGGTGCGTTGCAAAGTTCTTTGCGCTCGCGCTGCCGACGGCATACTGAACGAATAGGATGAGTGCCATCGTTTTGGCAGCAGCGAAATAGATGCCGACCTGGCTCGCATCGAGGTATGCCGAGACCACGATAACGTCGGTGTAGGTCAGCATCATCTCGCATGCCGTGATCAGCATGATCGGCAGCGACATGCGCGCCCAGCCCTTGGCGTCGACGCTCGCTGCCCCGCGTCTCAGCTGGCTCGGCAGCCGTCGCTCGATCATCGCAAGCTGGATGATCCCGGACAGCCAGGATGCGACAATCGCGGCAAGACAGGCCGTTTCGGCCGTCATCGGCCAGCCACCCTGGTGGAAGGCGAGCATCGCGATGAGCAGAATTGTCGGGCGCAAGATGTAGGGCGGCACCAATCCGGCAAACATCCATGAGTTGGCCCGACCAACCCCATCCTGCACGTCGGTCAGGGCGTAGATGGGCACGCAAATCAGTGCGAGCAGCAGCGGCCAGACATAATAATTTGCGAGATAGGCTTGCAGCAGCCAGACCAGCGCGGCGCCGATCAAAGCAACAGCCGTGCTGGCGATGAACGCGAACATCCGGCCATAGCGCAAGAGGCCGCGCGCGAACTCGTCCTCGCCGCGCGCACGATGCTGCGGGAGCAGGCGCATCATGCCCACATGCAAGCCGCCATGGGATAGGCCGCCGAGGATCAGAACCCAAGTCCAAGCGAAGACGTAAACACCATATTCGAAGGTCCCCATCCACCGCGCCATAAAGATCTGTGACGCATAGAGCAGGGCGGCGCTCGTTACGCGAACAAGGAATGCCGCGATCGCGGCGCGCTGCGTTTCTGCACGCTCGGTCTCAGGTTTCAGCACGGACCCGAGCCACCGCCGTGCCAGCACATGCAGCCTTGGCGGGCTGGCTGGCTCGGTTTGGTGTCCTGAGGTTGTTGTCACGATCATCCCGCGTGCGTTCCCGTGCGCTTCAGTGCCGCGTCGGCTTGTCCGCTGCAAGCCCGCGATGCGTCGCGCCCGAGACAGGTCGCCTCGTTGACTGCGGCTGGCTGCGATCGAGAGCCCGCCGCTCGAGATTTGCAACGACGCTCGCCCATGCCCAGGCTCTAGCAATGTCGCCCCTTGTGGCGTGCAGGTCTTCAAAGAACTCCGCAACCTCGCGCGCGTGCCAGCCATGGGCACCTTCTAGAAGAAGCGCCATGTCGTCGACTTCGTGCGGGGTCGGGGTTACGTCGAGTTCGTCGCTGAGCATCATGATGTGGAGTTTCACTGCTGTTTCTTGCGGCCGCTTCTCACGGCCGCCGGGCCCTGTTGCCTCCTCCACAGCAAATTCAGCGCCAACGGACCGCAGTCCTGGCTCTGCGCTGCATCACCCCTTGGGCATGGCGTGGATCGCGGCGCGCTGCAGATCGCTCCTTTGAAGCGGCGGTGGAGCGCTTTGGAGCGCCGCGCGACGACGTTTCACGGGGTGATCCGCGGCAAGCCAGGGGCATTTGGCCAGTCCTGTGGCAGCTCCGCCTAAACCTGCGGCAGAAAAAGCGCTCGACGAAGGGAGGAAGCGGGGTCACACTTGCAATAGTCGCGGTTCAAACTGGCGGGTCTCGTTTTGGGACGTGTCAGACCGATACGCGATCAAACTGAAACGCATGCACCTCGAAACGAAGTCCAAGGGGTTCACATGTCTCAGATTGCCTCACTCATCAGCAGCCGTTCTGCCGGCGGCCTCGTGGCTGCCTGTCTCTTAGGTCTCAGTGCCAGCACGGCTTTTGCCGACCAAACCAAGGCGCCAACTCCAGCCGCAACGCCGACGGCGCCTGCTGCTGCGGCCGCAGCACCGGCTCCATCATCGCCCGAGCCCGCCGCTGCGACGGTCAGGCCCGATCACATCATGGACATGCCTGGTGCAGGGTCTGGTTGTGGCTTCGGCAAGAAGGAAGACAAGACAGTCTAGCACCCGCGTTCCGAAGTTCGTTCGTCTATCTTGTCAGGCGCTGAACGGACTTCGGAAAGCAGAGTGTGCGAGCAACACAATGAATCTCGTACCGCTTTTCGATCAGGCATCCCTGGCAGGCCCGTGTTGCGGATGGGGCAGGGACGGCTGATCAGCGGGACTAGGTTATCCCCTCCCAGCGTTTGAAAATGAGCGATCGGCGCATCCTTCGCCTCGGAACCGGTGCCGGGTTTTCGTCGGACCGATTAGAGCCTGCAATCGAGCTCGCGCGCGATGGCGCCCTCGACGTGCTGGTGTTCGAGACAATCGGGGAGCGCACTCTTGCATTCGGCCATCGCGATCGCCGCGCTGATCCAACGCGCGGGTACAATCCGCACCTTGCCGCTCGCATGCGCGCCGTGCTCGGACCGTGTGGGCAAAGCGGCACGCGGATCGTCACCAACATGGGCGTCGCCAACGTCGAGGCCGCCGCTCGCGTGACGCTCGATGCGGCCCGTGCCGTAGGCCGTGATGGCCTGACGGTCGCAATCGTGCTCGGCGACGACGTGACAGATCTCATCAGCCGCGACATGCCCCTGATGGAGATGCCGGGTCGTACGATCGGTGACATTCCTCAGACACTGATCTGTGCCAACGCTTATCTCGGAACCGATGCGCTGTTGCCGGCACTTGAAACCGGTGCCGACGTCGTTCTCACAGGCCGCGTCGCAGACCCGTCGCTATTCCTCGCGCCGATTGTTCATGCGTTCGGGTGGTCGCTCGATGATTGGCATCGGCTAGGGCAGGGAACGCTCGTCGGGCATCTCATGGAATGCGGGATGCAAGTGACGGGCGGGTATTTTGCCGATCCGGGCTTCAAGGACGTCCCGCGGCTCGAGGCATGCGGCTATCCGATCGCTGAGATCGATTCAGATGGTGCCGCAACGATCACCAAGCTTCCTGGAACGGGTGGCCGCGTCAGTCCAGCAACGGTGAAAGAGCAGTTGCTCTACGAGGTTCACGATCCCGCACGCTATCTGACGCCGGACGTATCGGCCGATTTCACAAACACCCGCATCACCGAGACGAGTGTTGATCGGGTCCATGTGGCTGGCGGCTCGGGTTCGCCGCGACCCGACCATCTCAAGGCAACCGTTGCCTTCGACGGCGGCCTCATGGCCGAGGCCGAAATTTCCTACGCGGGCGTGACGGCCTTGGCGCGCGCAGAGCTGGCCCGAGACGTGCTGGCAGAGAGGCTTCACCGGCTTGTCGGTGACAAAGGTCCGCTGAGGTTCGACCTTATCGGCGTCTCGGCGCTCCACGCGAGCGCTGGCCGGGTCGGTCCCGTGCCTGACGATGTGCGCGTCAGGGTCGCATTCCGCTCTCACGATGCAGAGGCCTGCAACCTCGTCCTTTGGGAGACTGAGGCCATGCTTTGTTGTGGGCCGGCGGGGGGCGGCGGTTTTCGTGGGCGGGCGACGCCGAGCGTCGTGACCTACTCGGTTCTTGTGCCGCGTTCGAGCATACAAACTCGGGTGGAGGTGGCGCGCCCATGACTTTGCGACGGGTCCGCTTGCACGACATCGCGCACGCGCGCGCCGGCGACAAGGGCAACATCTCCTCCATCTCGGTTTGGCCTTACGACCCTGGCGACTATGCTGCACTGCGCGAGGCTCTCACCGCAGAACGTGTGAAATCTGGCTTCGCAGGCCTTATTCGAGGCAATGTCGAGCGCTACGAACTGGATGGGCTCGGCGGTCTCAACTTCGTGCTGCACGATGCACTCGAAGGTGGCGTGAATACCTCGCTTAACCTCGATGGCCACGGAAAGTCGTGGAGCTCGCTGCTGCTGAGCCTCGAAATCGAGATCCCCGAATAAAGGGTCGCGCCTTGATTGACGCCTCCCTCGATGCACGGACCGCGGTGACTTGAGGGGCGATGCGTCACCAGAGCCAGCGGGCACGACGGGTTTCTTGCTGCGCATATGCGGAGCCGCTGGACTGGAAGGTATGATCGTGCGTATGCGGGTTAAACAATCGGTGGAGCAGCAGTGTGCCCCGAACACGGTCTTGCTGGCGACACGGGGTTCATGCGCCTAGTACCACCGATCAGACGCCGCTGCACCCTCCGCAACATCCGGCTTTGAGGGACGTCTGATCGAAAAGCGGTATGAGATGCAATATGTTGCTCGTACCCTTTGTTTTCCGTAGTTCGGTTCGGCGCCTGATATGGGTGACAGACGAACGACGGAAAGCGGGTCCTCGTCTACTTCCGGGCCGGCGAGGGTGCCACTCAAGCGATCGGCTTCGCGTGTGAAAGGATAACGTGCGCCATGACGACAGCTTCAATGTTGGGCCATGCCGTCATCAGGCTCGGCTCGCACTTAATCGGTCCCGTCTTCGCTGGAGCCGGACTGAGCGCGCGCAGACTTGCCAAGCGCGGTCCGACCGCACGCGTGCGCACCAAGGCTCTGGCTCTGGCCCTGGTCCTTGGTCTCGCAGTGGCCGCTTTCGCATCATCGATCGCGCGGCTCTCCGCAAATCCGCTCGAAGCCCATCCCTGTTTTGCCCGCGACGAGGGGCAGCGGATCGAAGCCTGCAGCCAGTTGCTCGCGCAGCCCGATCTCGATCCGGGGACCCGATCGACGGCGTTTGCAATGCGGGCGCTGTCGCTATCGTTGATGGGTCGGTTCGAGGAGGCAATCCTTGATTACGATTACGCCATTGAAATCAATCCGAACTATGCGGTCGCGCTCAACAATCGCGCTTGGGCGAAATTTCGCTCCGGGGATTTCGAGACGGCGTGGCCTGATGTTCAGCGTTCACTTGAGCTCGATCCGTGGAGCCCACATGCCCACGACACTCGGGCACACCTCAGTCACGTCGCCGGCCGGGCCGAGGATGCTTACGACGACTACACGCGGGCCATGCAACTCGGCGGTCAACATATGACGCGGCTCTACCAGTGTGGGCTGCAGGCGCACGGTCATTATGACGGCCCGCTCAACGGTATCGTGAGCGAGATCTTGCTGCTCGGTCTGAAGGCTTGTACGCGCGACGTGAAGTGCGATCCTCTGCCACCGGACGAGGAGTGTCGCGAGGCGACGTCCTGAGCCGCGCAATCCACCGCAGGCGAGAAGGGTTAGGGCCATGCGTCTCCTGATCACGGGCTGGCACGGACAAGTCGCAACGGCACTGGTCTCCGCGGCCGCAGCGCGCACCGATATCACGGCCCTGGCGCTTGGACGCCCAGCTCTCGACCTGTGCGCGCCCGCCTCAATCGCTGGTGCGCTTGCCGATGGCCGTCCCGATGTGATCATCAATACAGCCGCCTATACGGCGGTCGATCGCGCCGAGGCAGAGCGCGAAGCAGCACATGCGCTCAACTGCGAGGGTGCGCGCCTGATTGCCCGCGAGGCCTATCGCCGGGGCGCAGCGATCATTCATCTGTCAACGGATTATGTGTTCGACGGCACGAAACCAGAGCCGTACGTCCCCAGCGATCCAACTGCACCAATCAACGTCTACGGCGAGACCAAGCTGGCCGGAGAACGAGCCGTTGCGGCCGAAAATCCCCGGCACGCCATCGTCAGGACGGCCTGGGTCTACAGCCCGACGGGCCAGAACTTTCTGAAGACAATGCTTCGGCTTGCAGAGCAGCGCGACGAGATCAACGTCGTTGCCGATCAGCGCGGATCGCCGACTTATGCGCCACATCTGGCTGAGGCGCTGCTTGATCTCGCGCGCGAGATGGTCGCACGCCGCAGTGACGACGAGGCGATCTGGGGCACGTACCATGCGGCTGGGTCTGGCGAGGCAACATGGGCCGAATTCGCGGAACAAATCTTCGCGCGATCGCAGCGGCTTGGCGGTGCATGCGCGCGTGTCGTACCGATCCCGACGACTGCTTATCCAACGCCAGCGCGGCGGCCCCAGAATTCACGGCTCGATAGTTCTAGCTTCAGACAGAGCACAGGTCGCACGCTTCCCGATTGGCGAGAGGGCGTTGCGGAGTGTCTCGAGGTGCTGCACCGCGGGCGTGCATGACGCCGGCACGTGTTTCCCGTGGACAGCGCGCCCGGAACGCACGTTGCGCTGCTGAAAATATCCCAACAGCGGAAGGGTTTTCCGAGCTGGCTAAGGCGCTGAATCGAGAGCAGACAGCTTGACACTGCTGCGGCATCGGGCCACGGTACAGGGCATCAATGCAGCGGAAAGCTGCGGCCGAAGTCTAGGGAAGAAACGATCGGGTGGCGACGCGAGTTGCCGCCCGTTTTATTTTTATAAATCAATTGCATAGCTGGCTGCGTTCGAAGCAATTCTTAGAACAGCGTGGTTGCCTGCCCTCCTCTGCGTCGTCGTGCTTGCGTGGGCGAAAAAATTGCCAACCGATCTTGAGTCCAGCTGCCAATCATCCCGCCTCGCGAATTCGTCACCAGCCTTTGATTTGAAAACTCACATGATCTGGGAGACAGTGATCGGAAGAACCCCGGGAGTTGTCATTGATCCAGATCAATCCGCGTGCGCCGCTGTTTGTATTCGGTGGGCCATACTCGAACCTTCGTGCGCTCGCGGCGGCGTTTACAGCGGCCCGCGATCTCGGGGTGCCGAAGACCAACATCATCTGCACGGGCGACGTCGTCGCTTATGCAGCAGAGCCCGAGGAGTCGGTTCGGCTCATTCGAGAGGCTGACATCACCGTCATCGCTGGCAACTGTGAACAGCAACTCGGCGAGGGGGCGGACGACTGTGGCTGCGGCTTCGAGGAAGGTACGATCTGCGATCGCCTCGCGAAGGGCTGGTATTCATTCGCAAACGCGCGATTGTCCTCGGCCTCACGCGCCTGGATGCGCCAACTGCCATCGTCGATCCGTTTCACCTATTCCGGTCGGACGTTCCTTGTCGTTCACGGTGGCGTAAAGCAGGTCAACCGATTCATCTTTCGGTCCGATGTTGCAGTACTCGCTGAGGAGCTTACCCGCGCTGACGCCGACGTGGTCATTGCGGGCCATTCCGGCATCCCGTTCGTTGCGACGATTGGAACCCAGCTTTGGTTTAATGCCGGCGTGGTCGGCATGCCGGCTAACGATGGAACGCCCGATGGCTGGTACGGACTGGTGCTTCCCGATGCCGACGAAGCGGGCCTCAGTTTCGCGTTGAGGCGTTTACGGTACCGAGCCCAAGCGGCCGCCGATGCATTGCGCGAGGTTGACCCATCCAGCCCTTACGCTGACACGCTTGTCTCCGGCCGTTGGCCGAGCCTCGATGTGCTGCCACCCGTCGAGCGGAGCCAAACCGGGCAACCAATCGTCGAGACCATTGTCCGCTACTGCCAGTCAGGCACGCGGCAGGCCGCCCGGCTTTCAGCGTGAACCGCCCAAGTTGGCCGTGGGCGGAACTGACCCGCTGATTTGGGTTTCTCTTCGCTCACGGGGCCGTACCGGCCTCGAGGCGTGATGATGCCCCATCATGCGCGATGATAGGGGTGCCCGATCGCGAGTGTCGCCGCGCGGTAGATCTGCTCAAGCAAGAGCACGCGTGCGATCTGATGCGGAAACGTCATGGCGCTGAGCGAGATGATTTCCGCTCCACGGTTCAGGAATGCACCATCCAGCCCGTCAGCGCCGCCGATGATGAATGCGACGGCCTTGGTCTGATCTGCACGGAGCCTCATAAGGCGGTCAGCGAAGCCTCTGGAGGTTAAACTTGCCCCCCCCTCGTCGAGCGCGATGAGGCGGGCATCGTTTGCGGCTTCGATTATCTTGTCACGCTCTTCGGACTTGCGGGCTTCAGCGCTCGAAGCACGGCTCTCCGGGAGTTCGATCAGCCGCGGACCATCGATCAAGAGCCGTCGGCCGAGTGCTTCGGCGCGGCTTCGGTATCGCTCGGCAAGATCCCGCTCTGGCCCAAGCTTCATTCGGCCGACAGCACAAACGAGCAGCTTCACGGCTGTGCTGCCTCACTGGGGCAAAGCCAACAGACCTGCAACTTCATCGCACCGGTTCAGTGGGAGAGGTCGTCCGTCGGGCGGTCTGCGAGCCACATCTTTTCCAGATTGTAGAACTCCCGCACCTCTGGCCGGAACACGTGGACAATCACGTCTCCCGCATCGACGAGCACCCAGTCACAGGCCTGCTTGCCCTCTGACCGGACGTTGCCATGACCGAACTCTTTGAGTTTTGTCTCGATCTGGTCGGCGATTGCGCCAACATGGCGATCTGATCGTCCGGTGGCGATGACCATGTAATCAGCAAGGCTCGACTTTCCGTCGAGATCAATGACGACCAGTTCCTCGGCCTTCGCGTCATCAAGCCACTCCAGGATCTGATCCCTGAGGGCGTCGGCCTCGTGTCGGTTGTCCGACAAGGGAAGATGAGGAACACGTTGGTTGGTGTCCCCGAGTGTAGCTCTCATCGTTTGTGAGCGGTCCTATGCTCGTTGATCCTGCCAACCGGATCTTTAAGCACCCAAACGCTGACGCGCTGCGCCCGATCCGATGGAGCGCCGCTCCCGGCGCTTCGTGAAGTATGGGGGCGGGTTGCGGCGTTGCAAGCTCTTTCGACCGAATCTGTGAACAATTCCGCTCAATTGTTGTCATCGTGGGAGGAATTGCGAGCAGCGTCAGCGCGGCCCCCCCTGCGCTCGGCCTTGCGGATCATTGTCGATGACAGGGGAGACAGCCGCCCAGTCAGAAACGTCCACGCAGGTGGGGTCTGCACGGCCAGCGCGCGCGCCGTGCGCTCTGGAACAAAATGCGCCCTCAACGCGCCCGCTGCCGGAGAGGCGAGGGCTCTGAAGCGGTGTGTCGGCCTGTCGATGATCGCGATTGGCACGGATTGCGCGATGCCGCGCCAATCCTGCCAGCGGTGGAAGTTTCTGAGGTTGTCAGCGCCCATCAACCAAACGAAGCGAACCCGCGGATAGCGGCGGCGCAAGAAGTCGAGGGTGGCAGCCGTGTAAGCGGAGGGCAGTGCCGATTCAAACCCCGTGATACGGATCGGACGACGTCCGACGATTGCCACGCTTGCCGCGATTCGGGCCTCCTGCTGCTCGAGATCGTCGTGGTCCTTCAGAGGATTTCCTGGTGTGACGATCCACCAGACTGTATCGAGGCCCAGCCGCTTGAGCGCTGTTTCACTGATCATGACGTGGGCTGCATGCGGCGGGTTGAACGACCCGCCGAGGAGGCCGATCCGCTGGCCCGGCGCGCAGAGCGGCGGGCGAGCCGCGATTGACCCGAAGCTGACCGGTGCGCTCTTGCGGAAGCCGGGACGCGCCACGGCCTGTCTCTGTGATCCGGGCGCGTGCGTCATTTCGGCCGGGTCTGCCCGATACCGCGCACAACATACTTGAACGTGGTCAGTTGCTCGACGCCGACAGGACCGCGGGCATGCATCCGACCGGTTGCGATACCAATTTCCGCGCCCATGCCGAATTCGCCGCCGTCGGCGAATTGGGTCGATGCGTTGTGCATGACGATCGCCGAATCAACCTGCGCCAGAAACCGCTCGGCTGTCCCCTGGCACTCGGTCAGGATCGCCTCGGTGTGGCCGGACCCATAGCGGGCAATGTGGTCGATCGCTTCGTCCACCCCGTCGACCGTTTTGGCGGCGATGACGGCGTCGAGATATTCGGTCGCCCAGTCGGCTTCGTCAGCGGGTGTAGCGCGCGGGTCTGCAGCCACGATCCGGGCATCGCCGCGCACGGCGCACCCCGCATCGAGCAGGGCCGTTACGACGGGACTGACGAGGTCGTCACTGCCGCCGATATCGATGAGGATCGTCTCGGCAGCTCCACAGACCCCCGTGCGCCGCAGCTTTGCATTGAGGATGACCGGGATTGCGTCTTCGAGATCAGCACCGCGGTCGACATAAACGTGGCAGTTGCCCTCGAGGTGCGCAAACACCGGAACGCGGGCCTCAGCCTGGACGCGCGCGACGAGGCTCTTGCCGCCGCGCGGCACGATAACGTCGATTGATCCGCCGAGGCCTTCCAGCATCAAGCCGACGGCGGCGCGATCCGTCGTCGCGACGAGCTGGATGGCCGCCTCTGGCAGATCGGCCGCGCGCAGACCGTCCACGAGGCATCCATGGATGGCGCGCGAGGAGTGGACACTGTCAGACCCACCGCGCAGCACGACCGGGTTGCCGGCCTTTAGGCAGAGGGCCCCAGCATCCGCTGTCACGTTGGGCCGGCTCTCATAGATGACACCGATGACGCCGAGCGGCACGCGCACCCGTTCGATCACCAGCCCGTTCGGCCGCGTCCAGGTCGCGATCGTGGCACCGACCGGGTCTTGCAATTCGGCAATGGCATCGACGCCGAGTGCCATGGCTTCGATCCGCCCGTCATCGAGCGCAAGGCGGTCCAGAAAAGCCCCATTGGCGCTCGCCGCTGCAGCAGCGCGAAGATCCTTGCGATTGGCCTCGATGATCGATGGCGCCGCGTGTCGCAGAGCACGCGCGGCTGTTCGCAGGGCGTGACTCTTCTGTTCGGGGCTTGCGATCGCAAGGCTGCGTTGTGCGGCCCGTGCCGCTCGTCCAACTGCCAGCATCTGATCGCGCAGCGCACTCTGGGCCTCTTGAAGGCTCTGGTTCTGATCGTCGTTCGCCGCTGGCATCGTCATCGCTCAGGTCTTCCGGTTGAGCGCCATGTCGTCGCGATGAACAAGCGCACTGCGGCCAGTGTAGCCCAATATCCCGGCAATTTCACGGGTTTGATGTCCAATGATGCGCCGCGCATCGTCGATCGAGTAGGCAACGAGCCCGCGTGCAACCGCGCTGCCATCGACAGTCACGATGTCGACGGCATCGCCGCGCTCGAACTGTCCGTCAACGCCGCGAACGCCAGCCGGCAGCAGGCTCTTGCCCGCCAATAGGGCCTCAGCTGCGCCGTGATCGATGATCAGCCTGCCGCGCGGCTTGAGTTGGCCGGAGATCCAGCGCTTGCGTGCCGCGATCGGGTCCGTTGGCGCGAAGAACCAGGTCGCGCGTGCACCTTCAGCAAGCCCCTTCAACGGGTGGAGGACTTTACCAGACGTAATGACCATGTCGGTGCCGGCCCCGTTGGCGATGCGTGCAGCTTCGAGCTTTGTGATCATGCCGCCGCGTGACAATGGGCTTGCTGCGCCCCCGGCCATCGCCAGGATATCGGCGGTCAGACCGTGTACCTCCTCGATCAGCGTCGCCGACGGGTCGAGTGTTGGCGGGGCCGAGTAAAGGCCGTCGACGTCCGAGAGCAGTACGAGGCAGTCGGCGCTGATCATCGACGCAACGCGCGCTGATAAGCGATCATTGTCGCCATACCGGATCTCGGCGGTTGCGACCGTATCGTTCTCATTGACGACAGGGACGATGCGCTGGCGCAGCAGCGTTGCCATTGTATTGCGGGCATTGAGATAACGTCGGCGCTCCTCCGTATCGTTGAGCGTCAGAAGGATTTGCGCACCGATCAGGCCGCGTTGGCTCAGAACGGTCTGGTAGGCGTGCGCGAGGCTCACCTGACCGACGGCCGCGGCAGCCTGGCTCTGCTCGAGTTCGAGTTCGCTGCTCCCAAGCCCGAGGATGTGTCGACCGATCGCGATCGCACCCGAAGAGACCAGCACCACGTCGCGCTTTTGCCCGACGAGATCGGCAATGTCGTCAGCAAGTGCATTGAGCCATGTGGCCCTTAGCCGACCCGTCGCCTGGTCGACCAGCAGGGCAGATCCGATCTTGACGACGATCCGCCGCGAGCGGGCCCAGGCTTCGTCTCGGCCGCGCAGGCGCACCGCCTTCATCTCAGAGGTCGGCTCGGGCGCGGCAATTGCCGAGACCGCAATCTGCTCGTCCGGGTTCACTGCCTGTGTCATCGCCGTGCGCTGCAAATCGTGAGGTTTCGCGGTTTCGGACTGCCGATCGTGGCGGGCAAGAGTTGAGCTCAATTTCAAGACCGTCATCGACGTGCGTTAACTTGCGTGGCAATCCCTGAGGCTGAGAGCGGCGGTATTGCAGGTTTTGTCTGAAGTGTCGTGCAGGACAACATTTGCCTGCAAGACCGTTGGGTCGGCCACTTGGATGCATGGCCGGACCGCACCGTCGCGGGCGCCGACCTCAATCGAGTGGAGGTCGCCACGGCTCTGGGGTCGTCGCACCGTGCGGGTCATCTCCTTCGGCTTCGTTTTCCTCGCGCTCCCGCGCCTTTGCTTCTGCGATCATACGCGCAAGTGCGAACAGCGCATCTTCGACACCCCGGCCGCTTGCAGCCGATACGGTCAACGGCCGCTGCCCCGCCACGGCTGCGAGTGCGCGCGCGCGTTCCGCAATCGTCTCGGTGTCAACGGCATCGCACTTCGAGAGCGCGACGAACTCGGGCTTGTCGTCGAGATCTGCTCCGTAGGCGGCGAGTTCAGCGCGCACCGTCTCGTAGGCTCCAGAGACATCATCTTGCGTCACGTCCACGAGATGCAGCAACACGCGGCAGCGCTCGATATGGCCGAGAAATCGCGTGCCGAGACCCGCGCCTTCGCTCGCGCCCTCGATGAGGCCCGGAATATCGGCAAGCACGAAATCGACATCGCCGATTCTTACGACGCCGAGGTTCGGATGCAGCGTTGTGAACGGATAGTCACCGATCTTTGGCTTCGCAGCTGACACGGCTGCAAGGAAGGTCGACTTGCCAGCGTTCGGCAGTCCGACGAGGCCCGCGTCGGCAATCAGTTTCAAACGTAGCCAGATTGTTGCGTCCTCGCCCGGCTGGCCGGGATTGACCCGCCGTGGCGCCTGATTGGTTGACGACTTGAAACGCGCGTTGCCAAAGCCGCCGTTTCCACCCTTTGCAAGGCGCACGCGCTCGCCGGCCGTCGTCAGGTCTGCGATCAGTGTTTCGTTGTCCTCGTCGAAGATCTGCGTCCCCGGCGGAACCTTGATGACGCAGTCTGCGCCTCGAGCCCCCGACCTGTTCGCGCCCATGCCGGGCCGACCTGCGGCTGCCTTGAAGTGCTGCTGATAGCGGTAGTCGATCAACGTGTTCAGATTGTCGACGCACTCGGCCCACACATCGCCGCCGTCGCCGCCATCACCGCCATCGGGGCCACCGAATTCGATGAATTTCTCGCGCCGGAACGACAGGCAGCCGTCGCCGCCCTTGCCGGAAGCGATGTAGATCTTGGCTTGATCGAGAAACTTCATGATTAGTACCGTTGATCAGAAGTCGCTGCACCATCGGCAGCATCCGCCCCCCAGGCGTCGCGGCTCATACGGAAGACGTCCCAGGGAACATCTCGTCCCAGGGCGATGCAAGGTCCAACAGCCTGGCCGCAGTGCTTGAACCCAAGGCGACGCAGCAAACGGGCCGAGGCCGGGTTGTCGATCTGGACGCCAGCCTCAATCACTTCTTGATCGTCAAGCAGCACCTCGAACGCCCAGTCTATGACCGCCTCGACAGCCTCGCGGGCAAGCCCTTGGCCCCATAACTTGGGCTCGAGATAGTAGCCGAGCCGCACAACTTCGCCGGTTGGACGTAGCGTCACCATCCCGCGCGCGATCTCGTTGGGCCTGACCGTAATCACGAAAGCGGTCCGGTAAGGGCTCGTGCCGGCTTCGATCTCGGCAACGAACCTTTCGGCTTCCAGGGGCTCGTACGGGTGGGGGACGACCGCGAGCCGCCGGGCAACGTCCCATTGCCCAAGCATCAGTGCGAGGGCCCGAGCGTCAGCAAGCTTCGGAGGCCTCAGGCTGAGGCGCTGCGTCTCGATCACGGGAGCGCTGCTCGTCACCATCGCACGGCCTCTTGATACGGAAACGGGGTGCCGGCCGACGCCGCACCCCGTCCCTTAGCCTTGCGACCATCGCCGACGTTTACTCAGCGGCTTCGGGCTTTGGCTCCACCGAAACGAACATCCGGCCGTTGGCCTTCTGGCGGAACACAACGCGCCCCTCGCTCTTGGCAAACAGCGTGTGGTCCGTCCCCATGCCGACGTTTGGACCAGCGTGGAACTTCGTGCCGCGCTGACGGACGAGGATGTTTCCTGGAACCGCGATTTCGCCGCCGAATTTCTTGACGCCGAGGCGCTTCGATTCAGAGTCGCGCCCGTTACGAGACGAGCCGCCTGCTTTCTTGTGTGCCATGGGGAATGCTCCGTTGTTCCTTCGCAGTGCTCGCCGGTGCCATCGTGACCGGGCTCCGGATGCGCCATGCAAGACGAATTGATCAGGCGACCGTGATATCCGTGATATGGAGCTTCGTCAGGTCCTGACGGTGTCCGCGCTTGCGACGCGAGTTCTGACGGCGCCGCTTCTTGAACGCGATCACCTTCGGCCCGCGCGTCTGCGCCACCAGTTCCGCAACCACCTTCGCGCCGTCGACGAGGGGCGCACCCACCTTCACGTCGCCACCTTCGCCGACCATCAAAACATCGGTCAGCTCGAGCGAGGCGCCTTGGTCACCCGCGAGCCGCTCGACTTCGATGACGTCACCCTTCTGAACCCGGTACTGTTTGCCCCCGGTCTTGATCACAGCGAACATTATGTCGCCCTTTCTTCCTGCGCGATCATCGGCGCCATGAGCGCTTGACCCGCAATCGGGACGCTCACGGACTTGATTGAGACGATCCACGCGCGTCAGCAGCCGATCGACGCTGCGTCAATAGCAAGGATGCGCCCTCGGCGCCTTGACGCACCGGAAGCCTGGATCAGCGGTTGTTTCGGAACTGCTGCGAGCGCGCCTTATGCTCAATCGCTCGTCGCGTGTCAATAAACACACAGCATCTGACCGACGAGCGGAGCGGCGCGCTCGTGCCGCCCTATGCGTGTCCGGCTGCCGTCACGAGATGTGATGGGTTGACCCCGAGTTGTGCCAGCGCTGAACCGTAGCGCGCTTTGGGTTCCGTACGGAAGACGATATCGGGCGTTGCATCGGTGTGGAGCCAGCCGTTGGCTTGGATTTCCTGCTCGAGCTGTCCCGGTGCCCATGCCGCATAGCCGAGTGCGATGAGCACATTTCTCGGGCCGTTGCCGGACGCGAGTGCGCTCAAAATATCGAGCGTCGCAGTCAGGCAAATCGCAGGCGCCACCGTCACGGTTGCCGCACGTGAGAAATAATCGGGTGAATGCAACACAAACCCGCGCGAGCTTTCGACCGGGCCACCGTGATAAATCGGAATCCGTTTGATGCTCTCAATCAAATCGGGGCTCGCACTATCGAGCTTGGCACCCTCGTCGATCTGCCCAAGCAACGTGTGGAGGGACAGCTTCGGTCTCACACGGTTGACGACCAAGCCCATGGCGCCCTCGCGCGAATGGGCGCAAAGCAGGACCGTCGTGTTGGAGAAGGCGTCATCCAACATGCCCGGCATCGCGATCAAAAGCTTGCCTTCCAAGGTCTCACTCATCTCACGAACATATGATGTTTGGGCGCGGTTAAGAAGTGGCCACCGAGACGCAACCCATGCGATCAGCGCCGAGAGTTTGGCGTGCGGATCGACAAGGCGTGCAGCGGCATCCATGGGAGCAGGATCATTCCCATCACGGTGAAGCCCGAAATCAGCTGCTGAATACCGGTGGAAGCCTGGAGGTCATGGGATGACAGTTCTCCGCACGTCGACGACAGTGCGTCGTGCCCCCATCTTTGCTCGCGCCGGAGCGCCTCGTTCGCATGCTCCCTCGTATCGCGTTGAGCGCGGCCACGGCACGCGGTCTTCGATGGCGCAGGCGTTGGCAGCCCTCGCTGCCTTCACGATTGCTCTCAGCAGTGCCGACGCGTTCGGATCGCCACCGGCGAACCGCGCCACCGCCACGCTCTCAGGGCCTGTCGCCGCCCCTGCTGCGAGCGCTTGGGTCGAAGGCCATGGCGAGCGCAATCGCGTGATCGCTGGGGCGCTTCCAACGGCTGACGGCATTGCACTCTATGCTGGTATCGAAATGCAGATGCAGACGGGCTGGAAGACCTATTGGCGCAATCCAGGTGATGACGGCGGCATTCCGCCCTTCGTGAGTTTCGAGGGATCGCGCAACCTCACCAGGGCCGAGCTCCAGTATCCGGTCCCCTCTCGACTCGTCGAATCAACTGGCACGAGCTACGGCTACAAGGGCATGGTCGTATTCCCGATTCGGCTCGAAGCACAGGACCCGAGCCAGCCGATTGATCTGCGTGTCGCGTTCGAGTTCGGGATCTGCAAGGAAATTTGCGTTCCGGCGGAAGCGGCCCACCGCGTCGTGATCGTGCCTGAACAGATCGCCTCAATGCCGGCCACGCTCGTCAGAGCACTCGACGCGGTCCCCCGGTCAGTCCCGGTCAAAGTCGGCGGGCAACCTGTCACTGACGTTCCGTTGCTGGTCTCTGCCGATGTCGATCAAGCAACGAAACCTGCAAGCCTCAAGCTGGTGATCGAACTGCCAGACGGGGAGACTTGGTCCGGTAAACGCGACGGCTTCCTCGATGCAACCGGCAGCATCATGATTGGCGCGACGGCAGTGACGCCTGATCCCGCCAAGCGGCGCGTGGTGTTCTCAGCACCAGTTTCATTCGGGCCGGACGTCGATCGACTGGCTGGTGAAACGGTTCGGCTCACGCTTTCGGGCGGCCCGGCACCACTCGAACTGACGTGGCAGGTGCCGCCCCGCTGAACACAGCCGCCCATTCGCTCGGCCGCAAAGGGCTCTAGTGTCGTGACCGCGAAATTCGTCTCATGCTTCCGCGCGCTCGGAACGAATTTCGAGGTCTGAACGACACTAGCAACTTCAAAAGCCTAGTGTGATTCAGACCGACAAGTCCGCCTCCCAGCCTCGCCGAAAGGTATGCAGCGGACTTCTCGGTCATCACACTAGCAACATATTGGATCTCGTGCCGCCATTCGATCAGAAGTCCCGGGGAGACGGGTTGTGCGGATGGTGCAGCGCCTTGTGATTGGCGCTTTCCCAGTTCGCGTCCGTGGCGTATTGACCCGTTCATCGCGCGCCGACACCAGACGAAAGTCGTGAGCGTTCGCGTCGGTGCCGCGGTTTGCTGTAGGTGTCTTGCCGCTTGAGACGTTCCGGCCACGACCGCGACATCCACCCTGACTCCAGAGAGGAGCCCCAAGATGACCATCCAAGTTGGTGACAAGCTGCCCGAGGCGACGTTTACGGTGATGACGGACGAGGGCCCGAAGCCCCAGACGACGGCCGAGGTGTTCGCAGGCCGGAAAGTCGCGCTGTTCGCGGTGCCGGGCGCCTATACGCCGACGTGCCATAAGCAGCACATGCCCGGCTTCGTCGAGCGCATCGACGAACTCAAGGCCAAGGGCGTCGATGCCGTCGCATGCACGTCGGTCAACGACATCTTCGTTCTGACGAACTGGGCGTCAGATACGGGTGCGGCCGGCAAGATCACCATGCTCGCCGACGGCAGTGCCGACTTTGCAAAGAAGCTCGGGCTCGAGATCGACCTGACCGCACGCGGGCTGGGCGTCCGTTCCAAACGCTACGCGATGATGGTGGATGACGGCATCGTGAAAGTGCTGAACGTCGAGGACGCTCCGCCGAACCACGACGTCTCCAGCGCCGCGACCCTATGTTCAGCGATCGACAATAGCCTCTGAGCGAGCCAGCCGGCAGGTGCGCGCCCGTCACGTCGAAGGTGAGACGTGAGGGCCCAAACTCCTTCGACTGTGTTCGCGGCTCTCGCGTAGGGCCGCGGGCACGGCTAGGCGTGCAGGTCATCGACGCGACATGGTAGGGCAGCGACGGACATCGGGCGACATCACGCATGCTCTCACGGATCAAGTTCCTGATCGGCTTGGCGATGTCGATCGCTATCGCAGCGGCGGTTTGGCTTACGGCGCCGCTGTGGCTCGGTGACGTGTTGGCCCGGTTCTACGCAACATCTTCTGCGCTCGCCGTTGCCGCCGTGCTGATCTTCTATTTCACCGCGCGTCGCCTGCGCGCGGCGGGACATGGCTGGGGTTGGTCGCTTTTCTGGTTCATGCCGCTGGTGGCGATTGCTGCGGGTGAAGCATTGTTCTGGACGGCCTACCTGCAGCAGCAAGGGGCGGCGATCATGCTGGCTTTCGTGCGCGAGCAGGTGCTTGGCGCTGCAGACGTCTTGAGCGTCGCTGGCGGTGCTGTTTCGGTAGCGCTCTTCCTGCTCGTTTTTCTCAAGACGATGGTTGACAAGCGCAGGCCTCGCTTCGTTGGCTGAGCCCGCTGGTGCCCGGTTTCCGAAGTTCGCCAGTCAGTCTCGTCAGGCGCCGAAACGAACTTCGAAAAGCATGCGAGCCTGGTAATTCGCTGATTTTATGAATGTTTTCCGATCCGAAGTCCCTGGGAGGCGGGGGCTGCGGACCGTTCAAGAACTTTTGATCGGCGGGACTTGCGCTTGCCCGATCATGGGGCGCCCTGCGTCACGGCAGGCTGCTTAGAACCAGCGATGTCAACATCATTGCGAGCCCGACCATTGCGAAATGGCGTGCAAACAACACGTAAGCCTCGCGAATGGCCTCTGCGACGACGCGTTGCGCAATCTCCGGCGGCGGGCGGGAGCCCTGATCAAGCATGAGCCAGGCTTCCGTGTCCTTGTAGACGAGGCGCGGCGCGCGCCATGCGCGCCAAGCCTGGAAGGCACCTACGAAGATGGCGATGTGGCCTGTCATGCTGAGGCCGAATTGCAGGTCTGGCAACGTTCCGATCAGCAGGCAGAACAGGGCCAGGACGACAAATCCGCTCGCCCGAGCGACAGACAAGAGTGCAGCTACCTCGACGTTTATCATGAGGCACCCCTACGGGTTCGGTTGCGTTCATGGCTGTCCGCGCAAGCTTCAATCGCGGGCGTTTCGGGGCAGGCACTTTGCCGGCAGCGCATGAAACTTTAACTGTATTAAATATGGCTTGGCCGGGTTGGTTGTCACGAGCTATCGCGCGAGCACATGGCCTGGATTTTGGACACCGGTCGATGCAATCAGTTGTTGCTTGACTTTCTTGGCGAATGGCGGTTGTTGCGCTGCAGCGAGGTGTCGCGACGTCGGCACCACGCATGCGCTTCTCGCATTAGATGCGGCCTAACTAGGCCCGCCTTGGCGACACGGGCGCGAATCATTCGCCCGAAGCCTCACAGCTTCCAAAACAATCATCGCGACCTCCACCACCGTGCCTTGACGGCATGCAACGGTGCTCGTTCGGCGATGGGAAAGTCTCAATACTTTGACCAACTTCCAAGACCTTGGCCTCGGATCACTGATCCTCAAGGCGCTTCATGCCGCCGATATCACGACTCCGACGCCGATCCAGGCCCGGGCGATCCCAGCCGTGCTCGAGGGTCGCGACGTGCTCGGCCTCGCACAAACCGGGACGGGCAAGACAGCAGCCTTCGTGCTGCCCCTCATGCACAACCTTCTCGCCGAACGTGCGACGCGGCCCGCGCCGCGCACCGCCCACACGCTTATCATTGCGCCGACCCGCGAACTGGCTGCGCAGATCGAAACGGCGATCCGGACCTTTGGCCGCCATGCGGGGCTTTCCGTCGCAATCGTATTTGGTGGCCGCCCGAAGCGGCCCCAGGCGCAGGTTCTCTCTCGCGGGGTCGACATACTGGTCGCGACGCCTGGACGCCTGCTCGACCACGTCCGCGAGCGCAACCTCGATCTCAGATCGACGCGCGCGATTGTCCTCGACGAGGCCGACCAGTTGCTCGATCTCGGGTTCCAAAAGCCGATCGATGAGATCTGCAGTTATCTGCCGCAGCAGCGCCAGACGTTGTTGTTCTCGGCAACCATGCCACCTGCGATTTCGGCTCTGGCCTCGCGCATGCTGCGTGACCCAGTTTCGATTGCGATCAAGCCGCAGTCCACGAGCGCCGACAACGTTGCTCAGGAAGCGATTTTCGTTGGGGGAACGTCGAAGTTCTCGGTTTTGAAGCAAGTTCTCGCGCGCCCCGACCTGACGAGGGCGATCATTTTCGCGCGGACGAAACGCGGGGCCGATCGCCTCGCCCAGAGCCTCAACCAGGATGGCATCGAGGCCTGCGCGATCCATGGCGACAAGGATCAGCGCGACCGGCTGCGGGCACTCAACTCGTTTCGTGATGGTCGCGTCGCACTGCTCGTTGCGACGGATATTGCAGCGCGCGGGATCGACGTCGACGACGTCAGCCACGTGATCAACTACGACCTGCCCGAAAAAACTGAATCCTATGTCCATCGGATCGGTCGGACGGCGCGGGCGGGCAATACCGGGGTCGCGATCACCCTGTGCTTCGACGACGATGCGAACGCGCTGAAGCAGATCGAGAGGCTGACATCGAGCCGGATCGCGTCGGTCGATGCGGCCGGGGCGCCCGTTACGCGCTATGAGCCCCAGGGTGACGCTGAAGGGCGCGGTCGAAGGCAGAAATCACGATCAGGGCGCGGCCCTTCAGCCGGCGGCTCAGGCACGGGTAAGGCTACAGGCACCGATAATCGGCAGCGCCGGCCATACGCGCCGCGATCAAGCTCTCCTCATCAGCGCCGCGATGAGGGTGGGCGGCGGAGCGCACACTCCGATGCTGCGCGGAGATCTTGAACGTCACGCGTGACGGCTCGGCGCGGCGGCGACCTAGACGCGTCGTCGCCATGACGCGATTGCGACGTAAGACGTGGTCCAACTGCCACCGACAAGGTGGGCTGGACCACGTCGCTTCGGCGTCAGCCGCTCACCTGCGGCTTTGCCTTCTGAGCCTTGCGCATCTCTCGGACTTCTTCCGCGGTTAGTGTGATCCGCAGAACGTCTCCCTCCCGCGCGAGCTTGTCAGCCGGAAGCTCGACGGGGGTCGTGCCGAAACCGAGAAAGCCGCCCGTCCTTACCACGATGCCTTGCACCTTGCCGTCGGCACCTGCGATGGTCGTGTCGATCGCACCAACGCGTTCCCCGTCACTCGTAAAGACAACCTGACCGATCAGGGCCTGAGGGTCAGCCAGCAGTTCTGCATTCGCTGCTTCGACAACTGGCAGCGTTTCGGTCGGTGTTGCGGCTGATGTTGGTGCCGGCTCCGTAGCTGGCGTCGCAGGTGTTGCGGCCTGTGAGTCTGTGGTCGGCGCTCCTGGCGCCGGTCCTGCGGCCGGGCTTTCGGTTACGGGCTGTGATTGATATTGTGCGAGCACTGGGCCCGCGGCTGGAACAGCGATGAGCAACACGAGTGCCGCGATGCCGGCCCGCGTGTCCCGTGCCGAAAGGCCTTTTGCGCATTTCAAAGGCGTGACCATGCCAACCTCCTCGTCATGCGAAGCGCGTGCGACACGACGCTCGTCGTCGAGCCGTGCGCTGCAGTTGGCCAGATGGGGACGGTGGCGGCCCCTGTCGAGCCGGAACGGTGGAGAGTCGCGGGCCCGAAGTAATTCTCAGGTCACATATAACGGACACTGAAATCTTACCGCTTATGCACGCCAGCGCCGGTTTTCGGCGCTGCGATTAGCCTGCCGACGCCTTGAAAATACCTTGGCGTGTTCTTGGTTTCTTCGGCTTGCGCAGCGAACTCGACGGAGCTGCTTGGCAGCTCTACGTTGGCGGGAACGGGCCGATTGCTCACGTCCTCATTTTGGGGCCAAGAGCGCCGGCGCCTCCAAGGCAAGCGACGCACAGTGCCGCCCGCAACAGCCGAACGCCGGAGAGATTCGGATGACAAGCCTCTACGACCTGATCAGTCCAGCGATCCGCCATCGCCAGATCCGCAATGGTCAAGGCCTGTCGATGCATATCCTCGAGGCCGGTGATTCGAGCCCAGATCGTCCGCTGATGCTTCTTCTGCACGGGTTTCCGGAACTGGCGTTCAGCTGGCGCAAGGTGATGGTTCCGCTGGCTGCGGCCGGATACTACGTCGTCGCGCCTGATCACCGCGGATATGGTCTGACGACCGGATGGGACGGAACCTACGACGGGCCCGTCGACAGCTTCGGCATCGCCAATCTCACGTGCGACACGCTCGGCCTTGTTGCGGCGCTCGGGCGCTCCCACGTCGACGTGCTCGTCGGCCATGATTTCGGATCGTTTCTGGCTCATTCATGCTCGATGATAAGGCCGGACGTCTTCAGATCGCTCGTCATGATGAGCGCGCCTGGCACGACACCGCCGCCTCTGCCGTGCGGAGAGCCGGCCGAGACGCCGCTTGCATCGGTTCCCGACATTCACGCTGAGCTTGCCGCACTTTCGCGCCCCCGTAAGCACTACCAGTGGTACTATTCCGAGCGGCGTGCAGCGCAGGACATGCTCGAGGCTCCGGAAGGCTTCCACGCGTTTTTGCGCGCCTATTACCACATGAAGAGCGCGGATTGGCCGGACAACCGCCCCTTCAAGCTCGCGGCTTGGACGGCCCCTGAACTTGCCAAGCTGCCCACCTACTACATCATGGATCTCGCCCACACGATGCCGGACGCTGTGCGGGCGTCGATGCCGGATGAGGACGCGATTGCAAACTGTGCGTGGCTGACTGACGACGAGCTGTCCGTCTACACAGCGTCATTCCAGAGGACCGGCCTGCAAGGTGCGCTGAACTGGTATCGCTGCCGAACCGAGGGACGCAACGCGAACGTCATGGCCCTGTATTCTGGCGCCAAGATCACCGTTCCATCAACATTCATCTCGGGCGCACAGGACTGGGGCATTCACCAGTCACCAGGTGCGCTCGAGCGGCTATGCACTGTCGACACGACGGACTTCCGGGGCTGCCACCTGATCGACGGCGCAGGGCATTGGGTCCAACAGGAACAGCCATCGGCAGTTGTCGATCATGTGCTCGCGTTCGCAGAGGGCGTCGGCCAGAGGCCTTGAACCTGTCGACGCACCTATACGTCACGAGGCAGGCGGGTGCGGTGCCTCGTGTTACGCGGGAAGCGGGCCGCGCCTCGTCATCGTCTCAGCCGCGGAGGCACTCCTTCACGCAACCTTGAGACCGACCGGGCACGACAGTCCCGTGCCGCCGAGGCCGCAGTAGCCGCCAGGATTCTTGGCGAGATATTGCTGGTGGTACGCCTCGGCGAAGTAAAACATCGGCGCGTCAACGATCTCAGTCGTGATGGGCCCATAGCCGTTGTTTGAAAGCACGCCCTGGAAGGCGCTTCGGCTCGCTTCCGCCACGTCACGCTGAGGTTGTGTGGTCGTGTAGATGCCCGAGCGATATTGCGTTCCCACGTCATTGCCCTGACGCATCCCCTGCGTAGGGTCGTGGCCTTCCCAGAATGTTCTGAGCAGTTGTTCAAACGGTAATGCTGCTGGGTCAAACACCACGAGAACGACTTCGTTGTGACCGGTTCGGCCAGAGCAGACTTCCTCATAGGTCGGGTTCGGCGTGAGGCCGGCAGCATAGCCGACCGCTGTTGTGTGAATCCCGTCACCAAGCTGCCAGAACATCCGCTCTGCGCCCCAGAAGCACCCCATGCCGAAGTACACTGTTTCGCTGCCGGTCGGATAAGGCCCCTGCAACGCAGACCCAAGCACGTGGTGGGTGCGCGCCGTCTGGATCGGCGTGGAGCGGCCCTTCAGAGCTGTCTCGGCCGTCGGTATTTCGACAGATTTTCGTAAGAAGAACATGTTTGTGCCCTCGCCTGGTAAGCCGGCTCTGAAGCGGCGCTTCACCTGCCTGACAAGCTCGCCGCGCTTGCTTATAGCTTGCTTATATGTGTCAGAGGCTAGTATCCGCTTCCCTTAGTTCGTCGGTCACCCTCATCGGGTGCCGAAACGAACGCCGGAAACCAAAGGGTACGAGCAACCATTGGATCTTGGACCGCTTATCGATCAGAAGTCCCTGGCAGGCGCGTTTTGCGGAGGGTGCAGGGACTTCTGATCGGCGATACGAGACTTGTTTCAGATCACGCGTGAGTGCGTGGACTTTGCTTCAAGGTGCGTCGGTTGCCGCGGGTCTGGCGCCGGTGCCGCGACCGGCCTCATCGAGGTGGTAGGAAAGGCGCTGCAATGCCGCAACGGTCACTGATCCAGACGCTCTTGAGCGACGCTCCGCGTGACATCGTTCTGATCGACCGGACTTACGCCCCGAGCGGGTGGCAGCGCACGTTCTTCGGCATCGCCTTTTTGTTGCTGTTGCCGTTCTATGCGAGCCTTCCGCCGATGTTCTATCAGCGCGTCGTCGGTGGCGTGTGGCTCGACACCTGGGGCCTGATCGTGATCGCGTTGGCTTTCACTGTGATCATGGCGCTTGTGGTGTTTGAACTCGTTTATGCGATCAGGGCGCGTGTGACGCTCGAGCGCGAGCGGATCTCGTTCACGTTGCCGCAGGGCGGGCCCGGCGCAGTGCCGCACGTCCTGTATCGGACCGCAGACGTGCCCTACTCAGAGATCCGCGGGGTCGAGCGGATCGTGAACATCTATGGCGGGATGATTGCACCTGTGAGGATCGCGTCCTACTGGCTCAACCTCGATGGTGGCCGACGGGTGCTTCTGGGGTCGCTGAATCTGACCAACACAGATCATATCTTTCCGTTCGAGCAGATCGCGCGAGAGGTGGCCATGCGCGCGGGGGTCGAATACTGCGACCGCGGCCTCGTCAAGCGGCGCGTGAGCGATGCCGTTCTGGGTCTAAACAGGGGCGAGCCTGTTGGTACGCCATTGCCTGAGACCGCGCTATCAGATCTCAATGCACGTCATCAGACGTTTGTCGTCGCCATGATCAGCCTGTTGGTGTTCGTGATGGGGCTTGGTCTCGCTGCAGACATGCTGGCGTCGGGCGTTGATCTCGGCGAACGGGCGCCCAACACACTGTTCCATTGGCCGCAGTGAGGCGCCGCGCTGGGACCGGCTTCGACGGGTTCCGATCCGCGACATGGCTCGGTCCAGCCGGCTGCGATGGCACCCGATTCAATTGGTGAAAAGTCGCAATGGCTCGCGATGCCGCCCGGCCCAGCCGAGCAGAAATGCCAATGCGCTCAGGACGAGCCACGCCGGCTGGCTGAGGACGGCCGTCATAACCGGGTCCCAGACCCAGGGCGCGACTGTCGAAACGGATTTTTGGGTATCATCGAGCGAGCGCGGCGCGATCGCCTTCCAGTGCTCGATCACGGTCGAAGCGGGTGCTGCTGCCAAGCGCTGCTGGTCGCGGGTGTAATCGTTGACCGCGGCAAGGGCGGCTGCCAGCACGAGCACCCAGGCCAAGAAACGCAGCGGTGGCTGGATCAGGCCCCAGGCCGCGCCGAGGACGGACACTATTGGCCTCATCAGATCACGCAGCATGGTGCTGTGAACCTCTGCCCATGTTCCCTCGCAGATATTCTGCTCCCGGCCGGGTTGTCTCCGAGCAGATGCCCGAGACACCGAAGAACCTGACAATAATATGATTTTTATATTTTTTTTCCATATCGCCTTGGGGTCCGGAACGCCCATCCGGCTCGCGAACAAGCTCCAAGTGTGCACTTTGGTGGGCGTTGCGTCTGGCGCTTGCAGGCGCACGCGTCCTGGCTATAGTGCCGCCTCCACGCTCGGGGCAAGCCCTGAGGCAACCCGAAAGGGGGGATGGCCGAGTGGTTGAAGGCGCACGCCTGGAACGCGTGTAGGCGGGAAACCGTCTCGAGGGTTCGAATCCCTCTCTGTCCGCCAATCACCTCTCATAAGTATATGATAAGATTGCAGGAATAGACACCAAGGAAAGTTTCGTCC
>JBHJOC010000011.1:0-19503 GCA_050330095.1 Hyphomicrobiaceae bacterium
AACGGCGACCGACCTCTACCTGAACTGGCGCCGGTATGAACTCGACGGCGGGGCTACGGTAACAGCTAATGGCGCGACCGAAGACACAGCCGACACGGTCACCGCCGGCATGCGCGTCCGCTTCTAATCTCGTCTGAGAGTTCTAAGCCTCACATCGGGCCGCCCCTCGGGGCGGCCCTTTGCGTTTGTGCACGCCGGAGTGCCGCAGGCTGGTGCCCCACTTCCCGCTCTGCCGCACCGTCCCAACCCTGCAACGCCGCGGCGCTCTCCGCGCCCAACGCCCCTACCAGCTTGACTTTGCCACAAAGCCCCCGCAGCGAAGACGCTCGAAGCGCCGGCTGGGCGAGGAGGGGCTGACTTGGCTGTATCGGACAGGGCGATTGCGGATCGCATGCGCGCGTCGGATCGCGCAGCCACGCCGGATCGCGAGACCATCGACACGCCGCCGTTCGCGCCATTCGAGTGGATGCTCGCGACCCGTTATCTGCGCGCGCGCCGCAAGGAAGGCTTCATCTCCGTCATCGCCGGCTTCTCGTTCATCGGCATCACGCTCGGCGTTGCGACGCTGATCATCGTGATGGCCGTCATGAACGGCTTCCGCGCCCAACTGTTCGACAAGATCCTCGGCCTCAACGGTCATGTCGCAGCCTTCATCGTGACGCCGAACGGCGGCGCGTTCGAGGATTATGAGACCTTTGCCAGAAGGATCACGACCGTGCCCGGCGTGACGTCGGCGACGCCGCTGATCGAGGGGCAGGTCATGGTCTCGTCGCCGGCCCAGGCGCTCGGCGGGCTCGTGCGCGGCATCACCGAGCAGGGTCTCAGGAACTCGCCACTCGTCTCGCGCAACATCATCGCGGGCTCGATCGAGGGGTTCGACGGGCAGTCCGGCATCGCGATCGGCACGCGGCTGTCGGAAGCGCTGCGGCTCGGCCTCGGCGATTACGTCACGCTGATCTCGCCGCGCGGCAACTCGACGCCGTTCGGCAATGCGCCGCGCTCGCGCAGCTACCAGATCGCAGCCCTCTTCGAGATGGGCATGAACGAGTATGACAAGACCATGCTGTTCATGCCGATGGGCGAGGCGCAGAAGTTTTTCTCGAAGCCCGACCGAGCCGACGTGATCGAGGTCAAGGTCTCAGACCCGCAGTCGGTCGAGACCCAGATCGCCGCGATGCAGCGCCTCGATGTCGGCGCCCCGACCGTGTTCCAGAGCTGGAAGCAGCGCAACCAGACATTCTTCACCGTGCTCGAGGTCGAGCGAACGGTCATGTTCATCATCCTGTCGCTGATCATCCTGGTGGCGGCGCTGAATATCATTTCAGGCATGATGATGCTCGTGAAGGACAAGGGGCGCGACATCGCGATCCTGAGGACGATGGGGGCGACCCGCGGCGCGATGATGCGTGTCTTCCTGATCACTGGCGCGTCGATCGGGGTTGTGGGGACGCTCGCAGGCTTCATGCTCGGCGTGGTGTTCTGCTGGAACATCGAGAGCATCCGGCAGGGCGTGCAGTGGCTTTCCGGCACCACCCTGATGGACCCGTCCGTCTACTACCTGACACGCCTGCCGGCCGAGATCGACCCCTGGGAAACGCTGTTTATCGTGATCATGGCGCTCGTTCTCTCCGTTGCTGCCACGATCTATCCGTCCTGGCGCGCCTCGACGCTCGATCCTGTCGAAGCTCTGCGGTACGAGTGAGCCCGATGGATACAAGTGTGCAACCCGTGCTGAGCCTGATCGGCCTCGAGCGGACGTTCCGCCAGGGCGAGCGCGAGATCCGTGTGCTCGCAGGCGCGACGGCGCACCTGATGCCGGGGGAAGCCGTGGCACTCGTCGGGCCTTCCGGCGCCGGCAAGTCGACGCTGCTGCAAGCGGCCGGCCTGCTCGAGACGCCGGACGCCGGCGCGATCCTGATCAATGGCCGCGATTGTGCCCGCATGGCCGATGATGAGCGCACGCGGGTGCGCCGCCGCGACATGGGGTTCGTCTATCAGTTCCACCAGCTTCTGCCGGAGTTCTCGGCCGTCGAGAACGTCATGCTGCCGCAGCTGATCCGTGGCACACCGCACCGGGCTGCGCGCGCGCGGGCAACGGAACTTCTGGCGGGCCTTGGCCTCGCCCAGCGCCTGGACCACAGGCCTCCCGAGCTGTCAGGCGGCGAGCAGCAGCGCACGGCAATTGCCCGCGCGCTCGCGAACCGTCCCCACATCCTGCTTGCCGACGAGCCAACCGGCAATCTCGATCCATCGACCAGCGAACGCGTGTTCTCAGACCTGATGGCCATGATCGAGCGAACCGGAGTCGCGGCCTTGATCGCAACGCACAACATGGACTTGGCGCGACGCATGCACCGCGTCCTGCGGCTCAACCGTGGCATTCTCGAAGACGTAACCGGCAGCTTGATTGGCCAGCCGGCCAACAGCCCCGTTGACCAGTAATCCAACCGGGGCCCCGACAAACCTGCGCGCCGCTCCGGTTTGCCAGGTTGATCCCAGTGTTTCGTGCTCTTCCGGCAGGGCCGCTCCGGCGGAGTAGGAGCCGGCCCAGCTGCGCAGCCGCTCGGTCGCCTCCCATGCGACAGGGATCAACGCCCTATTGCGATGGCTCAGCCGGCAGCGGGCGTCAGCGCGCCACCGGCGGCGCTTCGGTCGCAATGATCTTGAGCGCGAACAGGCCGAAGATCCCGGCGAAGGAATAATCGAGCAACCTCAGAACCTTCGGCTGTCGCTTGAGATACGCGATCAGCCGCTCGGCACCAAGGATCATCAACAGCGCGAGCGGTAACGAGAACGCGACAAAATAGAGGCCGAGAAACACCAGCTTGGCGGCCGCATCCGGATCGGTGCTGGCAACGAACTGCGGCAGAAACGTCACGAAGAACAGGACGATCTTGGGGTTTGTGAGGTTGATCCCAAGACCCACCAGATAGGTCCGCCTGAAGCTCAAGGGCTTGCGCTCACCCTCTGCAATCGAAAGAGTCGAGCCATTCCGAACGGCGTCGACTGCGAGCCAGAGAAGATAGAGCGCGCCGACCACTTTCAGGACGAGAAACGCCGTCGTCGATGCCGCAAGGAGCGCCGAGAGACCAACACCGGCGAGCGTGGTGTGGATGAGGCAACCGCTGAGAGCGCCAGACATGGCGGCAATCCCCGCGCGACGACCGCCGCTGATCGTTTTCGCGAGAAACAGGCTCATGTCCGGCCCCGGCGTGATGAACAGCACCGCGCAAGCGACCGTGTAGGCCAACAGAACGTGAAGTTCGGGGATGGCGGCCATCATCGGGGGTCGTGCTCCACGTAGAAGCCCGTTCCGATCACAACGACCTCGATCGCGCCATCGGTGATCGAGGGGTGCGAAATTTTGATGCCAAGCACGCCGTCGTAGCCGTCAACAGCGGCCTTTTCAGCGAGCTTTTCAAGCGCGCGCTCGATGGTCTCGTCGAGCACGCCCTCGTAGCGCAGCATCTTGCCACCGAGAGTGTTGGTAATCACCTCGCGCATGTCGCGGAGCACGTTGGCGCCGCTGATGGCACAGGCGGTGACGATGCGCCCCAAGCGAACTGGCCTGCCGGGCACGACATCGGTCGTGATCAGAATCATCACGTGCGTCCCATAGAAATCATGAGCCGCACCATCACGCAGCGGGAGACGACTGTGGCGTCTTGTCCGTGCGCTTGCGACCACTGAAGACAACGCTGCGGATCAACAGCAGAAGCAAGAGCGCCAAAAGGCCGAGCCCAACGACGAGCACAGGGTGCTTCTGCCAGATCAGAAGGGGATGGATCCGGCCATCGAGCACGAGTTGCAGGTCCTGCTGCAAGACCGCCGGCGACAGGGTCTGGCCGTCGCGCAGCAGCAGCGCAACGGCCGCAGACTGGTCCCGGCTCGAGAGCACCCAGTCGCGCACCTGCGACGACGCCAACATCTGCATGCGCGCAGGACGCTCGGCAACAGCCTCGAGAACCGATTGCGCGGCAGACTTTTCAAGCCCGCGCAGGTAGGATGCGAGGGCGACGAGTTCCTCCGTACTCAACGCGCGCCCGAGCGCTTCGAGGCGCAACGTGTCGAGTTCGAACAGGATGGCGCGCGCATCCACGGGAAGTTCGGCGAGCTTCATCTTCGAGGCGCGGTTTTGGAGCGCCAAAAGGCGCAACAGCGCGGGGCGCGTGAAATCCTCCGGACTCGTGCGCACGTGCAGGCCGAGATCGACGACGTCGGAGAGCCGATCCCCTGCGAGTGCCGCCCATTTGATTGCATCATCGAGTGAGCGCCGTTGCTCTGCGAGATCAAGGGCCGCGTCGGACAAGGCCGTCACGGCCGTATGCAGGCGCCCATCGGTCAGCGCGCGTTGCACACCAGCCGGTCCGTCGCGTTCCAGGATCAGCGCGACCACACGATCGAGGCGATAGAGGCGATCCTGTCCGATCGCATCGATGAACGAGCGGAACTCGGCGTTGGCCTCGGCCAAGGTCAGGACTTTTGTGTGAGCGCTCTTGAACGACTGCCAAATCCGCAGCACCTGCGCCGACGTCTCTTGCGCGATATCGTCGACGTGACCATCGATCTGTTGCTGGATCGCAGCGGCAAGCTCACGCTGCACGTTCGACTTCTGCTCCGCCGATTTCATTTCTTCGGCAATGATTGGCAGCATGCCAAGGCGAAGGTCCCAAATATCTTTCGCGATCAGCGCGACGCCGACGCCACCTGCGGCTACGGAGACGATGCGCCCGAGGACGGCGCCGACAAGCCGCTGGCCAAGCCGGCTTGCCATGTTGGCCAGTTGGCGCCGAACGAGCAGGATCACCGCGCCGGTCAAACCACCGGCACTCTCCAGGACCACAGCCTCCCGCGATACCCGGGCTGCACCGGCCTCAGGCGAGAGGGCGAAGGCACGCCCTGCATCCTGCTCGACTGCGGCAGCGACCGTGCGCCCGTAGCGCGGACCGAGGAACGCGCGCACGCATGTTTGCGCTGGACCCGCTGCATCCACGGTCGAGATCTCGATCGACCGGCCGATCTCCTCGCCCGTGCCAACGGCTAAGTCTACGATGGCCGCCTTGACGGCCTCCGAACGATACACCCGCTCGGCCACGGCCGTCGCAAGTTCCTGTGCGCGCTCCCGGTAGGCCAGCGACTGGAGGAGACTGCTCCAACTGCTCTGCGAGCGAACTTCCGCGACCGCGAGATCGACGCGGCCATCGATGATCTCGCCGATCTGCCTCGCACGCCAGACGTCGCGCACGATCGCTTCGTAGTCGAGCCGCTCGAGCCCTCGTGCCAATGCCTTGCGCGTGACATCCCTGACGGCTGCCTCGAATGTGCTGTCGTCCTCTGCCTGGCACGCGCGGTAGTCGGCATCGGACAGCGTGACCCGCGCCTCGGTGCGGCCCGCCGCCCCTGCAAGGGCCACTGCAGCGATGCCGATTGTAACCGCATACGCGCGAAGGCGTGGCATCAGAGCCGTCCGGCAGCTGGATGGTCCGCCAGCGCTTCGATCGCTGACGTCCGCCACCACGATCCGCGCATCATCGCCGGATTTGCTACCCCGCACTCGCCCACTCGCCACCGCCATGCAATCGAACTCGCTCCGCAGTTGTGTGGACCGCTCCAATCGGACGCCGCGCTCGGGCACGTCGGGCCGCGTGCAGTTCCGCCGAAAGCTACACCATGCTGCGTCAATGCTGCATCACGCGGTCAACCCGAGCGACGCTGATCTTGACGGCGTTTCGTGGCTTTGGTGCGACAGGTTTCGACATGTCGTCAGTGCCCGCCTATCTCGCGAAACACAAGGGCCAATGTGTCCTGCCGCGCGATCGCGCGCGCGCAATTATTTGCATGCTGATCACGATAAGCACGGGTATTTGTAACGAAACTCACGAACCATTGTAATATCCGAGAGCAAGCAGCCTATGGTGGGGATCCACCTGGTGAACGACCGGGCATTGTTGGGAAGCCACCCCGCGTCCACCAACATCCGCCCGGACGGCGCCAGCAGGGAATAGCCCCAATCGGAAAAAGCATCGATGCCTTTAGCAAGACATCGAAACGCCGCGAGAAGACTGGTTGTTTTTGAGGGTACGCAACCGAACTTGGTCTCGCGCCGAGCGAGCTTTATTGAAACTCAACAGAACCAGCCCGAGGCAACAATCCGGCCTCCTCAACCTGCGACACCCTGACACGCACATGAGCCGGAACCGTGAAGAAGCTGAAAATTCGATATTTTGACGAATGTGTGATCGCGCGTCATGTGGCCGCAGCATCTGAAGCCGAGAACGCTGATTTTCATAGCGTTAACCTCAATTTCGACGGCGCGTTTCCGGTTTTGTAAAGGTGACGCAAGCTAGTCATGTTCCTCAAGCGGTTGACTTGTCTGCCAGAGCCAGTAAATGGCCGCCGCTTGCACTGCAGCGATGCAGGCGAGAAGCGCGCAGCAATCAACGACTGCGACGCGTAATTCTGGTCCGTTGCGTTCGGAGCAATTGGTCGAATGAGTGATGATGAGCGGGCCGGCCTCAAAAAGGACGGTATCTATATCCCTGGCGGCCGAACCGGCATTCTCATCCTGCACGGGCTTGGTGGGGTGCCATCAGAGGTGCGTCCACTCGCCTTGCGTATGGCGCAGGCTGGTTTGACGGTGCTGTGTCCGAAGCTCAAGGGGCATGGCGGCTCTGCCTTGTTGCTCAGCACGACCACCTGGGAAGACTGGTGCGAAAGCGCAGAACGAGCCTTCGAAGTTCTGCGCGACGAGTGCGACACGGTCATCGTTGCAGGGCAGTCCGCTGGCGCCCTCCTCGCCTTGAAGCTCGCCGCCGAGCACGGCAAAGCCGTGAGCGGAGTGATCTTGTGTTCACCGACGTTCTGGCCGGACGGTTGGGCCGTTCCCGTGCATTTCCGGCTGTTCCAACTCGTGACAACCCGCTGGTTCGCAAAGCTGTTCAAGTTCCGCCTGCGCTCACCACACGGCATCAAGGACGAACGGGTGCGGCGCGTCGTGTTTGAAAAACTCCAGGCGGACCGTTCGTTCGAGGACGTGATCGGCCGTCACGGCACGACAGTGTTCGAGTTCAAGAAACTTGCAGGCGCGATCAAGCGGAAGCTTGCGAGCGTAACCCAGCCGACGCTGATCTTTCACAGCCGCTGCGATGACCAAGCCCACGTGCGAAATGCGCTTGCAATTGCCCAAGGTCTTTCAGGGCCTTCAGAGATCGTGGTTCTGACGGACAGCTACCACCTGCTCACCCTGGATCGCGAGCGCGGGATCGTGGCCGAGCGGAGCGCGCAGTTCGTCGGGCACCTCGCAGGCAGGGCGAGCAAAACGGCGGCTGTGCCTTCCGCTCCCGCGGCCAACATCACCCCCATGACCGCCATTCCTGCGACATCTGCGTGAAGCGAAGGTGCAGGCACGGGGCTCCGCATCGGTCGAGCCTGGCGGAGCCTGACAGCCGTGCCGATGGCCATCATCGGCATGAAAGGGCGATTGCCGACGAGCACCTCCGGTTAACGTCGAAGGTCTCTGAGGGCGATGAAAATGCGGATCACCACTTACGTCCAGAGTGCAGGTGGGCCTTGAAGTTCATCCGCATGCCGGCAGATTGTCTGGCGCACGCGTCCAGACCAGCGTGCGACTGAGGAACTTCACACCGAGATAGCCAAGCACTTCGAGCGTATTGCGGTCCATGAGCGACAGCTTGACGTCGAACTGCTTGCCTTGCTTCGGATCGTAGATCCACCCGAAGTCCCACGCACCGCTATCCACGGGCTCAAGTCCGCCGATCACCTGCAGCCCGCAGATGGGCCGACGCCGCTGGCGCGGATCCGTGTTGAGCGCATCGACCAACGGCTGACCGTTCTTTTGGAGGGGATCGCGCAACCACACGATGGTGCCGCAGAGGGAACGCCCACAGCGTGCAATTTCGACGGCTCCTTGTCCCGTATCGTCAATCCACACGCCTTCGATGGTCGAAGCCTGCGCTACGTTCGTCGGCTGGAGGGCCAACACCCCCGCCACCAGCACGAGAACCGCCAGTTTTCGAAAGATACTAAGATGACCAGTGACCCCCGACATGACCTCGACTCGCAGCATGTTCGATCACCTCGCTAACAGAACCCGGTCCGCAAACAACGCATGGACCTCTCCACTGGAAGTCAGCCGAGCGTACGCGCTTCTAACAGCACGACTGAACCCGCGCACATCAAGCATCGAATATGGCAAACGATTTGGGGATTGAAGCGACGATTTGAAGGCAGGCTTCCGTTCGCTGCCACAAGGCGCTAAGACGGGCCCCTATAGCTCGGCGCTGCGCCATGCTCAGGCCGTATTGTCCGGGCTGCTGCGCAGACCGAACCGCCACACGCAGGTGCACGAAGCGCTCCATCGAGATCTCTGCGTTCGCGCGCCCTCGGCGAAACGACGATGGTGCAGTCGTCGCTGGACCGGTGGAACCACAGAAACCGTAGAGTTCAGGATCCAGGATCCAAGGCGATACATGATCTTCACCCTGGCAATGCGCAATCTGTTTCACGATCGGATTCGCCTGATCGTGACGATCGTTGGAATCTTGTTTTCAATCGTGCTCGTGGCGGTGCAACTCGGGTTGTACGTCGGCGCAAGTAAAATCATCGTCTCGATGATCGAGCGGTCCAACGGCCAATTGTGGATCACCGCGTACGGAGCAAAGAGCTTCGAGGAATCCGGCGTGCTTTCGGGCCGGGAACGGTATGCCGCGCTGTCAACGCCTGGGGTCAAGGACGCAATCCCAGTGATCGCGACGTTCATTCGCTGGACCAAAAGAGACGGTGGGCGGCAGTTGGCCGTGGTCGTCGGGACCGACCCTGGCGACGGCGGGCTCTCGCCCTGGAACCTCGTCGAGGGCGATGTCGCAACCATGCAATTGCCAAACGGGGTTGTCGTTGATCGCACCTATCTGAAAAATCTCGGCGTCGATGGCCTCGACGATACGGCAGAGATCAATGGCGAACGCGTTCGCGTGACCGCACTGACGCACGGCATTCGCTCATTCACGACGACGCCCTATATCTGGACGACACTCAATCGCTCCCGAACACTTCTCGGCATGCCACCGCAGTCGGCCTCCAACTACATCGTCCAGCTGGAGCCGGGCGCCGACCTGGAAGCCGTGCGCGCCGAGCTCAGACGCCGCTTGCCTGACACAGAAGTGCTCACATCGGCGGAATTCCGCGACCGGTCTCTCGAGCACTGGCTCTATGGCACTGGAGCCGGGGTGGCGCTGATCGGCGGTGCGCTGCTCGGCATTCTGGTTGGGACCGTCATCGTCGCCCAAACCCTCTATTCGAGCACGAAGGATCATCTGAACGAGTTCGCCACGCTGCGCGCGCTCGGGTCGTCATCCGGCTACATTCATAAGGTTATCCTGATGCAGGCAGCGTTGAGCGCCGTAATCGGCTATGTTCTTGGCATGGCGATTTCGCTCGCCGTGATCGCCGCGAGCCAGAACAGCGCGCTTCCGATCATCATGACACCGGCGCTCGCGGCGGGTCTGTTCGTACTGACCGTTTTCATGTGCGCGATCTCTGCGGTCTCCGCGATCGTCAAAGTCACGAAAATCGACCCGGCCATGGTGTTTGCGAGATGACCAAGACCATAATGGCGAAGGCCTCGCATATCGTGAAGGAACTCGGCAGCGGCGCAGGCAAAGTCGTTGCACTGAAGGATGTCACGCTCACGCTGCACGCCAGTGAGTTGACCTTGCTGATGGGGCCGTCGGGCAGTGGCAAGACGACGTTGCTGTCGATCCTCGGATGCATTCTGTCGCCAACCAGCGGGAGCGTTACGGTCGCTGGCGAAAGCGCCGACGGGCTGTCCCCCGAAGGTTTGGCCGCCCTGCGTCGGCGCCACATCGGTTTCGTGTTCCAGTCCTACAACCTCTTCCCGACTTTGAACGCGCTTGAGAACGTCCGGTTGGCGCTCGATGTCCGCGGCATCAAATACGCTGAGACCATTCAGCGTGCGGAGGAAGCGCTCCGGGAAGTGGGCCTGGGGCACAAGCTCCAGAGCTTTCCCCGAAACATGAGCGGTGGCGAACAGCAGAGGGTCGCCGTTGCCCGGGCGATTGCAACGGCGCCATCGCTGATCCTTGCAGATGAGCCGACTGCCGCGCTCGACAGTGAAAATGGCCACCAGGTCATGCAGCTGATGTCGGACATCGCAAAGAGCGAGAAGCGCGCCGTGCTCGCGGTGACGCACGACCCGCGCACGCATGCCTACGCTGACAGGATCGTCCGCATCGAGGATGGGCGCATCATCGGTGACGAAAAGCGCGCGAACTCGACCGGCAATGTCACAAAGTACGACCGCACGAGAAAACGGAAACAAGATGCTTGAACGTCATTCCATGCTGACGACGGTCCTTGCGGCGAGCACCATCACCGGCCTCGTCGTGGCGGGCATCCACCTGTTCGACGGCTCGAGTACGCGGACGACGTGGTGGTCTGATTTGACCCAGACAAGCGTCACCACGCTCGGCACGAACGCCACCAACGCGCCGGCGGTGAGACTCGCGCAGGCGACACCGACAACCGGAAGCGAGCAGAACGCATCGCAGTCGGGACAAACCGAGCGCGCGTCGGTTTGGGCTGCGACGGCTGCCGGTCGGGTCGAGCCGCGCGGAGGTGAGATCGCGATCACGCCCGAAGCGAGCGGGCTCATCGTCGGCGTCTACGCGAAAGTTGGACAATCCGTGCGCGCCGGAGATCTTCTCGTCCAGCTCAAGGAGGATGAGCTCGAGGCTCGACGGGACGGAGTCTTGAGCGAGATTGACGTGCGCAGGCGCGAACGCGCCGAGGACCCTGCCGCCGAAGAGGACGCAGCCGCAGCACAGGCGGCTGAACCCCGGCGTGAGGCCGAGGATGCCGTGTTCGAGGCGGAACTGGCACTCCACGCCGCCAAGCGTGCGCGCGACCGGACGTTCGTGAATGTGACGCGCGGAACCGCGACCCCGTCCGATCTCGAAGCGGCTCGAACCTCGGTGGACGAGGCCAAGCTTTCGCTTACGGAGAAGAAGGAAGCGCTGGCGACGGAGCGTGCGAAGGACGACATGCCATTGCCAACGCGCCTCGAGGGGAGTCTCGAGTCCGCCCGCAACGAGCTGCGGCTCATCGAGGTCGCGTTCGACCGCATGCGGATCAGGGCGCCGGTCGACGGCACACTCCTCGCACTCGATGCAAGGATCGGCGAACTCGCCGTCGCGAATCCAGCGCGACCGATTGCCCGCATCGGAGACTTGTCCAACCTCACGGTGCGCTCGGAACTCGAGGAGCGCGACATGGCCGCCGTTCAAGTCGGTCAGCCCGTAATCGTAAAGTCTTCGGCGTTCCCGGGTCGCGATTTCGAGGGGCGCGTCTCGCAGGTCGCACCGGCCCTCGCCCCACCGAAACTTTCAGGCCGTGGGCCACTCGCCCCTGCCGACGTCGACGTTCTCGAAGTAACCATTGACCTTGAAGGCAGCCCGCCCTTGGTGCCTGGAATGCGTGTCGATGTCTTCTTCAGGCCGATCGATGCACGACGGCAAGCTGCGAGCAATTAGCTTCGCGGCGCACGGACCTGCGAGTAGTGCCCATTGACCGCGAATGCGGCGACGTGTGGCCGGACAATGTTCGAGCTTTGTTCGGCCGAAGCGGGGTCGAGATCCATCGCAGTTCCACGGGCAACGATAGGTCCCGAGCGCGCTGACCGCAGACCATGGGGTCGTTCTGAGCTTGCGACGGCAAACACATTGCACTATCTGAATGTGTAAGCGGGCGCAGAAGTGCCCAGCCCCACAATCGGATGAGTGCTTTGCATGGAAACGACCTTTACTCCGCTCGCGGCGATGTTTGGCGGCGTGCTCATCGGTGCATCCGCAGTGCTGCTGATGCTGGTCCATGGCAAGATCGCCGGTTCGACCGGTATTCTTGCTGGCGTTCTTTTGCCATCAAGCCGAGCGGACTGGACATGGCGCGCCGCCATGTTGGCCGGCATGATCGCAGCGCCCGTCGTGTTCCTGCTGGTGACCGGGTCCGGTCCTGAAATCCAGGTTCCAGTCCCGCTGGCAGCGCTTGTGGTCGGCGGTCTGCTCGTTGGATTTGGTGCGAGTCTTGGCTCGGGCTGCACCTCGGGACATGGTGTCTGCGGCCTTGCGCGCCTTTCCGCCCGATCGCTTGTCGCCACACTGACATTCATGGCCGCCACGGCTGTGACGGTGTTCCTCGTGCGCCACGTGGTCGGAGGTTGACCGCCATGCACATCATCACAGCACTGTTAATCGGGCTCGTCTTCGGCTTGGGAATTATGATCTCAGGCATGGCCAACCCAGCCAAGGTTCTAAATTTCTTCGACATTGCAGGCACTTGGGACCCGAGCCTCGCGTTCGTGATGGGTGGGGCGCTGATCACCACGTTCATTGGTTATCGCGTGGTTCTGGCTCGCAAGGCGCCTTTGCTGGCGCCAAAATTTGACCTGCCAACGCGCCGAGATATCGACGCGAGCCTCGTTGCAGGATCGGCAATCTTCGGGGCCGGCTGGGGACTTGCTGGATTCTGCCCTGGCGGAGCACTACCTGCGCTCGGCACGGGACGTTTTGAGGTTCTTGTCTTCGTCGCAGCCCTCATCGTTGGCGTGCTCGCCCGCAGGGCCCTGCGTTCGATGATGGGTGAGACCAACGCCAATTCATCGGCCCCAGGCGCGGCCCGATGATCGCTGATCTCTGATTGCTGCAACATAGCTTCATAGCTTCAGCATCGGTACACCCTCTGTCTCTACGGGCCCCTGTCGTAGATGGGGGCCTTTTTTTTGTCCCACTGCCAAAGCGCCCCTTCACAGCCGGTTAAACCGTCTCCGGTAACCAACGTGGACCTTCAGGTCGTGGAACCGAGATCTCGCCACTTGAACGGCGCTCAATCTCGCCTAAATAATTTTGAACTGAGTTCATAATTGAGGAATTCGAGCATGGAACCCGAAACGCGCGAGGTAACGTCCGATGGCGGCACTCCCGAAGTTGCACGTGGCCCGGGACCGATCGGTCCGGTGGACAAGGCACAGGGCCCCAAGCACCCCGCCTGTGCCTGCACCCTGACTGTGCCTGCAGCGCCACAAACGGGGCGCAGCACTTACAATGCTGCTGGCATCGCTCAGCGGCCTCGGTCCGGCTACACTCTGCCGCAAACCTTGCCGTTGCTGACCGCTTGTGCAGCGCATTTCACACGCAGTCGCCGCTCGCGGCTGGGCCTTGAGCCAGACCCGCGTTGCACAAGCTGAAAGAGAGCCATCAAGTTGCTGGCGCTCCTCATGGCTCCGACATTTGGCTCCGCGCCTGCAGCGATGGGACCCACGTGCCGGAACCGGAACACCAGTGCCGTCTCCGTCCCCGCAGATAAGCACCAAGTGCCCTGGAAGGGCTTACGCAGGAGCGATCCATGTTCTCACAACTGCTCGGCTCGCGCCGGTTCGCGCCGATCTTCGTGTGTCAGTTCTTTTCTGCGCTTAACGACAACTTCATCAAGATGGCGCTCGTCATCCTGATACTGTATCGGGTCGGCGCCGAAGAGGGCGCAGTGCTCGTCTCGCTGGCCGGCGCGACGCTGATCGCACCGTTCTTCTTCTTGTCTGCCCTCGGTGGCGAAATCGCCGACCGGTTCGACAAGGCCCAGGTCGCACGTTGGATCAAAGTCGCCGAAATACCGATTGCGATGCTAGCAGCCGCCGGTTTCGCCTTGGAAAGCGTCCCGATGCTGTTTGCGTCGCTGTTCGGATTCGGCTGCATGGCTGCGCTGTTCGGGCCGATTAAATACGGCATCTTGCCGGACCATTTGCAGACCCGCGAACTGCCTGCGGCCAACGCGCTCGTCGAAGGCGCGACCTTCCTTGCAATCCTTGCTGGCACGATCGCGGGTGGGCTTGCCATGACGTCCGATGGGACAGCCCCGATCATCCCAGCGATCGCTGTCGCAGGTGTCGTCATCAGCTTTGCCGTGTTCGGCTACATCTCCGCCGCGTTCATCCCCGCCACCGGGGCCGCGATGCCGACGCTCAGGATCACGCCAAACCCGCTGGCCTCGACGTCTCGCCTCCTCGGTGAACTGAAAGCCGACCAGCGGCTCTGGCTCGGCGGGTTGATCACCTCTTGGTTCTGGCTCGTCGGGATCGTCGTGCTTTCGCTGTTCCCAACGCTTGTCAAAAACGTCATCGGCGGCAGCGAAGAGATTGCAACTGCGGGTCTTGCCACGTTCACGGTGGGCATTGCGCTCGGATCCTGGCTTGCAGCGGCAGCCTCGCACCGCAGGCCCAATCTGGCGCTCGTCCCGCTCGGCGCCCTCGGAATGGCAGCCTTTGCCGCTTACGCAGCCTGGTCTCTTGGCCAGTTCATGCCCCCAGCGAACGGTGCTGCGACCATTGGTGTGACGGAATTCCTCGCGATGCCGGTCGGACTTCACCTCGCGTTCGCGCTCCTTGGGCTGGCCGCGAGTGGCGGTGTGTTCATCGTTCCAGCCTTCGCAGCCGTCCAGGCATGGGCGCCCGCCAACCACCGGGCCCGCACCGTCGCTGCTGTAAACATTCTCAACGCACTCTTCATGACCGCAGGGACGCTTGGGCTCGCCTCCGCGCAGGCGCTCGGCTTTGGCGCAGCCTCGGTTCTGCTGACGCTTGCTGCAGCGAATGTCGCAATCGCGCTCTGGGTGGCACGCGTCTGGGGCCGCGAAGCGCTGCGCGATCTCGCCTACGCCCTGTTCAAGGCGGTGCATCGCATCGAGGTCCGCGGCCGCGAGCACCTGCCCGCCCCCGGCACGCGTGCGATCATCGTACCGAACCACGTGAGCTTCATGGATGGGCCGATCCTGCACTCTCTGCTGCCAGAGCACGCCGCATTTGCCGTCGACACCGGAATTGCCCAGGCCTCTTGGGTGCGGCCTTTCCTCAAGTTCGTCGATGTCTTCACACTCGATCCGACAAAGCCGCTTGCGACGCGCCATCTCGTCAAGGAGGTCGGATCGGGCCGCACGCTGGTCATTTTCCCTGAGGGCAGACTGACGACGACCGGCGGCCTGATGAAGGTTTACGATGGCACGGCGATGATCGCAGATAAGGCTGATGCCGTCGTCGTGCCCGTTCGAATCTCGGGCCCGGAGCGCTCCCCCTGGAGCTATCTCCGACGGTCGCAGACGAAGAAGGTCTGGTTCCCGAAGTTCACCGTCGACATTCTGCCGGCCCGTAAACTCGAGGTCGACGAGAGCCTTCGAGGCAGAGCCCGGCGGCAAGCAGCAGGTCGATCGCTCCAGGACATCATGGTCGAAACTGCCGTCCGCACGGCCAACCTCGACCGCACGGTGTTCGATGCGCTCTGTGATGCGGCGCGCGACAAGGACACGGGCAAACCCGCCGTCGCCGACCCCACCGGCGTCTCACTCAGCTACCGGAAACTCGTGATCGGCGCTCAGGCGCTCGGCGCCAAGATCGCCACGATGACTGAGCCTGGCGAAGCCGTCGGCGTCATGCTTCCGAATGCCGCTGGAACCGCCGTCACATTCTTCGCGCTCCAGTCGGCAGGCCGCGTGCCTGCGATGCTGAATTTCACGGCGGGGCCAGCAAACTGCCGGTCTGCCTGCCAAACCGCGATGGTCCGCACGGTGCTGACGTCGCGCGCATTCATCGAGCGCGCCCACCTCGAGCCGATCATCGCCGCACTGTCTGAAACAGTCCGGATCATCTACCTCGATGATCTGAGGACAACGATCTCCATGGGCGACAAGCTGCGCGCAGCCGCTCGCGGCAGCCGCCCGCTGTTTCCCCGCAAGCCCGAGGATGCCGCGGCGATCCTGTTCACGTCAGGCAGCGAAGGCGCACCGAAGGCCGTTGTTCTCTCGCACCGCAACCTGCTCGCCAACGCAACGCAATCCCTCACGATCATTGCTGCTGACGGTGAGGACAAGGTGTTCAACGTGCTGCCTGTGTTCCACGCCTTCGGCCTGACGGCCGGCCTCGTCATGCCGCTCGTGGGCGGGGTGCCGGTCTATCTCTATCCCTCGCCTTTGCACTACCGGATCGTGCCGGAACTCGTCTACCAGACCAACGCCACCATCCTGTTCGGCACCGACACCTTCCTCAACGGCTACGCGCGCACCGCGCATCCTTACGACTTCCACAAGTTGCGCCTGATCCTCGCAGGCGCAGAAGCGGTCAAGGCCCGTACGCGCGCGCTCTACATGGAGAAATTCGGCGTCCGGATCCTCGAAGGATACGGTGTCACCGAAACCGCACCCGTGCTTGCAATCAACACGTTGCTCGCCAACCGGTCCGGGACCGTAGGACGGCTCCTGCCCCTGCTCGAAGCCCGCCTTGAGCCGATCACCGGCATCGAAGGCGGCGGTCGCCTCTACGTTCGCGGGCCGAACGTGATGCTCGGCTATTACCGCGCCGAGCGGCCAGGCGTGCTCGAACCACCCGAAAACGGCTGGCACGACACGGGCGACATCGTTGAGATCGACAGCGAAGGCTTTGTGACGATCAAAGGGCGCGCCAAGCGGTTCGCTAAGATCGGCGGCGAGATGGTCTCACTCGCAGCGGTCGAAGCCTTGGCGATCGACATCTGGCCGGCAGGGCTCTCGATCGCAGTGGCGCTGCCCGATCCCCGTAAAGGCGAGCGGATCGTGCTTCTGACTGAACACCACGGCGCGGATCGCTCGACGTTTCTTGCCGAGGCCAAGCGCCGCGGCGCTGCCGACCTGATGCTTCCGGCCGAGGTGATGACGATCGACCGCGTGCCGCTCCTCGGGTCAGGCAAACCCGATGCCGTCACGGCACTGAAGATCGTTTCGGAACGGATCGCTGCCGCACGAAGCACGGCGCCCGCCGCACCGCATGCCTCCGTCGCCGGAGAGCTTGCAGGCTCGGTTTCGTAGGCAACGAACGCCGCGTAACCGGGCCGCAGGGCCACGTTCAGAGCCGGTGCGTCAGCCGCCGGCCACACGCGTCAGCCAGCGGTCGAGGCCTTCCCGGTCGCGGCACACCTCGACCTCGACGATCCAGAGATCAGGGTCGAACGAGGCTTCTTTCCGCATCGCGTCATCGATTTCGAACTCTGGCATGGCCTTGCCGGCGAACCGACATTCGAAGCGGCGATCAAAGCTGTCCTCCTGCGACAGGGACATCGGCGGCGGGCCGTAGAGTAGCGCCGTGCGACCCTCGCAAAGGACCTTGACGTAGATCGCACCTGCCGTGTCATCGCCATGGCGCGCGACGACGCAGAGGTCACCCGTCGCCTGCCGGCCACGAATGAATGCCTGGACCCAGATGTCTGAACGGATGCGCATCCGCCCTTCTTGCGCCTCTCCAGTGCGACGGGCAATGCCCGTGATGGAGATCAATCAGTTGACGCCAGCGTTGCGGCGGGCGGTACGTTGCCCCATCGCGACGATCAGTTCCGGCGACACCCGACCCGTCGATAGCATCCCCACATCAGCCTCGAACTGACGGATCGCAGAGCGTGTCCGCGGCCCGAAACGGCCATCCACAGCGCCAATCGCATAACCGAGCTGGCCGAGTGTTGTCTGAACCGTGCGAACGAGTTCAGACGCCATGGGCCCAACCGGCTGGTCCGCCGTCGCACCCGGGTTGCGCAGTCCAGGTCCGAGGATCAGCTGGCGCAACAAGGCCTCGGATGCCTCGGCTGTCAGCGCCAAACCGTGGTCGAACTCGAAGGCAAAAATCGCAGCTTGCGTTGTAAGGCCTGCAACACCGTCAGAGACGCCAGGATCATAGCCATGGACGGCCAGATGACGTTGCACGCTTTCAACCAGTGCGCGCGATGTGGCCTCACGCGGGGCAGGTGCCACGGCTGGGCGCGCTGCCTCACTTGTGCGCGAGGACGACGGCTGTCGCTCGGGCTCGCGAACCTCACGATCCGCCTGCACCGCTGCCGCCGTTCGCGTGGTGGGCCCGCGCGGGCCCTGCATCAACATGAGGTTCAACATCACGCTGACCGTCATGGCGAAGGTCGCAACGCCAAGAAATTTTAGCCGCCGCAGGGCCATTCGTCCCACCCGTCTGTCGAGCTCGCAAGCCGCAAGGACTCGAAGCCAAGGTCCAAGGGACTCTTGCGGGGCAGGCCTTAAGCCCGCGTTAAACATGCCTGCCGGTTTTAACGCTGATGCTTCGAATGCCGAGGGCTCGTGAAAGCCGGCGTTGACGCTTCTACTGCAATTTTCATTGACGAAAGCGCAGAACGGGCGACTGCGGCGTGGCGTGACCCGTCACCCGCAAGCTGATACGGGGGAGTTTCAACATGCGGCTCACATCGCTGGCACTGGTTGCGTTCATTGCCACCCCCGCCAGTGTTCTGGATGTTCGGCCTGATGCGCAGTATGCGCCGTCGTTCTGCGCCCGCAATCCGCAAACGTGCGCGGCCCTGGGCGAGGTTCTTGCGGCGGCAAGCCTTAAGGCCCGACTGGTCGCCGAGCGGGCCCTCGACGTTGTTGCCCTGTCAACGGAGTTGAGCGCACAGTCGAAGCGGCAGGATCAGCCGGCGCCGAGCGGATTCTTCAGCGAGGAGAACCACTCGAGGACGGATGGGCGCGCGATCCACCACGGGACGCTGACAGCACGGGACCGGAATGTCGAGTGGACCGCGCCGGGCTCAGACCGGGCTCACTGACCGTCTCACACGACGGTTGCCCCATCCCCGGCACCCCCGTCCCCCGCAAGGCTGCTCAAACCCACGGGCTACCCACTTACGCGGGGCCCTGGACGTGCGCCGTGTCGAGCACCATCGCCGCAGCCATGAACTCAGCCCGCCGCACTGTCCGTCGTGCCATGGCCTCGGCATCCTCTCCCCACTGGGAAATCTGCCAGTCTTCGTCGACAAGGGCACGGTGCCATGCATCCGCAGGGGAGAGTTGATGGGCAGCGATCGCGAGCGCCAGAAGAGCCGAGCCCGAGAGCGTCACGAGCACGTGCAATGCGCCGATCTCAAATGCATTCCGTGATGCAAGGTCCAGCGTGATCGCCTCTGAGAGCGCCTCTGGCTGGGTGATTGGCATAATGCCGATGGTGACGGCTGGAGCTGTGCCAAAGTGGTGCAAAGCCCAGGCGCAAATGGGGTCCCAAGCTGCAGCTTGGAGGCTCACCAGGGCCTGCGGCGAGGCGGCGCGATAGCAGATGAGATCGGAGCGCGAGAACGCCATGATATCGCGCGCAGTTTCTTCACGGCGCGCGGCAACACCGTCGATGATGCTGTTGGTGATGCGGGTCAGCGGCATCGTCGCGAGCGCGATCGGGTCGCCGATGTCCTGACCCTGGGCGTTCCACTCGGCTGCGATCGCGGCTGCAAGCTGCGCACTTGGCACGGCGAATGGTCTCTTCTCTGGCGTCCTCATCTGGCGGCCGTCGAGGAGGATGCCATGATCGCCGCCCCCCCGAGCCTCGACCGTTGCCAACTTATAGAACCGCTTCAGGACGGGCCGATCGACGCCCAGCGCGGCACGGCGTACGCC
>JBHJOC010000012.1:0-40189 GCA_050330095.1 Hyphomicrobiaceae bacterium
CGGCCTGATGACCTCGGTGCTGATGACCCCGGACGGCAAGACCGTCGAGGCCGAAGCGGCGCACGGCACCGTCACCCGCCACTACCGCGAGCACCAGAAGGGCAAGGCCACCTCGACCAACCCCATCGCCTCGATCTTCGCCTGGACCCGCGGCCTCAGCTATCGCGGCAAGCTCGACGGCACGCCCGAGGTCGAAGCGTTCGCGGCGACCCTCGAGAAGGTCTGCGTCGACACCGTCGAGGGCGGGCAGATGACCAAGGATCTGGCACTGTTGATTGGCCCGGACCAGCCCTGGCTTTCGACCACGGGCTTCCTGGATGCCATCGACCAGAACCTGCAAAAGGCCATGGGGTAAAGGCATGACGAGCGAGGCCGCCGAAAGCCCATATATTCCAGCTCTCGACGGCCTCCGCTTCATCGCAGCTTACATTGTCTTCGTTTCACACTTCTCGAACGAGACAAATATCTTCAATCTGCTACTCGGCGCAGGAGCCGGACAGATTGGAGTCATGCTGTTTTTCATGTTAAGCGGATACTTGATTTCGTGCCTATATCTTACCACGCCGATTTCATCGCAACGTGCCAAGCGATATCTGCGCAATCGAGCGGCTCGCGTTCTACCACTATATTATCTAATAATCTTCATGAGCTTCGCATTAACCGCAATCGGCTTGCCCGGCGCTCTTTACAACATCGACAGCAGCTCGCTTGCGGACCACGCGCTCTTACTTCGCGGCACAAGCGTACTGTGGACAATACCAGTCGAAGTCCAGCATTAAGTGCTCTTCGTTGCCCTCTGGTTCTTACGAACGCTCAGCGGCCTCACTGCAGCTGCTTCAGTTGTCGCCATTATTGTAGTTGTTTTGTAATTCTATCCACAAATCCGCGAGATCGACTGGCAGCTTCTAAGCTTTGTTCATTTTTTTGCCGGCGGAAGTCTGGCGTCGATGGTGGCGCCGAAGATCAAAGGTATCGTAGGGCGATCGCGGCATGGTCAGGTCTCGGCCGATCTCAGCTTTGTCGCGGCTTTATTCGCTCTGCCTTTATTTTTTCCCCAGGTTACCAAGCAACTGCTTGGCATCGAGGTGGCGTTCGCGGGCTGGGGCAGCGCGTACACATTTCTGATCTGCCTCACCTTGCTTATGGCCTCGGCCACGTCTCCGCTTGCGAGCAGGACTTTAGGGTCGCGTCTCTTTATTGCCGGCGGGAAGATATCTTATTCAATTTACTTGCTCCACCTCCCAATTTTTATTCTTCTCCGCCCAGTAATGGATACGCATGGAACGCTCATCTATTTCCTGGCTTGCAACATGACAACCTTCGCCATCTGCACCCTGACATACTTTGCTATCGAAAAGCCAGCCCGAGAGCTTATTCGCGCTGAGAACGCGTCAGACAACGCGGAGCTCCGGCAACCTGGATCAGCCGGTTAGGGCTTCACATCTAATCATAACGAAGCTCAGTCGCCTTACCGCGAAAGATGTAATAAGATAGCGCCGTATATCCAATAATGATCGGCATCACGAAGACCGTGCCAATGAGGATGATGAAGAGGCTCTCGGGCGCGCTCGCAGCCTCGTAAATCGTGAGCTTTTCCGGCACGACGTACGGGTAGAAAGAATAAGCGAGCCCCACAAACGAAAGCACAAACAAGACGGCCGTGGTCAGAAAAGGCACGAGATCCCAGGTGTCGTCGTCGCGGCGCAGGCTGCTCAGTGAAACCCAGAGCGTCGCAAGGAGCACGGCGGACACCAGCGGCAGCGGCGCAAGGATGAAGATTTCGGGCACGGAGAACCACTTCTCGAAAATGCGGGGGCTAACCAACGGGCTCGCAAGCGATACCGCAATCAGACCAACGACACCGCCAACCAGCGCGACCCGCGCCCAATCGACGGCACGCATCTTGAGCGCGCCGTCAGTTTTTACGACGAGCCATGTTGCGCCGACGAGCGCATAGGCACCGGCGAGGCACACCGCCGTCAGCATCGAAAACGAGATCGTCGCGACGGTCGCCTCGAGCCCCATGATGTAGAAGCCGAGCATGAAGCCCTGCGACAGTGAGGTCATGAGCGACCCCCAGAAGAACGCACGGTCCCAGAACTCTTTGTTGCCAACGGGCGCTTTGGCGCGGAATTCAAACGCGACCCCACGCAGGATCAGGCCGATGAGCATGACAGCGACGGGGAGATAGAGGGCGGTCAGGATCACGCCGTGCGCCACCGGGAACGCGACCAACAAGATGCCGATGGCGAGCACGAGCCAAGTTTCGTTCGCATCCCAGAATGGCCCGATCGACGCGACCATGCGATCGCGGTCTTTGCCCTCGGCAAGTGGTGTCAGCATCCCAACACCAAGGTCGAAGCCGTCCAGGATGACATAGAGCAGGATCGACAGACCCATCAGGGCGGCGAATACGACGGGAAGCCAGTCAGCTCCGTAACCGATCATCTCATCATGCCTTTCGGTCAAAGTCGGCTCGACGTGGCAGCTCGATCACGGGAGCATTTGGCGGGCAGCCAGAACCGGGGCTACTGCCGCCTACAGGACGCGACGCCTTACCGCGCCCCCGACGCGAGAGCTGCGGCCGGCTCCTGCGCCTGCACGGATGGCGCCGAGAATGTGCCACCCTTCCGTGCGAGGTAGAACACCACTCCCACGTAGGTCGCCGTCAGGCCGACATAGACCGCGAGATAGGCGATCAACGTCGTCAAGACCATTGGCGCCGTCACGGGACCAACCGCCTCGGCCGTCGTGAGCACACCTTGCACAAGCCAAGGCTGGCGGCCGATCTCAGTCGTGTACCAACCCGCCAACGTCGCGATCCAACCTGAGAACGTCATCGCGACGAGAGCTCTCAGCGGCCACACACCAAGCCCGTCGACGCCGCGCCGCCAGATCACGTAGGCCGCAGCCCAAGACACGAACAGCATCAGCATGCCGACACCCACCATCACACGGAACGACCAGAACACGGCCGCAACCGGCGGATGTTTCACGGTGCCGTCAGCCTCGACAAAGTCATTGAGGCCCGGGACGACGCCATCAACAGAGTGTTTCAGGATAAGGCTGGCACCACCGGGGATGCCGATCTCGAGGTGGTTCCGGCGCTCTGCCGCGTCGGGAATGGCGAACAGCAGCAACGGCACATTGCCGCGCGTCTCCCAGTTGCCCTCCATGGCGGCAACCTTCTGCGGCTGGTGCTTGAGCGTGTTGAGCCCGTGCATGTCGCCTGCGAGGATCTGCACCGGGATCAGAACGGCCGCGAGACCGACCGCAAACTTCAGCGCCGTTCGTATAGCCGGGTCCCGCTGGCCAATCAGAAGCCTGAACGCTGAAATCCCAGCGATCAGGAACGCGACGGTCAGGCCGCTCGCAAGCAGCATGTGCACCAGCCGATAGGGCATCGACGGGTTGAAGATAATCGCCCACCAGTCGGTTGCGTACGCAACGCCGTCGCGCAGCTCGAAGCCCGCCGGTGTGTGCATCCAGGAGTTGAGCACCAGGATCCAAAACGCGCTCATCGTGGTGCCAAACGCAACCAGGAATGTTGCCGTCGTATGGACCCAGCCCGGCACCCGCGAGAATCCGAACAGCATGATGCCGATGAAAACCGCCTCGAGGAAGAACGCGGTGAGGATCTCATAGGCCAGGAGCGGCCCGGCGATATTGCCGACCTTCTCCATGAAGCCGGGCCAGTTCGTGCCGAACTGGAAGCTCATGGTGATGCCAGAGACGACACCAAGCGCGAACGACAGTGCGAACACCTTGACCCAGAACCGATACGCATCCATCCAGCGCTCGTCACCGGTCGCGTTGAAGCGGAGCTTGAAGAATAGCAGCACCCAGCCCAGCGCGATCGTGATCGTCGGGAATAGGATATGGAACGAGATGTTCGCACCGAATTGAATGCGAGAGAGAAGGAGGGCGTCTAACATCATCCGACTCGCTTGTATTTTAGGCTGCCGCAGGCTGAACGGCTCCAAGTTCCTATATGGCGCGCGCTTGATGTCGGATGATCAGACAAGCCGTCGCTGCGCTTTTCTAGCGCAGGCATGCACCATCAACGTTCTGATATTTTTCAAAATGTCGCCGATTTGCGACAATTTCGCCAGGCGCAAGCCGGGCTGCGCCCGGACGGCCTGATCGTAGGCCGGTTGCTCATGGGCGCCTGGAGCCCCTTAAGTCGGGGGAAGCGCCTGCGAAGTTAAGGCGCAAGGCGTTCACGACCACGAGCACGCTCGACGCCGCCATCGCGCCTGCAGCCAACATTGGCGACAACAAGAGCCCCGTTGCCGGATAGAGCACGCCCGCTGCGACTGGAATCAGGAGCACATTGTAACCAAAGGCCCAGACAAGGTTCTGGCGAATATTGACCATCGTCGCAGCACTGACCTCGCGCGCGACGGCAACCTTAAGGGGATCGGCCGCCATCAGAACCACGTCAGCGCTCTCGATCGCGACGTCGGTGCCCGTACCGATTGCGATTCCCACATCGGCCGTTGCAAGCGCGGGTGCGTCATTGATCCCATCGCCGACGAAAGCAACGCACCGGCCGTCGGCCTTGAGACGTGCAACGGCCGCTGCCTTGCCCTCGGGCAGAACACCGGCCATCACCTCGGACGCTTCAATACCGACCTCGCGCGCAACGGCCTCTGCAGTCTGCGCACCATCTCCGGTGATCATCAAGACACGGCAGCCAGCGGCTTTAAGCTTGTCAACGGCACCGGCGCTGGTTGGACGAACCGCGTCGGCAATCGCGACCACGCCGATGGCAACACCGTCACGGGCGACGACCACAAGTGTTGCGCCCGTCGCGGAAAGGCTCCCGATGCCGTGCTCAAAGTGGCTGAGGTCGACACCATCGCGCACCATCAAGCGAGGCGCACCGACCATCACCCTGGCTTCGTCGATTATGCCGAAGACACCATACCCAGGCTCGATGCGGAGATCGCCCGCAACCGGCAGGCTCAGTCCGCGCGCGCCCGCGGCTGCAACGATCGCCCGGGCGAGAGGGTGCTCAGAGGCCTGCTCCAGCGCCGCGGCTGTCTCCAGCACGTCGTCCTCACGGCCGCCTTCCCGCGCGACGATGGCGACGACCTCCGGCTCACCCTTGGTCAGCGTGCCGGTCTTGTCGAAAACGACCGTGTCGACGCGACGTAGCGTCTGAAGCGAGTCGCCGCCCCTGAATAGAATACCCAGCCGGGCGGCTCGGCCAACACCAACCATGATCGACGTCGGCGTTGCGAGGCCCATGGCGCAAGGACAAGCAATGATCAAAACGCTGACCGCTGCAACCAGTGCAAACGTCAGGCGCGGCTCGGGACCCACGATCAACCAAGCCAACAGGGTCAACAACGCAACGAGCATGATCGCCGGCACGAACCAAAACGTGATCCTGTCGACGAGCGCCTGGATCGGCACGCGCTGGTTTTGCGCCGTCGCAACGAGGCGCGCGATCTCGGCGAGGCGCGTCGCACTGCCAACGCGCCTCGCCTCCATCACGAGCGGCGTTGTCGTATTCACCGTGCCGCCGATGACGTCGTCACCGGGCGCTTTGGCGACGGGCGTCGCCTCACCCGTAATCATGCTTTCATCGACGAAGCCATCCCCGGCGACGATCACGCCGTCGACGGGAATCGCAGTCGCGGGCTTGACGCGCACGCGGTCACCGATCCGAACCTCATCGACCGGCACGGTCTTCATTCCGTCTTCGCTGATCAGTTCAGCAACCTTCGGGCGCAGGTCCATCAATCGTGCAACTGCGTCCGTCGTTTGCAGACGCGCTCGGGCTTCGAGCCAGCGCCCCAGGAGAATGAGCGTGACGATGACCGCGGCAGCCTCGAAATAGACGGCGCGCGCGGCCTCCGGGAGCAGTGTTGGAGCGAGCGTTGCAACGACCGAATAACCCCAAGCCGCTCCAGCCCCGATTGCAACGAGACTGTTCATCTCGGGGGCACGGCGGGCCAGCGCACGAAAGCCGGTCACGAACAACGGACGGCCCGGTCCAAGGAGCACCAGCGTCGTCAATACGAGTTGCACAAGCCAGCTCAGGCGAAGTCCGAATGTATGGACGACCCAGTGATGAAACGCTGGAACAGCATGGCTGCCCATTTCGAGCACGAACACGGGGGCGGTCAGGATGGCCGCGATCGCAAAGCGTCGAGCGTAAGCCTCCGCTTCCGTCCTGGCGACCGCCTGCGTTGCGGCCTCCTGCGTGAACGCGCCGTCTTGCCGTGATGTTTGCGGTCCATCGAGCCCGTCGTCGATCACGCGAGCGCCATAGCCAGCACGCTCGACCGCTTGCACGAGATCGCTGGCCCGCGTTGTATTTCGCATCACGGTCACGGTTGCCGTTTGGCTCGCCAGATTGACGGCTGCCGCCACAACGCCCGGACTTGCCGCGAGCGTGCGCTGCACACTCCCAACGCAGGATGCACAGTGCAGTCCTGTAACGGTCAGCCTGATGTCAAGGCTCGGTGAGGCGTTCGCGGAAAGCCCATGCGCGTCACCAGTACCCGACGCCCGCGCGCACCCGCAGGACGGGGACTTCGCCCGATCGGAGACGATGGCGGAAACGGTCTTCATCGCTTGGACCTCCCAGTTCAGAGCTGGTGTCGAGCTTCCAGCAACTGGAGAGTCAAGCGCGTGCATCCCCGTCTCAGCAGATCGCGGCGGAAGCCCTGCTGGGTACAAGGACGTGGTGCATGCCACCCAGCATCAACTCATGGCAACCGGGTCATCGACCATCGTCGATGGGCGTTGGGCATGTGAATGGCATCGACGCGGGGGACCGTTGGGTCCAGTCTATCGATGTGTCGAGGCGCTGTGTTGCTTCGGTCTGGTGGAACAGCGTCCGGCGCGGCGGAGATCGTCAAGCGAGGAGGCGAAGCCATGCGTTGTGTTGCAGTCCTTGGACCCTCTCAATCCGGCAAGTCCACCCTGGTGGACGCGCTCGCAGCGATCGAAGGGCCCGGCCAACGCATGGCGTTGTCCGAGGGACTTGATCTCGTCTCGTTCGGCTTCCTCGGCGAACACTGGGCAGCCCTTGATTGTCCAGGCTCGATCGAGGCGATCTGCCAGACGCGCTCAGCGCTCATTGCCGCTGATGCCGCGATCATCTGCGTGCCGCCGGACCCTGAAGCGACAGTTCTTGCAGCCCCGTTCCTTCGAGCGGTTGCTGAGACCATGACGCCGACGCTCATCTTCATCAACCGTATCGACGAGCCTCGCGGGCGGGTCCGCGACATCATTGCTGGGCTGCAGGACTTCACGGAAAGTCCGATCGTGCTGCGCCAGATCCCGATCCGGGAGGGGGAAGTGATCGTTGGCGCGGTCGATCTGATTTCAGAGCGTGCCTGGCGGTATCGGCCGGGCGAACGCTCGGCCCTCGTTCAGATGCCCGCCGACGTCCGCGAGCGCGAAACTGAGGCGCGCAACGCCTTACTCGAGCACCTCGCCGACTACGATGATTGGCTGCTGAACGAGCTGATCGAGGATCACGAGCCGGCTACCGACGCGGTCTACACCTTGACAAGCCGCATTCTTGCCGCGCGGAGGCTGACGCCCGCTTTCATCGGGTCTGCTGCCAATGCCAGCGGCGTCCTGCGCCTTATGAAGGCCCTGCGCCACGAAGCACCGCACGTTGCACACCTTGCAAAGCGGCTGACCGAGACAGCGTCCGGCAGCCTGCCCGATGCTGCGCGCGCGATTGCGTTCCATGCCCATCATCGGCCGCACACGGGCAAGCTGGTCGCGATCCGCGCGCTGGCGGAAGGGGTGCGTGCAGGCCAGCCGCTCGGTGGCGGCAACCTCGGCGCAGTGATGGAGGCAACGGGCGCCGGTGGCGGTGCCGGTGGGATCGAAGTTGGTGGCATCGCCCTCGTTGCCAAGTCCGATCACCTCGAGCCGCGGCACCTCCTGGGCCGTGACGTCCACGTGCCCGCGCGCGAGACGCGGTTGCCCGCGATGCTTGCTGTCGTGCTGACCGCGCGCCATGAGCGGGACGATGCCAAACTTTCCGGAGCGCTGGAAAAGCTGGCGGCCTGTGACCCGGGCCTTCGGTTCGAGGCCGAGCCGGGAACGGGCCGCCCACTGGTCCACCTGCAGGGGCCCTTAAGCCTTAAGTCGCTGTTGAAGACGCTGCGGGAGACGTTCGGCATCGAGGCCGAGGAACATTATCCGGCATCCAACTTCCGCGAGACGATCGCGCATGCGGCGGAAGTTCACCACCGCCATCGCAAACAGACCGGGGGCTCGGGCCAGTTCGCCGACGTGAAGCTCACCGTTTCGCCCAATCCGCGGGGAACGGGCTTCACATTTGCCGATCGCATCAAGGGCGGTGCTGTGCCGGCAAACTACATCCCGTCGGTTGAAGCCGGCGCGCGCGACGCGCTCGAGCGCGGACCGCTCGGCTTTCCCGTGATCGACATCGACGTGGTGCTGACGGATGGCCAGTTCCACAGCGTCGACAGCTCGGACTTCGCTTTCAGGACGGCGGCCCGGGCAGCCGTCCGCGAGGCCCTCGAGCGCGCAGGACCGGTTCAACTGCAGCCAATCCATACCGTTGAGATCCACGCGCCGTCCGTGTTCAGCGGGGCGCTCGTTCCACTCATGTCCGTGCTGCACGGTCAGGTGCTCGGGTTCGACAGCGATCCAGAGGCTCAAGGCTGGGACAGGTTTCGCGCCAACCTGCCGGAGCCGGCGCTGGCCGGCCTCGTGCACAAGCTGCGAAGCGTGACGCAAGGGATCGGCTATTTCGAAAGCGCCTTCGACCATTATCGGTGACCGTGATGGTGGCGTTGGTAACCAGTCGAGCGCCTTGGCTGTCGACGGCGCCCTGGCATTCGGGGTCGAAGGCCCGAGTACCCGCTTTCCGTAGTTCTTGACTGGCCCTCGCCACACGCCGAAACGAAATTCGAATTCAGGGCAATGGCACCCTATTGGATCTCGTACCGCTTTTGGTGCGGGGACTTCTGATCGGCGGCACCAGAGCGGCAGTCCAGACGCCACAGCGAGTGCCTGGGCGTAACGTCGCTGGCGATGGGTCATCTTCGCCACCAGCCGCCGAAAATGTTCGATCTAAGTTCGCACGCCACGCGGCGCGACGAGGCCGAGCGAGCATGACCCACGAAAGGTGGTGCCGCTTGCGTGACTCGAACACGCGACCCCATCATTACGAATGATGTGCTCTACCGGCTGAGCTAAAGCGGCTTTCTGCGAGGTTGACCGCTTACCGAATTCGCAGCGGCCACGCAACGCAAAAGCTCGCACGGCCGTGGAAGATCAATTGCGCTCACGGGCAGGCCGGCCTGCGGCCTCGCCCTCCGCGGGGGCGGCGCTCGGCGCCGGGCCACCGGCGTGGCCGGACTGCTTTTCTGCGCTCACGGGCAGGCCGGCCTGCGGCCTCGCCCTCCGCGGGGGCGGCGCTCGGTACCGGGCGGCCTGCGGCCTCAGGCGCCACATCATCGCAGCGTGAGACACTCTAAAAGGTATCGAGGACCCACTTCTGGAGCACGGCAACGTAGCTCGACGGCCTGCGCGATCGAAGCCGCCGGTCCGCATCGGCAAGAACCTGCGGCACCGCGATCGCAAGGCCCGCGAGAGCAGCGAACGCGGCCGCCGATGGGCCGAGAGGCAAACCAGGAAGATCAGCTGGACGGCCCGCCCGGGTTGGCTTGCCAAGCATTCGGGCCGCCGTCATCGGCAGCGCCCTGAGCAAGCTGGCGCCGCCTGTTACGACGATGCGGTCAGCACGCTCTCCGTGGGCAGGGGTTGCAGCAGCGTCCAGCGCCTCTGCCAACCGCTCGACCTGCAGCTGAGACCTGCGTTGGATGATCGTATTGAGCTCGGCGCGCGACGTCACACAAAGGCCGTCGGCGTCGAGCTCGAGGTCATCGCGATCCGGATCGGCCGGCCGGTAGGACACCATGGAGGCCTGATCCGACGGTGCGATCACGGTTGATCCATAGAGCGTCTTGAGACGCTCGGCCTCGTCGAATGTCGTCAGGAGCCTGCGCGCGATATCGAGCGTGAGCGCCTCGCCGCCGAAGGCAAGCACGCCGCAACCGCTGAGCGTCTGATTGGCAAACGTCGTATAGCTGGTCGTCCCGCCACCGTGATCGACGACCGTGACGCCAAGCGCGCGCTCGTCACTTGTCGTAACGCTGTAGGCGCTTGCGATCGCAGCAGGCACGAGACCCTCGACGGTCAGGTAGCTGCGCTCCAGAACGGCAAGCAGGTTCGAGACGGGGCCCTGGTCGGCGCTGACCATGTGATAGCAGCCGGTAAGGGTTTCAGCTGCCAAGCCAAGCGGGTGGGCGATGCCCCCTTCACCATCGAGCTCGAAGCCGAGGTGGTTCCAGTGGATCAGGACGCGATCCCCGCGCTCGGCGTAACTGCGCGCGCCGTCCTGCAGCCGCTCAAGATCAGCTTGCGAGATCGTCATGCCAGCCGGCGTAACGTGGGCCTTGAACCGATGCGACTTGAGCCGCCCGCAATTGATCGTCGCAACCACCCGTGACACGCGCGCGCGCGCGACCGTCTCGGCCTCATGCACAACCGCGCGAACGGCGCGCTCCGCCTCGTCGAGGTCGATGATCACACCGGACTTGACGCCACGCGATCTGCGATGGGCGAACCCGAGGATCTGGCCAACCTCGAGGCGGCCTTGCGGCGTGCGCACGAGCCCAGCCACCGCACAAGCGATCTTGCTTGAGCCGATGTCGATGAGGCCGATCACATCGCTCCAGACTGGCTTTTCGCGCATCGCTCGCGCCTCACCCGAGCCCGGGTTGCGCCGGGTCACGGCGCGCCCTCAGGACGGCGCGTCCAACCGCGCGAAGATCAACCTCGGTGTTGGGTGCAAGCCGCGTGACGTCGACCGTCGCAAGAAAAGCTGCGAGCGCTGAATCTGCGGCTGTCTCCGGCAAAAGAATCTGGCGACTTCCCGTCAGCCTGACCGTCCAGCGACGATCCGAAACGCGCTCGTATGCCTCGACGAGATCGCCGTAGCGCTCGACCAGCGCGCGGAGCCGCCCGATCTCGGGCAAGCCGCGGTCGGCACCAGGGCCGGCGATCCTGACAAGGCCCGCCGCGAGCCGAGGATCCTGCCGATCGAGATGGGTTCCATCGGCTGCGATCCTGACGACCGTCCCAAGCTGTGCGGTGTCGAGGCTCTCGCTCCAGGCCGCAAAAGGCTTGTGCTCGATGATTCGAACGTCCAGCCGGCTCGGCCAGACGAGCGTCAACGTGGCACGCTGGACCCACTTCTGCTGCTCGACCCTCAGGCGTGTGGCTTCAGCATCGAAGCCGACGATCGACGACGACGGGTCGGCAGCGACTGCGTCCAGAACCTGGTCATGGTCGGCGTTCGTGAGACCCGAGACCACGACTTCGTCGATCGACAGCCCAAGGCGTGCCGCGAGGCTGTCGATCCCGGCATCGAGTGGCATGGCGGCGCGACCGGCCCGACCCGCATCGGTCAACAACAGAAAAACGAACACGCTCGAAAGAGCGACAACGAGAGGGATCAGTCGCCCCCACAGCGACTGAGCGCCGCCATCATCGCGGCGGCTCGCCCGCAGTTTCGGGGCTCGATGCCAACCTGCGAACGCGTCCGCGGTCTCGGCGGGGGCAGCCTCACTCCAGGTGTCGCGCCCTCTGCCGCGACCCGCATCCCTAGGGGCGTCGAAAAGCACATCGATCGGCAAGGTCTCGCGCGTCGGTGACTGCCTCGCGTCGTGAAGCGGTGGTGGGAGAGGTGCTGCGCGCCTGTTGCGTTGAGCGGGTGCATCGCGACGCTCCACCGCCCGCCAGGCGGGCCTTGAGACATCGGTCGAGACAGCGTTGGGGTCTTCACCTTGGCGGCTGCGGGGGCCGTCCACCGTGGCCAGCCGCTTGCGCAGGGACATGCCATTCTGCATCGTGTTCATCGTTGAGAGGAACGACGGCAAGCGCGCGTCGTGCGGCAGGTTGACCCCACCGCGCACCGGCGCAAGCCTTTCGTTCAGCGTCTGCACCCCGCATCCTCCACGATCCAGCGCACGAGCGCCTGGAACGACAGGCCTTCCATCTCGGCAAGCTCAGGCACCAGCGATGTTCCCGTCATGCCAGGCTGCGTATTGACCTCGAGACAAACGAGTTGACCGGCCCCACCCGGGCGATCGTCGAATCGAAAATCGGCACGCGACACGCCCCGGCACCCCAGCGCGCTATGAGCCTTTAAACTGAGTGTCTGAATATATTGGTAAATTTCCGGTGAAAGATCGTCGGGGCGGACGTGGATCGAGCCACCTTTCGCGTATTTGGCCTCGTAATTGTAGAATTTGAGCGCAGGTGCCGGCTTGATTTCCAAGACGCCGAGTGCCCGGTCGCCGAGCACGGCGCAGGTCAGCTCCCGGCCGGCAACGAAGGTCTCTGCAAGCAGGTCCTCGCCGTGGGGCCAGTCCGGATCGTTCAGCTCCTGCGGCGGGTGCTCGAACGTTTCATCAACGATAAAAACACCGACGCTTGAGCCTTCCGAAACGGGCTTCAAGACATAAGGCCTTGCGATAGGATGCCCGCGGGCCGCCTCTGCCCGTGTCACCACCCGTCCCTCCGCCACCGGGACGCCGACGGCCGCCATCACCTCCTTCGCGCGCTGCTTGTGCATGGCCAGTGCAGATGCAAGCACGCCGGAGTGCGTGTAGGGCAACCCCATCATCTCAAGCAGGCCCTGGACGCAGCCGTCCTCGCCCCAGTTTCCGTGCAAAGCGTTGAAACACACGTCCGGTGCAATCTCCGCGAGTCGCACCGCGATATCGCGGCCGACGTCAACCCGCGTCACACGATACCCCTCGGCTTCCAGAGCATCGGCACAGGCGCGTCCGGACGCGAGACTGACCTCCCGTTCCGCCGAGAAGCCACCCATCAGCACTGCAACGTGCCCGAAGCGCCGCGGCAAAGACCTATCCATCGTGGACTGAACGTCTGTCAGCGTCATTCCCACTTCCCCACTGTCATTCTGCGAGGGCTGCCCCGGTCGTCCGGCCCTCGAGTGCATCGCCAAGGCGGATGATTTCCCACTCGAGCACGATCCCGCTCGTCTCACGCACGCGTCGGCGAACGGTTTCGCCGAGCCTCTCGATGTCCTCGGCCGTGGCATCCTCGACATTGATCAGAAAGTTGCAGTGCTTTGTCGACACCATCGCGCCGCCGATCCTGAGCCCACGGCAGCCTGCAGCATCGATCAGTTTCCAAGCGCTGTGTCCGTCGGGGTTCTTGAACGTCGACCCCCCTGTCCGCTCACTGACGGGCTGCTTCTCTTCCCGATAGGCGGCCACCTCATCCATTTCGGCAAGAATGTCCGCACGTTCACCAGGGCGCCCCGCAAATAGGGCCTCAGTGAAGATCCACTCGGCTGGCACGCCGCTGTGGCGATAGCGAAACTTGAAATCTGCGTTGCCAAGTTGATGGACCTGACCTGACCGATCGACTGCAAGGGCCGACGCAAGCACGTCCTTGGTCTCGGTGCCGTGGGCGCCCGCATTCATCCGCAAGGCCCCCCCGATCGAACCTGGAATCCCGCGGTAGAACGACAGCCCGGCGATGCCAGCATCGGCGGCCGCGCGCGCGACCTTCACGTCAGGCACTGCAGCCCCGACCCTGAGCGAAACAGCGCCTTCAACACTGATGGACCCGAAACCGCGGCCAAGCCTGATCACGACCCCACGGACGCCGCCATCCCGAACAAGCAAGTTCGACCCGAGGCCGATCACGGTCACGGGCACCGTCAGCGGCGTGGCAGCGAGAAAGTAGGCGAGGTCTTGCGTGTCGGCCGGAGAAAAGAGGACGTCAGCCGGGCCACCGACGCGGAACCACGTGACGTCGGCAAGGCGCGCTGCTGGTGTCATGCGGCCGCGCAGATCGGGCAGCCGAGCGCTCAGCTCGCGGAAGAGTTCGGTTTCTTTCACGGCCATCCTCGTATTCACATCGCGGTTCGAAAGCGGCAGAGGGTGCGAGGCAGCCGTCCTCGGCACCATGATGGAACGCGCATTCACGCGCTGTTGCGGCCATGCGGAAGCTGCCTCATCCGAGCAGCGCTTTCAGGCGTTCCGGTGCTGCATGCGCCCAGTCCGTCGAATATCCTGCACCGAAGTAAATGACCGTGTCTCCGGGTCGCGCATGGGCTGCAATCCGGCTCGGAATATCCTCAGCCGATGCCATTGCCTCGACTGTGGCAAACCCCGTGTCGGCGATTCCCTTGGCGAGTGCTTCGGACGTGATCCCGACGAGTGGCGTTTCACCTGCGGCGTAGAGCGGCGCGACGAGGACGACATCCGCCGCCTGGACCGACGTGCAGAACTCACGGAACAATGCTTGGACCCGAGAATAGCGATGCGGTTCGACCACGGCGATGATGCGACCATCGAGTGCGGCGCGCGCAGCCTTCAGGACCGCCGCGATCTCAATCGGGTGATGCCCGTAATCATCCACAACCGTGATCCCGGCCGCCTCGCCCGTTTTCTGGAACCGGCGCTTGACACCGGAAAAGGTTGCCATTGCGGAACAGATGTCGGCATCGCCAAGGCCGGCCTCGGCGGCGGCTGCAAACGCCGCCAAGGCGTTGAGGGCAACATGCTCACCGGGCAGTGGCACGACCCAATCCGAGAGCCGCCGCGCAGGTCCGAGTACGCCGGCCCTGACGTCAGCGCTGAAGCGGGTCTGGTGGCCGCTGACCGTCACGTCTGTCAAACGGATGTCGGCATCCTCGGCCAAGCCGTAGGTCACGAGTCGGCGCCCGTCCCTGCGTAGATGGAGCCGCTCGACCATGTCGCGCACGACCGGATGGTCGATACAGGTGACGGTCAAGCCGTAGAAGGGGATGCCGCGGTAGAATGCCTCGTAAGCCGCATGCATCGCGGCGATTGTGCCAAAATAATCGAGATGCTCAGGATCGATGTTGGTGACGATCCCGATCTGCGTCGGGATCTTGACGAACGTGCCATCGCTCTCGTCCGCTTCGACGATCATCCAGTCGCCGCGCCCGAGGCGCGCATTCGAACCCCAGTCGTTGATGATTCCGCCCGTGATGACGGTCGGGTCGCGACCAGTCACTTGGAAGATGTGAGCCGCCAGTGACGTCGTCGTCGTTTTGCCATGCGTGCCAGTCACCGACACCGGCTTGTAGAGACGCATCAGCTCGGCGAGCATCTCGGCACGCCGGATGATCGGAATGCCGCGGCCTCGCGCGCCGATCAGCTCCGGATTGTGGTCTTTCACGGCGGTTGAGATCACGACATAGGCGACGCCGTCCAGATTGGTGTCGTCGTGACCCACAAAAACGGGCACACCCTTGTTGCGCAGCCGTTTCACATTTGCGCTGTCGCGCTGGTCACTACCCTGAACAGCAAATCCGCGCGCCTTCAGGATTTCGGCGATCGCGCTCATGCCGATCCCGCCTATGCCAATGATGTGGATGGTGCCGAGGCCTTCTGGCATTTGCATGGGCAGCGATCCTTTTTGTTGTTGGCCGGAAAGGCGCCCGGCAGGTCGGAATAGGGCAGACTGACGGGGACTGAGGCCGCAGCCGACAGGGGGCGGGGCTTCAGGCCTGCCGTGCGATCTGACCAACGAGATCGGCGAGCCGTTCGTGCGCGTCGGGCCGGCCGAGCGCGCGGGCCGCGATGGCCGCAGCCTGCAGCTGCTCCGGCTCGGCCATGGCTCGTGCGATCAGATCAGCGAGCGCGTGCGGGGTGAGGTCCGTCTGCGGCTGGCAAAGGCAACCGCCAACGGCCTCGAGGCGCAGCGCGTTCTGCAGTTGATCGTTTTCCACCGCATGTGGAAGGGGGACAAGGATCGAAGGCCGGCCGAGCACGGCGATCTCTGCCACGGTCGAGGCGCCCGACCGCGCGAGCACGAGGTGAGACGAGGCAATCCATTCCGGTAGATTGTCGAAGAACGGGGCACATTCGGCAGACACCCCGAGGGTGCTGTAGCGGGCCTGAACGCGCTCCAGATCCTCGGGCCGGCACTGTTGGATGACTTCGAGGCGCGCGCGCGCGCGATCCGAAAGCTCTGCAATCGCTTCGGGAACCGTGTCTGAGAAGTAGCGGGCGCCCTGGCTGCCGCCGAACACGACGAGCCGAAAGCGATCATCTGGACCAGCGGATGCGTAGCCACCGAAGGCTTCGGCTGTCTGGCGAACCCGGGCGCGCACCGGATTGCCTGTCATGACGACCCTGCCGGGCGGCAAATTTTCCGTGTGCTGCACGTCGGGGAATGACGTTGCGACCGCTGCAACGCGTTTCGCAAGCAGCTTGTTTGCGCGGCCAAGTACGGCGTTCTGCTCGTGAATTGCGGTCGCAACGCCGCTGACGATTGCAGCCATGACTGGTGGAAAGCTCGGATAGCCGCCGAAGCCGATCACCGCCGCCGGGTTCACCTCGCTGATGAGATGGCGCGCCTGTCGCAGACCCTTAGCGAGTTGGAACGACGTTTTTGCAAGATCGACCGGAGACTTGCTCGCGAGTGTCGCAGACGAAATCTCGACGATCCGATCTGCCGGGAATGCAGCGCTGTGGCGGCCGATCCTGTGATCGGTTGCAAGGACGACGCTGAAGCCACGCTCAACCAGCGCTTCGGCGAGAGCCTGCGCCGGGAAAAGGTGCCCGCCGGTCCCCCCGGCGGCAAGCAATATCGCACTCATGCCTCGCGTGGTCCCCCTCGTTCCCGCCCGTGCCGCTTTGACATCGCAAGTTGGCCGAAGCTATGGCACGTCAAGTTTGGCTGACGGTGGTATCACAGCCACCTTGCTTTGACGTCGTGCGATTCCAACCCCGCCATCGGCGGTTTACCTCACCGTTGCACCGGAATCGCTTGCATTTGCAAATTCGTCGACGTCCGCTCGAACAGGTGTCAAATCTGCTTCTGTTGGACCGAGTGAAACCGGCCTCGGTCGGCTGCGGGCCTCGCCGATCGGGCGTCGGCCGAGACCCAGCACCATACCGCAGAGCAAGGCCGTGGCCAGAAGAGATGATCCGCCAACGGAAATAAAGGGCAGGGTCATGCCCTTTGCAGGCACGAGTCCGACGTTCACGCCCATGTTGATGAGCGCCTGGGTCGCAAGCAGCGAGGCAAGACCGACGATGGCCAGGCGCGCAGCGGCTTCCGACTGTGTGGTCGCAAGCGCAAACATCCGGAATGTCAGGTATGCAAAGGCCAGCACCAGAGCCAGCGCGGCGACGGCACCATATTCCTCGGCAACGACGGCAAAGATGAAATCGGTGTGCGCATCGGGCAATTCCGTCTTGATGCGCCCGGAGCCGGGGCCCACGCCGAGCCAGCCGCCGGCGAGAAACGAGTCCTGTGCCTTCGCGATCTGCGACCCGGTTGCAACCTCGCCCGAAAGAAACGCGTCGATCCTCGAGCGCACATAATCCAGCGAGCGATAAGCAACTGCAAGGACAGCGCTGGCAAACCCGACCGCAATTGCCGGCCAGATGAGCGAAACCCCGCCTGCCACCAACATCGCCGCACCAACCACAGTTACCAGCAAGGTCTGCCCCAGATCGCGCTGCAGGATAAGCAGTAGAACTGTTGCCGCGAAGATGAGCGCGAGGGCGCCAAAACCGAGCAGGGCATTGCGACCGCCACGCGCGCCGACCGCCAGCAGCGCTGCCGTCACCACGATCAGAGCCGGCTTTGCGAATTCAGAGGGCTGCAGCGAGAAGCCGCCGACTCGGACCCACCGGCGCGCGCCATTGATCTCGGGGCCGAACACCACCGCTACAGCCATCAGCAGCAGTGCGAGCAGCAGCCCGACGAGGGCAACGCGGCGGATCGTTTGCCGCCCCATCAGTGAGACTGCAACGATCGTCACGACTGCGGCACAGACAAAAAACAGATGGCGCTCAACGAAGTGGAACAGGGGAAGGTCTTTCGCCAAGGCCACCGATGGACTGGCAGCGAGGGAGACGAGCAGACCAAAGGCAAGCAGCCCGAACATCAGGCCAATCGTTGGGTGGTCGACCGTATACCACCAGTCTCCGAGCGTACTGCGCTGACCGCGATTGATCAGCGTCACCGGTCGCCCCCGTGTGCAAGCGCCACGCCGGGGATCGCTCCAACGCGCGAGCGGAATGCCTCGCCCCTGACCTCGAAATTCGGAAACTGGTCAAATGAGGCGCAGGCTGGAGAAAGCAGGACCACCGCCTCCGCTGCGCCGGCAGCTATGGCGTCGCGCGTTGCAAGCTCGACAGCTGCATCGATGGTGCCGGCCAGCGTGCACGGGCAGGAGCCGGACAGTGCAGCCTTGAAGGCACCGGCGGCCTCACCGATCAGGTAAGCGTGCGCCACCCTCGGGAACAGCGCGCGCAAGCTCTCGATCCCGCCCTCTTTCGCGCGCCCTCCCGCGATCCAGTAGATGGCACTTGGAAATGCAGACAGCGCCTTCTCGGTGCTGTCGGCATTGGTTGCCTTACTATCGTTGACAAACAGGACTTGGCCCTGGGGTATCGCCAGCGTGCCAACCTGTTCGAGCCGATGTGCGAGCCCGGGGAAGGCCTCGAGGCCATGTTGTATTGTCGCCTGGTCGAGGCCCAGAAGGCGCGCCACAGCGATTGCCGCCATCGCATTCTGGGCATTGTGCGCGCCGCGCAGACTGGCGATGCCGGAAAGCTGGAAAGCCGACGCTGCTGGAGCCTCGCGCAAGATGACGTCACCGCCCGGCCCGAGGGTTAAATCGGCGGACAGGCCGGCAATCGTTGCAAACGTCTTGAGCGCCCCACCTGCATGGCGGCGCCGGTTGGCGATTGCGGTCACCACCGGATCGTCGAGCGAAACGACCGCGCTGCGGGCCCCTTCGATCAGCCGCTCTTTGACCCGCGCATAGGCTTCGAACGTGCCATGCCGGTCGATATGGTCCGGCGTCACGTTGAGCAGAACGCCGATCGTGGGGTCGAGCGACGGTGTCAGATCAATCTGGTAGGATGACACCTCGAGGACGTAATGCGCCCGGTCGGCAAATGGTGCAAGACCGAGCGTCGCGATGCCGATATTGCCGCCGACCTCCACAGACCGCCCCGCATCGGCAAGCAGGTGGCCGATCAGCGCCGTCGTCGTCGACTTTCCGTTCGTTCCTGTGATCGCGACGACCTCGCTGGCTGGTGAGACAGCGCGGCGTTCGCGAAGAAACAACTCGATGTCGCCGATCACCTCGACGCCCGCTGAACGCGCCCGCTCAACAGTCCAGTGCGGTCGAGGATGAGTCAGCGGTACGCCCGGCGCAAGCAAGAGGCTGTCGAACACGGACCAGTCCGCGGCGGCAAGGTCGACAATAGGGATGCCCTCGCGGCTCGCAGCAGCCCGAGCCTCGGCGCCGTCGTCAAAGGCTGCGACAGTCGCGCCGCCTGCGAGCAAGGCGCGGCAGGTCGCATTGCCCGAGCGACCGAGCCCGAACACGGCGATGGTGCGCCCCGCGCATGTCGTCAAAGGAATCATGTGCGTCACGATATCAGATCAGGGTGCAGGCGTGAGCGCCGTCTCAGCGAAGCTTGAGCGTTGCGAGCCCGACGAGTGCCAGCACCACGGAGATGATCCAGAACCGCACGACGACCGTCGCCTCAGCCCAGCCCTTCTGCTCGAAGTGATGGTGCAGGGGCGCCATCCTGAACACGCGCTTGCCGGTCAGCTTGTAGCTTGCAACCTGGATGATCACCGAGAGCGTCTCGAGCACGAATAGCCCACCGACGATGGCGAGCACGATCTCGTGCTTGGTCGCAACGGCGATCGCACCAAGAGCGCCGCCCAGCGCAAGCGAACCCGTATCGCCCATGAAAATCATGGCCGGCGGCGCATTGAACCAGAGAAAGCCGAGGCCCGCCCCGATCAGGGCGCCGCATACGATTGCAAGCTCACCCGTTCCTGGCACGTAGTGGATGCCGAGATAGCTCGAGAAGTCGGCCCGACCTGAAAGATAGGCGATCAGCCCGAACGTGGCAGCAGCGATCATGACGGGAACGATCGCGAGGCCGTCGAGGCCATCGGTCAGGTTCACGGCATTTCCGGCACCTGCGATCACGAGGATGCCAAGCACCACGAAAAACAAGCCGAGCGGGATCAGCACGTCCTTGAAGAAGGGCACGGCTAAGGCGTCACCGAAGCCGGGCGGCGACAAGCTCATGATGAAGTAAGCCGCAAGACCAGCGACGATCAGTTCAAGCGCGAGCCTTACGCGGCCCGAAAAGCCACCAACCGTCTGCTTCGTCACCTTGAGATAGTCGTCGTAGAACCCGATCGCGCCGTAAGATACCGTGACGCCAAGCACGATCCAGACGTAAGGGTTGGCCCAGTTCGCCCACAGCAGCGTCGAGAAGATCGCACCTGACAGGATCATCAGCCCGCCCATCGTTGGCGTGCCCTTTTTTGAGAAGTGCGACTGGGGACCATCGGAGCGGATCGGCTGGCCCTTGCCCTGCTTTACACGCAGCATGTCGATGATCGCAGGCCCGAACAAGAACACGAACAGCAGCGCGGTCATGATCGCAGCACCGGTGCGGAAGGTGATGTAGCGAAAAACGTTCAGCACACCAATCTGGTCGCTGAAATTGACGAGTTCGTAGAGCATGGTGTCCCCCGGCCAACGGTGCGCGATGGCACCCGGCCAATGATCCGAGCGGTCAGGTCGCTTGGGCGGCGCTCGCGTAGCGGTCTTTGAGAGCTTGCGTCAATGGACCCATGCGCGAGCCGAGCGACCCTTTGATCGTCACGACATCGCCGGGGACCACCGTTTCCAGAAGATCCGTGAGAAGTTCAGCAGACGACGGTCGCCACGCACCACGGATTTCGGGCGGCAGCACGTCGTGAAGATGTCGCATCAGCGGCCCGCAGGTCAGAACGAGGTCGATACCGTTTGCGAGTACGGCATCGCGCAGTCCTGCATGCAGTTGCTCCGCTGCCTCACCAAGTTCGAGCATGTCGCCGAGGACGGCGACACGCCGCACCGGGCGGTCGTAGAGGCCAAGTGTTGCCAGTGCGGCCGCAACGGAAGCCGGGTTCGCGTTATAGCTCTCGTCGATCAGCGTGATGCAGCCTGCAAGGCTGTGGACTTGTCCGCGACCTTGCGGTGCGATCGAGATACGTGCGAGCGCACCGAGAAGGGTTGCGATGCCCGGCCAAGGCTCGTCCGCTCCGCGCGCGCGGACGTTGGACGCGACCATTTCGTTCCAAACAGCAAAAACTGCGGCTGCGTTCATGGCCTGATGGCGTCCAGCCAGCGGTAACCGGAACACATGGCGACGGCCGTCGGCGTCGATGACGACATCGGAACCGTTCCGGTCGAAACGGCAGTCCTCGATCACAACCCTGACGTCGGCGTCGGCGCTTGCTCCGAACGACACGGCACCGAACCCATGTCCAGTCTCGTCGGGCTGCACGCCGATGGCTTGCCTTGCAAGGTCGCTCACAAGACTGAAGCGATCACTATCGCGCGGCAGGACCGCGACCATGATGCCATCACCCGTTCGTCCGAGCCCCTCCAGAATTTCGGCCTTGGCGCGTGCGATACCGTCCAAGCCATCAGGGAAATTGCCGATGTGGACAGGCAGCACGCTCGTAATCAGCGCTGCATGCGGTCTGACAAGCTTCGTCAGTGGGCGGATCTCGCCAGCATGGTTCATGCCGATCTCGAAGACACCGAACCGGGTGTCCGCCGGCATGTTGGCAAGTGTCAGCGGGACGCCCCAATGATTGTTGTAGCTCTTGACGCTCGCGTGCACGCGCCCCGGCGCGACGGCCTCGAAGCAGACCCTCAACATCTCTTTTGTGGTTGTCTTGCCGGCCGACCCGGTGACGGCCACCACCCGCGCTGCGGGCGCGAGGCGCGCGCGCGCTGCAGCTGCGATGCGCTCCAGCGCCCCGAGCGGATCGTCGACCCTGAGGAGAGCGCCATCGCCCGGCTGTCGGACGTAGTCGCGTCTGACGAGCGCCGCTGCCGCACCTGAGGTGAACGCACTGCCAACGAAATCATGGCCATCGCGTTGGTCGGTGAGCGCAACGAAGACTTCGCCGGGGGCGAGTGTGCGGGTATCGATCGAGAACCCTACAGCGCCTTTGCCGACGGGCCCCGACAATGGCGCTGGAGGCCCGTCGAGCGTTGCCCCTGCTGCAGCCGATAGATCGGCCCAAGTCCACACTACGTCACCCACGGCTCTCGAACTCCGCAATCACAGCCCTTGCGACGTCCTGGTCGCTGAAGGGCAACACGTCACGTCCGACGATCTGGCCAGTTTCGTGCCCCTTGCCCGCGATCACCACGACGTCGCCAGCGCGCGCGCTGGCGATTGCCGAACGGATCGCTTCAGCCCGATCGCCGATCTCGATCGCACCTGGAGCCGCGCTCAGGATTTCAGCCCTGATTGCTGCTGGATCCTCGCTTCTCGGATTATCGTCGGTCACGATGACGAGGTCGGCCAGGGCGACGGCGATGCCCCCCATAATCGGGCGTTTGCCGCGATCGCGGTCGCCGCCGCAACCGAAGACGCAGATCAGCCTGCCTGATGCGAATGGCCGGATCGACTCGAGCACGGCGGTGAGGGCCTCGGGCTTGTGGGCATAGTCGACGACAATCAGTGCGCCACGACATGCCCCAATGGTCTCCAGCCGACCGGGCACGCCCTTGAGGTGCACCAGCGCTGCAAAAACATCTGCAGGTCGCGCACCACTCGCGATCGCGAGGCCGGCTGCCACCAGAGCGTTTTCGGCCTGGTAGGCTCCAATCAGCGGCAGGTCGACCCTATAGCCGCTCCCGGCGTGCCTGAGTTCAAGCCGCTGAGCCGCTCCGACCCGCGACGACCCAACATATTCGATGTCGCCACCGCGGACACCAACCTCCATCACGGCACGCCCACCGTCACGCGCCCGCCTCACGACCTGTTCGGCGCGCGGATCGTCGACATTGACAACGGCTGTTGCACCAACGGGCAGAAGCTCGTCGAAGAGGCGCATCTTGGCCGAGAAATACGCTTCGACCGTCGAATGGTAATCCAGGTGGTCGCGGCCGAAATTGGTGAAGGCAGCAGCCGTCAGCCGGACCCCATCCAGGCGCCGTTGGTCGAGACCGTGCGAAGAAGCCTCGAACGCAAGATGCGTGACCCCTTCGCCGGCAAGGTCGGCGAGCGACCGATGAAGACTGACCGGGTCCGGCGTCGTCAAGCCGCCGTAGACCGAACCATCGGGCCGAACGATGCCGAGTGTCCCGATCGATGCGGCCGGGTACCCGAGTTGAGCAAAGATCTGTCGTGTGAAGTCGGCGACGGAGGATTTCCCGCTCGTCCCAGTGACGGCAACGGTGATGGCGGGCTGACGACCAAAGAAGCGGGCCGCGATCAGGGCCGCGGCTCGCCGCGGGTCAGCGGCTCTGATGATGGGGACAGGGGCGGCACTGATGTCGGCCAACGCATCACACAGGATGGCCGCCGCACCAGCGCCAATCGCCAGCGGCACGAACTGCGCCCCATCGACGCGCGTGCCAGGCATGGCTGCAAACAGGCTTCCGCGCGTGACGGCGCGACTGTCGAGCGTGACGTCCGCGATCATGATGGCGCGTGCCGCCGCATCATCCATGCCGTCGGGAGCAAACAGCGTGATGTCAGGATCGAGCAACGTCTCCAGCGGTTTCATGGCGCAAAGCCTCCGAGGCCGACTCTCAGCAGCCTCACCTATGGTCCGGAAACGCAGAGCCGCCAAGCGGGCAGCTCGTACCCTTTGTGTTTCGAAGTTCGTTTCGGCGCCCGACAAGAGTGACAGACGAACTTCGGAAAGCGGGTCCTCGTACCGCCGATCAGAAGTCCCTGCACCATCCGCAGCACCCGCCGTCCAGGGACTTCTGATCGAACAGCGGTACGAGAGTTATTTTTTGCTCGTACCCTTTGCTTTCCGAAGTTCGTTTCGGCGTTTGACGAGGGTGACCGACGAACTTCGGAAAGCGGGTACGAGCCGAACTTGAGCCGTCCAGACTTGAGCCGCCCAGACTTGAGCCGTCCTCCGGGGCCCAGCTGTGCATCGCAACATAGCTTTCCACAGGCTGCCCCTGGTTTGCCTTATTGTCGGGCTCCGTGGCAACGATCAAAGTGGTTCTATCGATGTCTGACTTAGGACCCTCTGACATGGGCTTGTCGCAACGTCGACGTCGATCGCGTCCACAGCAGGTGCGGGGACGCCGATAGGACATCATGCTGATCCGCCACCGTCATCGCTACGCCACGCGGCGAAACAACGCGCTTCCTTTTCTCGAGGAGCATGACGATGTGCGATCGGTCGTAAATGGGAGGAAGAGACGATGATGCCGCACAACCCTAGCAGCCAGCTGCAGGACCAGCTGAGGCGTGTCGCTTCAGCCGATTGCCCGCGTGAAGGCTTCCGCATCGTCAAGGCGGCGATCGCAGACCTTGAAAAGCGTGGAGAGCAGGTACCGCCGGAACTGGCACGCGCCCGGCGCGAAATGGAGCTGGCCTGCATGATCGAGTCCCAGGGCCGCTGAGAGCGACCCTCTCGATCATGGCCGTGGCCCCGATATGCCACCGGCATTTGGACGTGCCGTTCTCAGGCCGACAGGCGGTTCCAGCTTTGCAGCTGTCACCGGACGTAATACGCGGTGCGGCAGGTCGAAAGTGAACTGCCGCACCTGCCTGGATCCTCAGTTCGCGAGATCGAACCGGTCTGCGTTCATGACCTTGGTCCATGCCGCGATGAAGTCGTGCACAAATTTCTCGTGGGCATCGTCCTGAGCATAGACCTCGGAATAGGCGCGAAGGACGGAGTTCGAGCCGAACACGAGGTCGACACGCGTCGCCGGCCACTTCACATCACCTGAGCGGCGATCGACGAGGTCATAGGCGTTGCGTCCTTTTGGCACCCACCGGTAGGCCATGTCGGTGAGACCAACGAAAAAGTCGGTGGTCAAGGCCCCGACGCGATCCGTGAAGACACCATGCGGCGCGCCGCCATAGTTTGTGCCCAACACGCGCATGCCGCCGACCAGGCAGGTCATCTCAGGAGCCGTCAGGCCCATAAGTTGTGTGCGATCGAGCAGCAGTTCCTCCGGCAGCACGGCATAGTCCTTCTTGAGCCAGTTGCGGTAACCGTCGGCCACCGGTTCGAGCCACTTGAACGAGTCTGCGTCAGTCATGGCGTCGGTCGCATCACCCCGGCCGGGCGCAAACGGCACGGTGACGTCAAATCCGGCCGCCTTGGCCGCCTTCTCGATTCCGACGTTGCCGGCAAGCACGATGACGTCGGCAACCGAGGCCCCGCCGGTCTGGGCGATCGGCGCGAGAACGCCAAGCACACGCGCAAGGCGCTCCGGCTCGTTGCCCTCCCAGTCCTTCTGGGGCGCAAGTCTGATCCTCGCACCATTCGCGCCGCCGCGCATGTCAGACCCGCGGTATGTGCGAGCACTGTCCCAAGCAGTTGCGACCATGTCGCCGATCGAAAGACCGCTCGATGCGATCTTCGCCTTTATGGCCTCAATATCATAGTCGGACGGACCCGTCGGAACGGGATCCTGCCAAATCAGATCCTCGCTCGGAACCTCGGGGCCGATATAGCGGGCCTTCGGACCCATGTCGCGATGCGTCAGCTTGAACCACGCACGCCCGAAGGTATCCGAGAAATAGTCCGGGTCGGCGAGAAACCTCTCCATGTAGCCGCGATAACTCGGATCCATCTTCATGGCCATGTCCGCGTCGGTCATGATCGGGTTATGGCGCAGCGACGGGTTCTCGGCATCGACGGGCTTGTCTTCCTCCTTGATGCCGATCGGTTCCCACTGCCATGCGCCGGCAGGGGACTTCTTCAACTCCCAATCGTAGGTGAGGAGCAGGCGCATGTAATCGGTGTCCCAGCGCGTCGGATGCGTGGTCCACGCGCCCTCGAGACCGCTCGTGACGGCCGAGTTGCCGATCCCGCGCGACGTGTGGTTCATCCAGCCAAGACCCTGCTCGCCGACGTCTGCACCCTCGGGGCTTGGGCCAAGGTTTTCGGCGCGCCCGTTGCCGTGGCATTTGCCGACCGTATGGCCGCCGGCCGTCAGCGCTGCGGTCTCCTCGTCGTTCATGGCCATGCGGGCGAACGTTTCGCGCACCTGCGCTGCGGTTTTGAGCGGATCGGGTTGTCCATTGACGCCCTCGGGATTGACGTAGATCAGGCCCATCTGGACGGCTGCCAGGGGATTATCCATCGTCGAGGGATCGTCGACGTTCTCGTAGCGATGGTCGCTAGGTGCGAGCCATTCTTTCTCGGCACCCCAATAGATGTCTTTTTCCGGGTGCCAGATGTCTTCACGCCCGAATGAGAAACCGTAGGTCTTCAGGCCCATCGACTCATAGGCGACGTTGCCGGCCAGGATGATCAGATCCGCCCAGCTCAGCTTGTTGCCGTATTTCCTTTTTACTGGCCAGAGCAGCCGGCGGGCCTTGTCGAGGTTGGTGTTGTCCGGCCAGGAATTCAGCGGCGCAAACCGCTGACTACCGGTGCCACCGCCACCGCGACCATCCGACACGCGATAGGTGCCTGCCGCGTGCCAGGCCATCCGGATCATCAGGCCGCCGTAGTGCCCCCAGTCGGCTGGCCACCACTCCTGGTTGTCGGTCATGAGCGCGCGCAGGTCCGCCTTGACCGCAGCCACGTCCAACTCCTTCACCGCCTCGCGATAATCGAAGCCTTTGAGGGGGTTCGTCTTACTGTCGTGCTGATGGAGAATGTCGAGGTTGAGCGCTTTCGGCCACCAATCCATGACGGTCGTTGCGACCGACGTGTTGCCGCCATGCATGACTGGGCATCGGCCAAGGCCGCTCTCGTCGCTTCCGTCCATGTCTCTCTCCTTGAGAAAACTTGCTCGTATCAGCCGGGACGCCTCGGTTCTACGGGTTGCGAGACCGGGGGCGCCGCACCGGGCGCGTCGGTAATGGGCTGTCTCATGCAACCGTTCGCAAAGCCTCGGTGCCAACCGGATCTCGCCACCGCGGTCGTACCCGCTTTCCGTAGTTCGTCCGTCAGTCTCGTCAAACGCTGAAACGAACGCCGGAAAGCAAAGGGTACGAGCAACCTAAGGACACTCGTACCGCCTTTCGATCAAAAGTTCCTGGCAGGCGCGTGGTGCGGTTGGCGCAGGGACTTCTGATTGGAACCAGTCAACGCTACCAGCTCGGGACGATTAGATTAAGTTGCATTTTCTTATTTGAAAGATCAGAATATCTTATCATGAACATCACGCTCAAGCAGTTGCGCTACTTTGAGGCCTTGGCTCGTCACACCCATTTCGGCCGCGCGGCGGACGCGTGCGCAGTGACTCAGCCTGCCCTTTCGATGCAGATCAAAGAACTCGAGCAGACGCTCGGCGTTGCCCTGTTCGAGCGAACGGCTCGAAGGGTTCAGCTCACGGGCGTCGGAGAAGAGTTGCTCGATCGTTCGCGCGACATTCTGCGGCGGGTCGATGAACTGGTGGATCTTGCTTCGAGCGCGCAGGGCAGCCTGCTCGGGCGCTTGCGCCTTGGTGTCATCCCAACGGTTGCCCCATACCTCCTGCCATCCATCGTCGGCCGGCTCACGGAGCACCATAACGGACTGGACCTGCATGTGCGCGAGACACTGACCTCGACGCTGATCACTGAAATCATGGACGGCCGGCTCGACGCCGCCATTGTCGCACTGCCCGTGTCGGAGCCTGCGCTGGTCGAGGTGCCGATATTCTCCGAAGGATTTGTCTTCGTGCGTCCTTCGGGCGACGCTGGCAAACCCGTCCCTGACCGCACGATGCTCAAGGATATGCGCGTGCTGCTGCTCGAGGAAGGACATTGCTTCCGCGATCAGGCTCTCTCGTTCTGCAACCTCGGCTCGGGCCAGCCGCGGGAACTCCTCGACGCGAGTTCACTGTCCACGCTCGTACAGATGGTCGGGGCCGGGATCGGCGTCACGCTGGTGCCGGAAATGGCCGTCGCCGTTGAAACGCGGTCAGCCGACGTATCGGTCATCCGTTTCAAGGCGCCGGAGCCGACGCGCACGATCGGTCTCATCTGGCGACGAACGAGCCCGATCTCACCGCAGTTGCGACGCCTTTCCGAGGACGTGCGTGCCGCCGCCCAGGAACACGCATCGCAGCCGCAGGTTGCACATCAGTTGCCATTGCGTTCCATCGACGCTGCAACCTGACGCGAAATTGCGGCGGCGTCATTGACGTCGGCATTCTCGAGCGTCGCATTATCGACGTGCACGACATTGCCCGTCGGCGTGTAATCAGGCCCCAACACATCCACGATCGTCGGATGGCCGGCTGCTTTGCGTTTTGACCAGCCCTCGACGAGCAGCCCCTTCTCGGCATATTCGGGATCTCGCAAAAGCAACTCGTGAAGCTGCCTGAGCTTGTAATGGGGGACGGATGCAACAAGGTGGTGTGGAAGGTGATAATCCATACCCCACGGAAACACGGCATACCGGGTGACCGGGTTCACCAGAAAAATCCTGCTGTTCGTATAGCGGCCGCGATCGGCGTTACCGTGCTGGAGCCATTCCCGAAGGATCATGAAGAGCGGGAACGTCGTGAACAGTGGCACGAGCCATAGCAAGAGATAATAGCCCCAGGCTGGGGCACCGGTCGCATATTCGGCGATGGACAATGTTCCATAGAGGATTGTGAGGAAGCCGATCCGACCGATTGCCGTGCTTCGATGCGAGACCACTGGGTTGATCCGGCTCTGCGGATAGCTCTCATCGGGCAGACGCCAATAGAAGGTCGTCACGGCGAGCGAGCCGGCGAACAGAACACCAACCGCTACTGCCGTCATGGTTCCAAGATCGAACCCGCCATAACGCCCGAGCGCGATGATCGGGATCAAGACCAGTGGCATGCCGATGGCAAACAGGACACCAATGCGAACCGCCCACGGCGAGCCACGCCGTTGAGGGTCCGCATAAGGATTGCTATCGACGCCCAACGCCGAATACCGCGCACGCGCGACGATGTAAGAGACAAGCAGAACTGGATTGAGCTGCTTTGCGATCGCGATCAAAAGATCGATGTGCTGCAGTGGAAAATCGAGCCAATGCCCGCTGTCGCGCGCCTGATTGAAATTCGGATCGCGCTCCGGGTCGTTGACGAACTGGTGGTGGGCGAGATGATGGAGGCGGAAAGCATACGTGGAGGTGTAAATCGGGAATGCTGCGAACCAATCCGAAGCCAGCTCATTGAGCTTCTTGTTCTCGAATAAAATATAATGGGTTCCCTCATGAATCGCGCCGCCGAGTTGGTGTTGGGAGGCGCCCAGGATAACGATGGCGAGGACCGCGGCCGGGACGTTCCACCACCAACCGAGCCCGGCTGCAGCAACCGCGTCAAAGGACCAGAGCGTTGCGCCCACCGTGAGAAGAATGATGCCGTAAACAAAGCCGAGGTGAAAAAAATTCGTCACATTGTCACGCGCTTTCAGGCGGCGGATTTCGTCGGCCCTCGCGTGGATCGGTCCTCGGACATGGAGCGAATTCGGTTCAACTTCGGCAATCGCCATGACAAAACACCTCCTCAAGCCACGACACCCTCGGCTACGCTGCGGATGAGGTTGCGCGAGAGCAGCCTGACCTCTCGAGTCCGACTTTCTGGGTCTCAATCACCGGGCACTACCGGACCGATGCGACAGGCAAACTGCGACTGCACCGCAATATCAGATTTCCTCTTCATCCCAGCCAGTAAAAACATTATGATCGGCTGAGCTACAAGCACATTTCCATATCGGCTGAATATGCCGAGACGTTCCGTCGCGATCAGGCTCAACGCATCGGTTCACTTGAGCGGCCCTGACGCGACACTTCAAGGAGAACCGTGCTGAGGGGCAACTGTGTGACGGTGCGCCCTAACCCGATGCGATAAGGGATTTTCGTTGACTGCCGCACGTCTCAACCCACGAATTACCAGCCGCGGACCGCGAGAACGTCACACGGCGCTCTCGCGATCAGGGCCTCAGCGACACTGCCGAGCAACGCGCGTCCAATGCCGGATCTGCCGTGTGTGCCGACGACCAGAAGATCAGAACTTCGGTCGCTGACCGCCTGGAGTATCGTCTCGACTGGAGGCCCCTCGGACAGCAGGATGCTCTCGCCAGACGGACGTTTTTCCAGTGACGCCAGGAACTCAGCCAACTGCGCATCGATCATGCCGCGAAAGCTTTGCTTGTGATGCTTGGCGAGGGTTTCTATCGGTTGGGAACCGAGAAGCAGCGACCGAAATGGCAGGTCGAAGGCGTGAATCAATTCAAGTTCGGAGTCGGGCGAGAGTTTGACTGCAAGTTCGATCGCTCGCTTGCATGGCGGGGAGAAATCAATCGCCGCCAGCATTTTGAGATAAGGCGCGACGGGGTACGCCTTGACCGTGAGAACCGGTCGGTTTCCAAACCTTGCGACCCGCTCCCCTGTGCTGCCACGGAATAAGTCGAGCAGCACGTCCTTGCGGTGCTGTCCGAGCACAATGACCGCGGCATCACAGGCCTCGGCCTCCGAGAGGATGGCCTCGTTCGGATCACCGATCACGACGTGGATGTCGACCACGACGCTGTCGCCTGACGTGATATGGGCAAGCGCTGCTTTCAGGGCGCGTTCTGCGTCCTCGACCATCCGTTCCGCAATGGCCGGCGGCAAGGCCTCGTCGACGACATGGACGACGTGAAGCCTTGCCCCGAGGGACGCGGCGAGAATGCCAGCGCGCGCAAGGGCACGATCCGAGCGCGCTGAAAGATCACTTGCAAGCATGATCGTCTGCATTTTGAGCTCCCCGGGTCCAGGTTGGTCACACACCCCAGTTTCCGCCGCCGATGATCAATCGACAAAGTCTTTCTGGTCCGCCGAACTGAGCATGGGCTGACGAGCTTCCTCGGTACGCGCCATGATCAGTTCGACAGCACGGTCGGCCGCGTCCTCGAAAGGCTCGAGAACAACGTTGGCGCCGGCTGCGATCAACACGCCACGATCTGAAGGGTCCCTGCTGCGAACGGCGAGCCACCCATTGAAGCCCGAAGTCCGGACAGCTGAAATCACCGTCAGGCGGACGTCATCGTGCGTCAAACCGCGCTGACGGTCGGCGACCGCAGAGACGACGACCGCGGCGTTTGCCAGCGGGAGCATTGCGACGAACTCCGGGTCCGTCACGTCGCCATAAACAGCATCTCCACCCTGCTCGCGCCATTGTCGGACAGCCTGCGGATTGAAGTCGACGCACAACAGTTCGCCGGCGGCGCCTTGCTGCTGCAGTCGTTTGGCAATCGCCTCACCGTACGTGCCGAGCCCGAACAAGATGGTGTTGTAGGGCGTTTTACTCAGCGACCCGGGGACCTCGGGCTCACGGCGCCCACCGTTCCTGTCGAGCCAGGAAAGGTAGGGATCCAACAAGGCAAAGAGTTCGTGCGAATACGTGATCATGTAGGTTGAAGCAGCGATCGTGATCAGGCCGACCAGCGTCACAAGGCCGAGAGCTGCAGGATCGACGTGGCCGAGGGTGACACCCATTGCCATGAAGATCAGGGAGAACTCGCTGATCTGGGCAACCGTCAGGCCTGCGAGAAATCCCGTCCGCAAGCGATAGCCCATGCCCAACATGATCACGATGACGATCAGCGGATTGCCGATCAACACGAACAGCGACAGCACCAATGCCGGCCATAGGCTCGCGCCGACGCCGTCGAACTCGAGCTTCGCCCCGAGGGAGATAAAAAAGAACAGCAGCAGAAAGTCGCGCAGTGGCGCGAGCCGGGCCGCGAGCGCTTCGCGATAAGGGGTCGATGCCAGCGCGACGCCAGCAAGCAGGCCACCGAGTTCCTTGCCGAGCCCGACGTGTTCGCCAAACGCTGCGAAGGCTCCGGCAAGCGCGACAGAAAACAAAAGCAAAAGCTCGGGTGTGCGGGCCAGGGCTTGCGTCAGTGGTGTCGCAGCGTAGCGCACGAACAAAACCACTGCCGCGACCATCAATGCCCCGGCACCGAAGACGCCTACCACATCCTGCCAGGAAGCCTCGGCCTGAACGCCAACGCCGATCGCAGAAAGCACGATCATCGCGACGACGACGACAATGTCCTGAACGATTAGAAAGCCAAGAGCGATCTGCCCATGCAGCGCATCAACCTCGCGCTTATCGGAAAGAAGCTTGACGATGATGATCGTGCTCGAAAACGTCAGCGCGACTGCGACATAGAGAGAAACAACGACCGAATAGCCGAGGGCGACGCAAATCAGAAAGCCAATCGCTGCGGTGAAGACGACCTGACCGAGCCCCGTGCTCAAAGCAACGGGTCCGAGAGATCGGATAAGCTTCAGATCGAGCTTCAGCCCAACGAGGAACAGCAGAAGTGCGATGCCCAATTCCGATAGGAGCGCGATGCTGTCGCTCGACTTCGTGACGCCCAGAAGCGCGGGACCTGCTAGGATTCCGACGGCGATAAAGCTCACGATCAAAGGCTGGCGCAGCAGTTGGCCGACAAAGCCAACCGCTGCCGCGAGCACCAGGAGCGTCGCAACTTCTGCAAACAAGGACGGCTGCAGAACGTCGTGGACCATCGAAGCACCGCCTGCTGTAACGGTCGCGGCGTTGTAAGCGTGTCAATCTCGCCGAGGACAACAGTAGTGCTCGGAGCAGGCGATGCAAACTGCTGTCGGCTGGCCCAGGCCAGCGAAAACTCGCTTTTTTGAGGCAACCGCCGCGGCTCACGCCCGCTGTCCGTAGGTCGTCAGTGTCGTCAGGCGCCGAAACGAACTTCGAAAGCCAAGGGTACGGGCAACATGATCAATCTATGACCGCTTTCCGATTAGAAGTCGCTGGGAGGCGGGTGTTGCGGAGGGTGCAGGAACTTCTGATCGGTGGTCCTAGGAGCCCGTCTCCGACACTTGGTTTCCTTTGCAGCACCCGACTGACCAAGTGTCGGAGACACAGGGAACACTATCAACTTCATGATTTCATTATTTTTGTCACTGACGCTTGGCAAGCGAGACTGCAGGAGTCGGGGACCAAGCGTGAGTGAAGCAACACGAGCACACCGCAGAATCCGCGACATTGCGTCCGAACCGATCGCAACGGTGCCACCCCTTCCAATCCGTCTCGTCGCTCGTCCTGTTTCAGACCGGTCGCGCACGCGCGGCAGCGTCACCTGCAACCACCGTCCCCGCGTCGATCAGTTCGGCAATGTCAGTCTCGCTGAACCCCGCCTCCCGCAGGATTTCGCGCGAATGCTCGCCGGCTGCGGGGGGCTGGCGATCGAGCGTCAGGCGGGCACGGTCGGGGCCGAACTCGAGCGGCAGCGCTGGCAGCGGCACCTTGGCGCCAAGCCCACCACCGGCCGCAGCAAGAACAACGCCGAGCAAGCCACCGCCTTCAACAAGATGCGGGTCGGTGAACAGGTCCTCCGGTCGACCGACGGGCGCCCATGAAATCTGAGCGCGTTCAGATCCGGCGATCAAGTCGTCGTAGGTAAGGCGCGATAGGCGCGCGCCGAGCTCCGGGATCAGCCAGGCCCGCGCCGCGCAGCGCTGTGTATTGGTTGCAATCTCCGGATTGGCGAACAGCTCTGCGAACCCGAAGACGTCACAGAAGCGCTGCCACTGCGCGTCGCTCGTGACACCGATGAAGGCCTGACGGCCGTCGCACGATGGAAAGACGTCGTAGATCCCCCAAGCGCCTTTCCGTGCCGTCATCGGGGGCACCGCCTCACCCGTTGCAGCACCACCTGCCATGTGGGGTCCCATAAGCAGAACAGCCGTCTCGAACAGCGCACTCGACACACGCTGGCCCCGCCCCGTGACATCGCGCTCGCGCAGCGCGGCCAAGACCGCCGTCACACCGAACAGCCCGCCAAGAATATCGACGATCGATGCGCCCGCGCGCAGCGGCTGGCCGGGAGGTCCGGTCATGTAAGCGAGGCCGGCCTGAAACTGGACCACTTCATCGAGCGCCGAGCGGTGCTCGTAGGGCCCTGCGAGAAATCCCTTGAGCGCCAGATAGATCAGCCGGGGATTGAGCTCGAGCAGACGCTCTGCGCCGCAATCGAGCCTCTCCATCGTTCCGGGACCGTAATTTTCGAGGACCACATCGGCGTCGGCGACCAACCGGTGAACGGCAGCTTGGCCCGCGCTCGATTTGAGATCGACCGATATGCTGCGCTTGTTGCGGTTGAACATTGCAAAAAATCCGGACGCGAAGCCGGGAAGCCGTCGCGTCGGATCCCCGCCCGGCGCAGGCTCGATCTTAATCACGTCGGCGCCGAGGTCGGCGAATACGAGCCCTGCCGTGGGACCCATGATCGCATGGCTGAACTCGAGAACCTTGAGCCCAGCCAAAGGCCTTGCGTCCGCCATGGGGCATTCCTCTCAGAGTTGGGTGGTGCGGACGGCCGACGGCTTGCTGGGATATCGGCTTGGTAACAGGCCAGGTGACCGCCTGCGCAACTCGGTTGCTACCTTAACGCCGGGGGGCGTGACCGCGCCCTGAAAGACGCAAGCGATCCGCCCCTGAGCGCCGCACTCGGGAGGGGGTGCCCAACGATCCGCTCAGCCAGATGGCTTGCTGCGATCAACTGTTCGAGATCGATCCCTGTTTCGATGCCCATTTCATCTGCCAAAAGCACGAGTTCCTCGGTCGCGATGTTGCCCGGCGCGCCCTTGTGCGCCGCGAACGGGCATCCTCCGAGGCCCCCGATCGTCGTATCGAAGCGCGCGATCCCGAGCCGCAAGCCCGCATAAGCATTAGCAATGCCGAGGCCCCTCGTATCGTGAAGATGCAGACGCAAAGCCGCGTCTGGCCACCGTTCGCGGACCGCGCCAACGACACGGTCAACTGCGATGGGCGTTGCCCAGCCCATCGTATCAGCTAGCGAGACCTCGGTGATCGAGGCCTCGGCTTCCGCGGCGATGGCGAAACCGTCTTCGATCGCCCTCACCACCTCAGCAACTGGAATATCGCCCGCGAAGTTGCATCCGAACGCAGCCATCACGCCGATCCGCGTCACGGGTACGCCGGACTGGAGATGAAGCCGCGTCTGCTGCCGCATCGCCTCGATCTGGCCGCGGCGGTCGCGGTTGAGATTTTTGCGGCTGAAGGCTTCCGATGCAGAGAGCGAAATCGAGCCCTTGAGATCGAGCTTGTCGCGGTGCGCCAGCGCGCGCTCGAGGCCAGGAGCGTTGAACCAGAGCGCGGTGTAGGCGACGCCGCGCTTGGGCGCCAAAGCTGCGACCACCGCGTCAGCGTCCGACCAGCCGGGCACCAGCCGCGGCGAAACGAACGAGCAAACCTGGATGTGCCCGACGCCCGTTTGGGACAAGGCCTCGATGAGGGCAACCTTATCCGCCGTCGGAATTGGCCCTGGTTCGATCTGGAACCCTTCGCGCGGCCCCTCTTCGTGGATGATGATGCGCTTGGGCAGGTCGACCATGTTGTGGCGCGTCCCTTAGCTTCCTGGTGACGATGACCCAATGTCACGAGCGCGCTCGTGGGGCGTCGCACCTGAATTGACCGATAGCACAGCGAGTCCGACGTCAATCAAGGTGCGATAAATGCCCCACTAAGCTATTGATTTTGCTAGTTTCCCTCATGCCGCACCTAAATCGTGAGCAGTTGTGGCTATGTGTCGATTCAGGTGCGACAGGCCACTAGCATGGCCGAATTGCACCGAAGCCGACAACCTCTGAACGGTCACAAGCGACACGCACGTTGTCGATCGCGCCGCACAGGCTAGGCCCAAGGCCGCATCGGGGCTGCGCAAGCCGTCCCGCGTCTCGTGCTTGACCGCGTGCTCTCAGCACTCATCCGCGCAGAACAGCTCATAAACCCGTTCGATCATCGCGCGCGCACGCAGATCGGAAATCGAATAGAAGATCATCTTGCCGTCGCGCCGCGCTTCGATCAGCCCCTCCGAACGCAGGCGTGCCAGTTGCTGCGAGACCGTCGGCTGGCGCAGGGAAAGCAGCTGTTCGAGCTCGGTGACCGATTTCTCGCCAGTCGCCAGGTAGCACAGGATCATGAGGCGCGATTCGTGCGCCAGCGCCTTGAGGAATTCGGCAGCCTCACGGGCCTTGCGGCCCATTTCGTCGAGTTCGACCTCATCGTCGAATACATTGGTATCGGGAAGCGGCACGACATGTTCCTGGCACGCAGCACAGAGGAGACGTGGCGCGCTGAAAGGGTGGAGGTTCCCGGTCGGAACCCTCTCCTCTCGTTGGGAGACTTACGGAGTTTACAGCGGAACGCAATGGTCGCAGGTCGCGAACCTGCCTCGGCATTCACCGGCCGTTGAGACGAACGACGTCGCCATCCGGTTTAACGAAGCCGTCGAGGCGATGCGGATCGTCGAGCAGATCGAGCACGACCTCTGAAGGTCGGCAAAGCCTCACCCCCCTCGGACTGCAAACGAAGGGCCTGTTGACAAGGATCGGATGGGCGACCATCGCCGCGAGCAACATCTGTTCGTCCAGCTGCGGCTCAGCAGCCGGCTCGATCAATCCGAGTTGATCGGCTGGCGACTTGGTCGTCCTGAGGGCCTCGCGGGCGGTAAGGCCCGCCGCAGCGAATAAGCCAAGCAACTGTGGTCGGGTCCAACCACATTCCAGGTAGTTGATCACGACGGGTTGAACGCCCGAGGCCTCGATCATCGCCAAGGTATTGCGCGAGGTCTGACATGCGGGATTGTGGTAGATCACGATCGCCACCGCAGTCTCCTCACGCTGCTTGTTCGATGAGCTGCGGGCGGGCCGACGGGTCGGCGTCAAATCGCGTCGTGATCCCGCTGACCGCCGCGCCGTCCACTTCTACGCCGTTCTCTGCCTCGCCGCCGCCATGCTATGGATGCGGTGAATGTCAATTCAGCCTAGGCTTTTCGCGCCGCAGCAGTCCCAATGGGCTCGGTCGATGGCGTCACGAGCCACGACGCAACCCGCCAAGCCATCACGGCACCAAGGCATTGGGCGACCACGAACGGTATTACGTCAGCCGGGCGGATCCCCGCGAACGTATCAGATAAGGCGCGCGCGAGCGTCACGGCTGGATTGGCGAACGACGTCGAGGCCGTAAACCAATAGGCCGCCGTAATATAAAGACCAACGGCGACGGGAACGGCGGACGGTCGAGCTCTCAGCGTTGCAATGATCGTGAACACGAGCCCGAACGCAGCAACCGCCTCGGCGAACCACTGTGATGGTCCAGACCTGATCTTTTGCGAGAACTGGAACACATCCAACTCAAACATCATGTGGGCAGCCCAGACGCCAACGATGCCGCCAACAACTTGTGCGCCCACATAGCTTAACGCATCCCGGCGCGTGACATCCCCCTGCAGCGCGAATACGAGCGTGACAGCCGGATTGAAATGCGCGCCGGAGATCGGCCCAAGCATCGTGATGAGTACAACAAGGATCGCTCCCGTTGGGATCGTGTTCCCAAGCAAGGCGATTGCCACGTTTCCGCCGGCCAGTTGCTCTGCCATGATGCCGGAGCCAACGACGGTCGCAAGCAAGAACGCCGTCCCAATGACTTCGGCTGTCAGCCGCTGCGTGGTCGAATAGCTCATGCCGAGCCGCGTCCAATCTCGTCGAGGCGCTTTTGCAACGCGACGCGGTCGAGGCCGTCGTAAGGGAGATTGACGAACACTGAGATCCGATTGTTCAGCATCCGGTACGTGTCTGAGAATGCTTGTGCCTTCTCCGCCTCCGTGCCCTCGACGGCAGCCGGGTCAGGAACGCCCCAGTGTCCGGTCATCGGCTGACCGGGCCACAATGGGCAGACTTCGTCGGCGGCATTGTCACAGACTGTGAACACGAAATCCATCACCGGCGCACCAGCTTCGGCGAACTCGTTCCATGACTTCGACCGCATGGCAGAGACATCATGATTGGCACGCTTTAACGTTTCGATCGCTATCGGGTGCACCTCGCCCTTCGGCATCGAGCCTGCCGAGAAGCTGACGAACCGGCCGACACCTGCCCGCTGCAGGATGGCCTCCGCGATGATCGATCGGGCTGAATTGCCCGTGCAGAGAAAGAGGACGTTATACGGACGATGCTCACTACGCTCGGCCATCGGAGTACCCCAACCGTTGTTTGTGCACGACTTACCACCACCCTCGCCGGCGCCGTCTCGGGCGCATGCGAGGGCGCTGGCGAGGACCGGCCGACAGAACTCCGGATGACCGCCGCAGCAGTCCTCGAGCAAAAATCCAATCACGGCGCCGATCCCGCCGAGGTCCGCAAAGTACCGGATGACCCGTCCGTGGCGCTCGTTTCGGACGAGCCCAGCCGCAAGCAGAACGGCCAAGTTCGCCGACATCGTATTCTGACGCACGCCGAGGCGGTCAGCGATCTCGCCTGCTGGCAAGCCTTGTGGCCCGGCGACGATCAGAAGCCGCAACACCTTGAGCCGGACGTCCTGCCCGAGAGCCGAAAACGCCTCAGCGACGCGCTTCTCATCCATATTTCATGAAATATCGATATGTCTGCGCGGCGTCAATGGGCGCTTCGTCAATCCGAGGCCTTAAAGTCCGCAGTCGAACGCCGGAGCGTCGGCCGTTCACGCATTCGCCAATAGCCTTTGCCGCCTGAACACTGCGTTCACACCGCTGACTTGGCTTGCCCATCGCGCGTGACACTGCTTATGGAGGCTAGGACGAGCCATGCAAAATCCAGGAACTGCCGCAGTGCGTAATACGCTCGAGCACGGAACGCGCCCGAAGTACGCACTCAGCCCGTCGATTTGCACGACATAGTCGGCCATGGAGGTCATCGTCCGTCGCCGTCGATGAGCCTCAAGCGGGGCAAGCATTCAGCCTGACGGCCGAGACCGTTGTCTGTTATGTTGCACGCGGCCCGGCCGTTCGAAGCCCTAGGGCGGGGCGCTTGAATTGCCGCGGATGCAGCTGCCGTGGTCGCCGGGCAAGCGAATGGAAACTCGGAGTTGTCGATGGCCCTCACCAAAACCCTGCGCCGACACCACCGTTTGGGGAACGCGCACGCGGTTCGGCGGTTCTGCAATGGCGTCATGACGCTCGCTGTCACAATCGTGCTCCTCAGTGCACTACCCGTTGACGGCGCAAGCGCCCAAGGCGGACCTGCAGTCGTCACCGTCGAAGTGGTGACTGAGACCGCGATCGCCGATACCCGGACCGTCATTGGACAGCTGACGGCCGCTGTCGAAGCCTCCATTGCAACCCGCGTTGCCGGGGTCGTTGACACGGTTCAGGTGACGGTCGGTGACCGGGTCCGCACGGGTGATATCCTCATCACACTCGATCGCGTGCTGCTCGACATTGAGCGCGCGAATTTGGTTGCCGACGTCGAGGTCGCAAAGGCTGGCGTGATCGTTGCTGAAGCCGACGTGAAACAGGCGCGTCTCTCCTTCGAGCGTCAGGCCGCGCTTCGCCAGTCTGGCGCGTTTTCAAGAGGCAGGTTCGAGGACCTCGAGCAGGAAGTCGCCAAGGCCCGTGCGGCGCTCGACCGCTCGGTCGCCCAGCGCAAGCGTGCCGAAGCGGGGCTTGCGGAAATCGATTATCGGATCACACACAGCGAGATTAAAGCGCCGTTCGCCGGCTCGGTCATTGCCCGTGTCGCTCAGCCAGGAGCCTACGTTCAAGTTGGCGCACCACTGGTCACCCTGCTCGATATCACGCAGCTCGAGATCGAAGCTGATATTCCCGTCGATCTGGTCGACGGGTTGTCGGAGGGCCAGGACGTTATGGCAGAGTTCCAGGGTGGCGCCAGTATCGTGGCAAACGTGCGCGCCATCGTCCCGGTCCAATCTGTTTCGACACGCACGCGGCCGGTGCGGTTTGCGTTCGATGCGAGCGAACTCGACGACCAGAGGCTCGCACGTGGCAAGACGGTCATGCTGGCGATCCCGGCGAGCACCCCGCGGCGCGTGCGCGCAGTGCCCAAGGATGCGCTCGTCGACGGAAACGGAACATGGACGGTGTTCGTCGTCGTCGATGGGAAGGCAGAAGTGCGGCGGGTTGCAATAGGAGCGGCATCGGGCCGTTACGTCGAGGTGCTGTCAGGCGTCGAGGTGGGCGAGCAGGTCGTTGTGCGCGGCAACGAACGCCTGCGACCCGGCCAATCCGTGACACCGAGAACGGCTGAGGCGAGATCGAACGGGCGAAGCTGACGACCCCGCTTGCGAACAGCAATACAAGTGCTGGGCCTGGTCCGGGAA
>JBHJOC010000013.1:0-88303 GCA_050330095.1 Hyphomicrobiaceae bacterium
CATCGACTGGGCCCGGGTGCTGCTGCTGCTGCACGCCAACGAGCTGGACGCCGACATGGTGCGCGAGACGCTGAACGTCTTCCTGAAGTTCGAGGAGGATATCCAGGCGGTCGACCAGCATCTCTACGAGTTTATCCGCACGGCGGAGAAGGCGGTGGCGTGATGGCGGATGCGACCGACTGGCTCGCGCGGCTGAACGACGAGCCGTTGCCATTCGCGGCCCTGCTGGGCATCCGCTTCACGGTTGCCGAGCCGGATCGGGTGGTGGCGGAGTTGGTGGTGCGGCCGGAGCTTTGCACCCGGCCCGACATCTGCCACGGCGGCGTGCTGATGGCCTTTGCCGATACGCTGGGCGCGGCGGCGACCGTGGTGAACCTGCCGCCCGGCGCCGGCACGACGACGATCGAGAGCAAGACCAACTTCCTCGCCGCCGCCCCGGCCGGTGCCACCCTGGTGGGCGAGTCGACAGCGATCCACAAAGGCCGCAGTACCATGGTCTGGCAGACCCGTATCCAGGTGGCGGGCGGTCGCCTGGCAGCGGTGGTGACCCAGACGCAGATGGTGCTGGCGCTGCGGACCTAGCCCCGATGGCAGGCGCACCTGGCCCGAACCCCGCGCTTGCCGATCCCCCGGTGCGCCGCTACGGTGCGCCGCACACTTTAGTCTCATCTTCCAGGAGCACAGCCCTTGTCCATGCGTTTTGAAGGCACCGATACCTACGTCGCCACCGAAGACCTGATGCTGGCGGTCAACGCCTCGATCACGCTCGAGCGGCCGCTGTTGATCAAGGGCGAGCCCGGCACCGGCAAGACCATGCTGGCCGAGGAAGTGGCCCGCGCGCTCAACATTCCGATGATTTCCTGGCACATCAAGTCGACCACCAAGGCCCAGCACGGCCTCTATGAGTACGACGCGGTCAGCCGCCTTCGTGACAGCCAGCTCGGCGACGCGCGCGTTCGCGACATCGCAAATTACATCAGGCGCGGTAAGCTCTGGGAGGCGTTCACAGCTCCCGTGCGTCCCGTCCTGCTGATCGATGAAATCGACAAGGCCGACATCGAGTTTCCGAACGATCTGCTGCAAGAGCTCGATCGGATGGAATTCTTCGTGTACGAGACGGGCGAGACTATTCGTGCGATCCAGCGCCCTGTGGTGATCATAACCTCGAACAACGAGAAGGAACTGCCGGACGCGTTCCTGCGCCGGTGCTTCTTCCACTACATCCGCTTCCCGGACGAAGAGACGATGCGCTCGATCATCGAGGTGCACCACCCGGGGCTCAAGGGGCGGCTCATCTCAGAGGCGCTGCGCATCTTCTACGAACTGCGCGCCGTGCCGGGCCTCAAGAAGCGGCCGTCGACCTCGGAACTGCTCGATTGGATCAAGCTGCTCGTCAATGAAGACATTGAACCCGAGACGCTGCGGGAAACCGATCAGCGCAAGCTGATCCCTCCGCTGCACGGTGCGCTGCTGAAGAACGAACAGGATACCCAGTTGCTCGAACGCTTGGCCTTCATCGCGCGCCGCCGCAGTGATCAACCGCCCTCCTGACGTAATGGACCGAGCGTGTCAGAAGTCACGAGCCGCATGAGCATCTCACAGGTCTCGATCGGTGGTATGGTGCGCGGAATGGTGACGCCAACCATCCGACTTGGCGTCACCGGCCTGTCACGCGCTGGAAAAACGGTCCTGATTACCGCTTTGGTGCGGAACCTTCTCAGCTCGAACCGCCTGCCGTTCTTCTCGGCGATGGCGAGCGGCCGCATCAAGGCGGTCTACCTCGAGCCGCAGCCGGACGACGAAGTGCCGCGGTTTGCCTACGAGCGCCATGTCGAAGCTTTGACCGGCGATCCTCCGGCCTGGCCGGAGAGCACCAAGCGAATTTCCCAACTTCGCTTGACGTTCGAGTATGAACCTGTCGGCGTGTGGCGGTCGTGGTCCTCGGTCGGTCGGCTTCATCTCGACATCATCGACTATCCAGGCGAGTGGCTGCTCGACCTTGGCTTGATGGAAGTCGCCTTCGAGGACTGGTCGGCGCGCGTGCTCGATCGTATGGACAGGCCGGATCACGCTGACATCGCTAGGCCATTTCTCGATCTGCTCAAGTCGCGAGACCCCTCCAATTCCTACGACGAGACGAGCGCGCAGGGCCTTGCCGATCTATTCACGGCATATCTGAGGACCGCGCGGGAGCGGCCTCCCGGGCTTGCAACCCTCGGCCCTGGCCGATTTCTAATGCCGGGAGACCTCGAGGGTTCGCCGCTGCTCACATTTGCGCCATTGAAGGTCACACAGGGCGGTCCACGCGATCTGCTCGCGCGAGAGTTTGCGCGGCGTTTCGAGGCCTACAAGGCAAAGGTCGTGCAGCCGCTCTTCAAGGATCATTTCGCGAGGCTCGATCGCCAGATCGTGCTCGTCGATGCGCTGGCTGGGCTGAATGGTGGCGCGCGATCTCTGCAGGACCTTCGCGACGCCCTCGACGCTGCGCTTGCAGCATTTCGCCCCGGCCGTGCGGGCTGGTTCGGCCGGCTCATGGGGGATCGCCAGATCGACAAGGTGTTGTTCGCCGCAACCAAAGCCGATCACCTGCCGAGATCGAGCCATGACCGCCTCGAGGCGATCCTGAGGCTGCTGGTGGGCGAGGCACAGAGCCGCTCGCGTGCAAGGGGCGCGACGGTCGGTGTTCTTGCCGTCGCGGCCCTGCGGGCAACGAGTGAGACGACCGCCCATATCGATGGTGAGGACCTTCCCTGCATTCGTGGGGTGCCGCTTGCCGGAGAAACGGTCGATGGCGAGAGGTTCGACGGCAAGACGCAAGCCGCTCTTTTTCCTGGCGACCTTCCGCCGATGCCCGAACAGGCGATCGCAGACGCGAACGCGGGTCACTGGGATGTGCGTTTCGTGCGTTTTGCGCCACCGCGGCTCGACGATCGGGACGCTCCGATAGAGCCGAAGCCCTGGCCTCATGTCCGCCTCGATCGCGCGCTGGAATTTCTGCTCGCGGACAAGCTGATGTGAGACGTGCGCGTCACGTGCGATAGCGTTCAACATGCCAGCCCGCCAAGCGTCGCGCGCTGGAAATCGAGGTCCTCATGGCGGGCGACAAGACACGCAAGCCGCGTGCGTTCAAAATCGACGACCCGGCGCTCGATCCAACGCCGAGCGGTCCGCCAGCGTCGGACTTCGACGACAGCCCGACTGGGAGGGACGCCGCCGCTTCAGGCGATCCACGTGCAGAACGCGAGGCGCAGGGCCTCGCACTGCCCAAGCGTCGTGATATCGCCGAAGGGATCCAGTGGGCGAGCCTGTTCTTCACGGCCATGATCTCGCTCGCGATGCTTGCGATTGGGCTCTGGTTTGCCAGGTTTGTCTCAGATGCAGTTGCGAGCGAGGGCGTGATCGGATGGCTCGCAACGAGCCTGGCAGCGCTGATGGTCGTGGCGGGGCTCGTGCTCGTGGCGCGGGAGTTGGCGGGCTTTTTCTCGCTTGGACGGCTGGAGACGCTGCGCGCGGATGCTGATGCCGTCACCAGGGGCGAAGCACAGGCCGACGAGGCCGATGTCGCGCGGCGGCTCGTCAAACTCTATGTTGGCCGGCCCGACATGTCCTGGGCACTGCGTCGCTTCCGCGACCACCAGAGCGATATCCACGATCGCGGCGATCTCCTGAAGCTTGCAGATCGCGATCTTGTCGCTCCGCTCGACCTCGAAGCGCGACGCTTGATCCTGAAGTCGGCCAAGCGCGTCAGCGTCGTCACGGCGTTGAGCCCAATGGTGCTGATTGACGTGGTGTTCGTATTCTTCGAGACAACGCGCATGCTGCGCGCGCTCGCCACTCTTTACGGTGGTCGGCCTGGGTTTCTTGGTAGCCTGAGGCTTGGACGCATGGTCATCACCAATCTTATTGCGGCCGGCGGCATAGCGCTGACGGATGATCTGTTCGGCCAGTTCCTCGGCCAGGATCTCTTGCGTCGCGTGTCGCGCAAACTGGGCGAAGGCGCATTCAACGGCGCACTGACGGCAAGGATCGGTGTTGCAGCGATCGAGATCGTCCGGCCGGTGCCGAACATCGAGACCCCGCAGGTCAGGGTGCGTGATATACTGAGGGAACTGTTCCGGTTTGCAGGCGAGCGGGACGCGACGCCGGACGGTGCACCTGGGCGCGGGCGGACGAAGGTGGCAGGCGAGGCTTAGGCTGTGGTTGCGCGACGGATCCCCCCGTCCCGACGGTCATTGTTGCAAGGCAACCCCGCATGGCAAGCCCACTCGACACGCCCTTCGTCTTCGAAATCGACGGCCGCAGGGTGATGCGCGATGCCGATGTTGCACGCGCTTTCGGTACGGAGACGCGACGGGTCAACGATGCCGTGGCGCGCAACCGTGACAAGTTCACTGACCGACACACCTTTCGTCTCGATGCTGACCAGACGCAAAGGCTCGCAGCGCAGATAATGGCGCAGGGATTGCCTGACCCGCCAACGCGCGCTGGCGCGCGTGTCTTCTCCCTCAACGGGGTGGCGCGTCTTGCAACGCTGCTGGCAACGCCCGAGGCCCATCGCGCGACAGACCTGATCATCGATACGTTTATCGACGTCTACGAGGAAGTCGCGCGCGGCCACGACGTGGTCAAGATCCGGAACCTTGAAGCCTTCGAGACCAATGACGCCGATCGTGCGGCCGTCTTGAAACTCAGGCGTCGCATGATGACCGCGCTGTCAGGCCTTGTCGACACGCTCGCAAAACTCGGAGACGGTCATAGGCCTGAAACGGCCATCGGGACAGCCGGTGGCGCGGTGATCGAGAACGTGATGGAGCGACTTCGCACGCAGGGCCTTAGCAACGCCAAACTGGAAGCCGACACGGCGCTCGTGCTCGCCCAGGCCGAGCAGATCCGTGAGCATACCCGCAAGACCCGTGCGGAAGCCGACAGCATCGACCTCGAAAACCTCGACAAGAAGATTTCGCTCGTCCGAAAACTGCTTGAGACAACGCGAGCTCTAGACCCGGTCGCGTTTGTCGACACGCTCGGGGGGTTCAAGGCGTCCGAGGTGCCGGCTCTTGGCAGCGCGCCGGGTGATGCTACGCTCGAGACGAAGTCTGCAGGACGGCACAGGCGGGCGCAGAAGCCCCGTCGGATCGGAAAGGGTGCGCCATGATGATCAGCGCCGTCCTTCGAGCCCTCATCGCTTTCAGGGATGCGGTCATCAATACGGAGTGCGACTGGCCCGTCGAGGACATCAATCGCTGGATCAGGATGCTGCCAGACGCGGAAAGCGGACGCTGGCGGCATCTGGAAATCGAGGCCGACGACCTTTCGGGTTTTTTGCCTGAGCACCGGATCGTGGCCAATCTCGACGCGCTCATCGCCTTCCTTGAACACCTTGATGAGACAGCGCCGTCTGATGGTGCATCCGAGGCCAACTCCAGTGCTGAGCACGACATGGAAGCGGATGGCGAAGATGACGATGACGAAGGTGACGAAGCTGACGAAGCTGACGAAGGTGATCTCGATGGAGGTGAATGCGAGGACGACGTCTTGATGATCACCGACGAGACCGGTCAGCGCAGGCGACACCTGTTCGGCTGGCGACGTTAGGGGGCGATCATGTTCATCAAGTTTTTCCAGGAGTTGCGGGCGGCCAAGGTGCCGGTCACGATCCGCGAATACCTCACTCTGATGGACGCTCTCGATGCAGATCTCGCCGGCCGCCGGGTTGAGGATTTCTATTATCTCGCTCGCGCGTCGCTCGTAAAAGACGAGCGCCACATCGACCGGTTCGATCGCGTTTTCGGCGAGGTGTTCAAAGGCATCATCTCGCTCGAGCAGGGGCTTGAGGTGCACCTTCCGGAAGACTGGCTGCGCTCGCTCGGCGCGCGCTATCTGACCGAGGACGAGAAGGCGCAGATCGCGGCGCTCGGTGGCTGGGACGCGATCATGGAGACGCTGCGCCAGCGGCTCGCCGAGCAGAAGGGACGCCACGAGGGTGGCAACAAGTGGATCGGCACGCGCGGGACATCCCCGTTCGGCGCCGACGGATACAACCCCGAGGGTGTAAGGATCGGCCAGCAGGAAAGCCGTCACCGTCGTGCGGTCAAAGTTTGGGACAAGCGTGAGTTCAAGGACCTCGATGACACGCGCGAGATCGGCACGCGAACCATAAAGGTGGCGCTGCGCCGTCTGCGCCAGTTCGCGAGAACGGGGGCTGCAGAGGAACTCGACCTCGACGGCACGATCCGCGGGACCGCTGAGAAGGGTTACCTCGACGTCAGGATGCGGCCTGAGCGGCACAACGCCGTCAAAGTGCTGATGTTCTTCGATGTCGGCGGTTCAATGGATTGGCACGTGCAGAGCGTCGAGGAGCTATTCTCAGCCGCGCGATCAGAGTTCAAGCATCTCGAATACTACTACTTCCACAACTGCCTCTACGAATTCGTATGGAAAAACAATGCGCGGCGCTGGGCCGAGCGGACCGCGACCTGGGACGTGCTCAATACCTATCCGCCGGATTATAAGGTGGTGTTCGTCGGTGACGCGGCGATGAGCCCTTACGAGATCGCGATGCCCGGCGGCTCAGTCGAGCACATGAACGCCGAAGCAGGGCAGGTGTGGCTGCAACGCGTTCTTGATCGCTACCGGCATTGCGTCTGGCTCAATCCGACCGTCCGCGAACAGTGGGACTGGACCAAATCGACACAGCTGATACGCCAGCAATTCGCTGATCGCATGTTCCCATTGACACTCGAGGGGCTCGACGGCGCCATACGCGAACTGTTGCGTTGAACGAGAGACCGGCGGCGTTGCGTCGTCACGGATGCACCGTTCGAAGGCAGGTGAGGGGCCCATGACATCACGAACCTTGTTGCGGCTCGCAGCCGCAGTCACGTTTGCAGGCCTTGCAGCAGGTTGCTCGGATACGGCCTCAAACCTGCTCACGACAGGATCAATCCTCGGGGCTTCTGAACCTCCCGCAGCCGAACAGCCACCCGCCATCACGGCGGAGGACCGTGCCCTCCAGGTCGCAGCGACGTCGGCTCGCGCCCAGAAGTGTGGCTACGCCTTCGACCCGGCAAGCCTTCGTGCAGCCTACCTCCAGTCCGAGGCGTTGTCGGTCCCGCCGGAGGCCAGCGCCCGACTCGGGCAGGTTTACGACACGACACTGGTGAAGATTGCAGCTGCTATCTCGCCCCAGGACGACTATTGTTCGGACGCACAGACGGCGCTGATCAAGGCGGACCTCAATCGGCACCTCGCGGGTGATTATGCGCCCCGGGTGATGCGAGCGTCGCAGCAGTCGAACTGGCTGATCCCAGACCAGCCGGAGGGCCCCCGCAAGCTCAATCCCGAGTGGATCCTCGACCCTTCGCGACAACCACAGACCATCCCGGTAGAATAACCGTCGCGTCGGCGCTGAGCCAAGTCCGCGCGGGGCCCCACGGGGTGTCGACCCGTCCGTCGCGCTGCCATTCTTTGCGTCGTTGAACTGTTGGCGCAGTTGTTCTGGTGTCGCAGACCTGTCATCGGCTGACAATCGGAACTGCCGGGCGGGACAGGCGATGCTGCGAGAACTTCTGCTGACCGAACTGATCCTGAAGGGCGCGGTCGGAGCGGTTCTGCTGCTGGCTCCTATAACGGTGTGCCGCGCTATGGGGCTACCGCACGGCGGCGTCGGACTGTGGGCGCGGATCGCAGGTACGCTGTTGATCGGGATCGCGGCCGCCCTATGGGTCGAAAACGATGTCGCCGAGGTCAGGGGCCTCGGCATCGGCGGGCTGATTGCCATCAACACTGCAGGGCTCGTCATCCTGCTCACGCTCGCGATCGCCGGGCCCATCTCCACACGGCGCGGTGCATTCGCAGTCTGGACCATGGTGGTCGTACTCTTTGGCCTGACGATCTTTGAAATTGCCCATCTCTGACGTTAGGGCCCGGCGAACTCAGTTTCAGTCACATGTGACATGGCACGACGCTTGCTGATCACTTTGCAGTGATCTCGGAGTGTCGCGACTGATGATGGCCGGAGCTGCTGCAACCTTCATGCAGGTCGAACCCGCAAGCGCAACGGGCGCGTTCGGTAAACGACCGTGCGCCTCGCCCGCGGGGCCGCGGCACGTGAGCCAGACGCTGGCGTGTCGCCCGCTGCAAGTCGAAATTGCCCGCACGCCGGCGGAATTTGCCCGGCTCGAACAGGACTGGAACGATCTATTCGAGCGGAGTGGGCGTTCGCACCATGTTTTTCAGCAGTTCGGGTGGCTTGGCCACGGACTGAATAACGCGGCACCTGATGCGCATCCTGCGCGCCTTTGCATCGTCACCGTTCGATTGGCCGGCCAACTCGTTCTCATCTGGCCGCTGGAGATCGTCTCTCGCGCAGGGCTCAAACAGCTTCAATGGTTCGGTGCCCCCTACGGCCAGTATGGTGATGTTCTTATCGCCGAAAAAGTTGACCGAGCGGCCATACTTGGCGCTGCCTGGCGGCAGATCCTGTGCGAGATCAGACCCGATCTCTGCCTTCTGCGGCGTGTTCGGGCCGATGCCAACGTCGGCGCTTTCCTCGACACGGTCGGGGCCATCGTTGTCGACCGCTCGCTGGCCGCAAGTATCGATTTGCAAAAGGCGCCAACCTTCGAAGAGTATCTCGAAACCAAGCTGAGCCGTCACGCTCGCAAGGAGCTACGCCGCCTTCGCAGGCGTCTCGGAGAGTATGGAGAGGTTCGCTCCGAAACGGTACACGAGCCGGTGCTGGCCAGCCAGATTGCGCGACAGTCCATCGAACTCAAGCGGCGATGGCTCGCTGATCGCGGACTTGCGTCGCGAACTCTGGCATGCCGGCGGGCAACGGACTATTTTGCCAACATTGCCCTGGGCGACGTCGCGTCAGGCAAGACGGTCGTGCGTGCACTCTGGTCCGGGGAGCAACTCGCCGGCGCACAGGTTGCTTTTGCGTGCAAGGGCCGTCTCGCGCTGCATGTCATCGCTTATAACCTCGAGCATCAGCGTGCTGGCGTCGGCAAGCTTCACCTCGCGGACACGATCGAGTGGGCCTACGGTAACGGCTTCAGTGAAGTCGACCTGCTGGCCCCATCAGCGGACTATAAGCTCGACTGGGCGACCGACACGACGACCGTCGAGGATCTTGCCGTACCGATCAGCATCGCTGGACACCTCTACACGTCTGCCTATCTCGCGCACGTTCGGCCTGGACTGAAACGGGTGGTTCCCTACCTGCCGAAGCCGATCCGAAAATGGGCGGAGGTCTGAAGGCCGCAGCCTCGCTCACGTCAGAACCAGTCCCAGACGGAGAGCTGTCGCTCGCCGTCAAAGGTGCGCATGACCTTCACGACCGTGCCAACCTTGGCGAGGGTTGCGAGATGAACTACGTGCTCGTTCAGCATGCGGAAACAACCCGACGAAGATGCCCGACCTATTGACCGCGGATTGTTGGTTCCATGGATCCGATACAGCGTGCTGCCGAGATATAGCGACTTGGCCCCCAGCGGATTGTTGATCCCACCTGAGACAGTGATGGGAAGACCGGGCTGGCGCGCGCGCATTTCCGGCGGCGGCGTCCATGATGGCCAAGCCGCGACGCGGGTGACACGCTTCGTTCCGGTCCATGTGAAGCCGTCACGCCCGACAGAGATCGGGTATTTGTAAGCTCTGGCGCCGGGCAACACGTAATAAAGGGTGCGCGCGTTTGTATCGATGATGATCGTTCCGGGCTTCTCGTCAGGCGCGATGCCGACGATTTCCGGCTCCTGAGGTGTGATGTCCGGCCTCGGGCCACCTTCCATGAAGCGTGGGAACGTGGTCGGGGCGTACGATTGGCGGCGTTGTTCGCGCTCGGCCTCGAGCTGTTGCTGCTGTCGTGCGACGTCGGACTGGAAGACCGGTGCGGAGCCGGACCAGACCGCGTCGGCGGTGGCCGACGTCGATGTGGCTGCCAGCAGCGCAATGACGACCGATCCAGTCGAAAATTGCCGCAGGAGCGGTGAAAGCCCGGATCCCATCGTCATCTCCCCCCAAAAAAACGTATCGCAAGCGGTGTTGGCTCAGAACACGCTCATTCGCAACTCTCCCGCATGTTTTTGCCAGACTTGAGAAATCCGTTCCAGACCATGCGGACACCGCCATCTCACGCCATCACGAGCCGTTGCAGTTGTGAGACACGTTTGGCTGGCCTATGCCGTTGGCGTGAGCGCGCCTGACCCGATCGGTGCCGTCAACTCGCGCGCATCGCGCCGCGGGCGTTACGCTGCTGTCACAAATCAAGCTTAGCTCACGATCTGATCTGTGTGGGGGACGACATGGCAACCGTTGCTGAGCATCTTTCAGCGGACACAGAGCGTCGGGATGTATCGGCCGTGACCGTTTTCGAGGACGCACGCATCGTCCTCGAGCATCGCATCATCGAGCAGGGGTGGCTTGCTGTCGAGCACGGTCGCATTGTCGAGTACGGCGAGGGCAAGGCCCCTGAATGCGGTATCGGCTGCAGCGGCGATATTCTGATGCCGGGCCTCGTCGAACTCCATACCGATCATCTGGAGACCCACGTCGAACCGCGTCCGCAGGTCAGGTGGAGTGTGGATGGCGCGGTCCAGGCCTACGACGTGCAGATCGCAGGTAGCGGGATCACGACCGTATTTGACTGCCTTCGCCTCGGGACCGACGGCGACAATCCAGATCCCGATGTCTCCCCCATTATCGCAGTCGCGGAAGCGCTCGGGCGAGCCGAGGCCTCCGGCGCGCTGAGGGCCGAGCACCACACGCATCTGCGCTGCGAGGTTGCCTCTGACAACGTCGTCATCGCGGCTGAAGCGTTTCTCGCCCGTTGCCCTGCTGGGCTGATCTCGATCATGGACCACACGCCGGGGCAGCGGCAGTTCCGCGATCGAGAGAAACTCGCGACCTACTACCGCGGGAAACTCAAGATGAGCGAGCCCGCGCTCGAGGCGTTCTTTGCCCAACGCATCGCTCTCTACGAAAAGAACGAGGCCCGCCATCGCCGCGCGCTTGTCGACATCGCGCACGCCCACGCGATCCCGCTCGCAAGCCACGACGACACGACGCTCGAGCACGTTGCCGAAAGTGTGCGTGATGGTGCCCGCATCGCCGAGTTCCCCACGACGCTCGAAGCTGCCGTCGCTTCCCACGAAGCTGGAATCGCCGTGATGATGGGGGCGCCCAACATCATGCTCGGCGGCTCGCATTCGGGCAACGTGGCAGCTCGCACGCTCGCCGAAGCAGATGTCCTGGACGTTCTTTCATCGGACTATGTGCCGGCAAGCCTGATCCAGGCCGTATTCACGCTCCCGCGCATCGTGCCGGGCTTCACGCTCGAGAAATCCGTTGCGCTCGTCACGGCAAATCCTGCTCGCGCCATCGGGCTCTGCGACCGCGGGCGCATCGAGCGTGGCCTCAAAGCCGATCTCGTCAGGATTGCAATGTTGGCAGACGTTCCTGTTGTCCGTTCCGTCTTCCGCGAGGGGCGCCGTGTCAGCTGACGGACCAACCCTCAACGCTGGCATCGAGCAGCCCGCCGCCAAGCTACCGGGGAACACTGGCTTGCTCGTCCTTGTCGTCGGGCCGAGTGGTGCCGGCAAAGATACCTTGCTTGCTGGTGCCGCGGCGGCCCTGGCGCAACGCAGCGACGTGGTGTTTGCCCGGCGCGTCATCACCCGCGCCTCGCACGGCTCGGAAGATCATGACACCGTGTCTGCCAAAGATTTCGACGCGGGCGTCGAGGCCGGTCGCTTTCTCCTGTCCTGGCGCGCACACGGCCTGGGCTACGCGCTTGGTTCTGAACTGCGACACCAACTCGACGCCGGTCGGATCGTGATTGCTAACGTCAGCCGCGATGTCGTCGAGCAGGCCAGGGCCCAGTTTCCCAACGTGCGCGTTGTCCTAATCGACGCCCCGGCCGACGTCCGGCACAGCCGCCTGCTGGCGCGGGGCCGCGAAACGCCTGCCGAGATCGAGCTCCGCCTTTCGCGCGCGATCGAGGACGTGTCGGCCGATGTAATCATTGTCAATGACGGTGACCGGGAGGCCGGAGTCGCAAGGTTGGTCGCGGCGATGGTGCAATAGACGGCGGTCTCTCCCTGCGACACCGACCGGCCGGCGTCGCCCGAGCACGGGACCTGCGCATTCACCGATTGGTCAACTTGAGCTCGATGCGCCGGTTGCGTCTCAACGTTTCATCGTCGCTACCATCCTCGAGCGGCTGGAACTCGCCAAAACCCGCGGCTACGAGCCGCTGCGGTGGCACACCTTCGCTCACGAGGAAGCGGACGACGCTGATTGCGCGCGCCGTCGATAATTCCCAGTTCGACGGGAACTGCGGCGAATTGATCGGCCGTGCATCCGTATGGCCATCGACCTGGATTGCCCAATCGATCTCACCCGGGATCTGGCCGGCAAGGTCCTTGATCGCCGCGGCGATATCCGACATCGCCGCAAGCCCCTCGGGTGCGAGCGTTGCCGATGCCGTCGGGAACAGCACTTCGGATTGGAATACGAAACGGTCGCCGACGACCCTGATGTCGCGTCGATTCCTCAGCACGTCCCGCAGGCGGCCGAAGAAGTCCGACCGGTATCGCTGAAGCTCTTGGACCTGACGCGCGAGCGCTGCGTTGAGCCGTGTGCTGAGGTCTCTGATCTGCTCCTGTGATCCCTGCGCCCGCGCCTCCGATGCTTCGAGCGCCTCGTTGAGCGCGGCGATCTGACGACGGAGCGCCAGCAGTTGCTGATTGAGCAGGTCAACCTTCGAGAGCGCCTCCTGCGACAGGGACTGCTCGTCTTCCAGGCTGCTCGTCAGTTCAGCAATCCTGAGCTGCGCCGTCGATTGCGCCGTCTCGGACTGCTGCGACGCTGTCATGAGGCGCATGTTGTCGTCGCGCAAACTGGAGAGCGTCGCGCGCAGAACTGCGAGTTCGTCTTCAGCACCGCGGGACTTTGCCTGTTCGAGCGACAGAAGTGACGTCAGCTCGGTGATCTGGCGGGTGAGGCGCCGCAGGGCGTTGTCTTTGTTACCAGCCTCCTGGCTCACGAAATACTGCGCGATCATGAAGATGGAGAGCAGGAACGTGAACACGAGCAACAGCGTCGACAGAACATCGACGTAGCCCGGCCAGAATTCACCGTACTCCCCGCCCCGTCGCGCTGTCCGACCTCGCGCCATTCCGTCTACACCCTCCGAGCACCTGTCACGACCTCAAGCGCGATGCGCGTTCAAACGCGCTGTCGCACAGCCTCGACGGTTTGGCGCACGGCGTTGATGAGTTCAGCCTGTTGGCCTGACTGCTCATCGGCCCATTGGCGCACGATTTCCTGTTCCCGGCGCATCTGTAGCAACAGCTGATTGATGCCGGCGGCCAGTTCCGTCAGCGCTTGGCCTGACTGATCGCTCGAACCTGCGCCATTGATCCTGTCTGCGAGTTCCCCCAGCGAGCGCTGCATCTCGAACAGCGCGCCGTAAAGCTGACGGTTGAGCTGATCACCTGCGGCGTCGTTGCCGGGTGTGAGTTCGGTGATCCCCGACAGCCATTCCTCGAGTTCATTGTAGAACCGATTCTGCGCCTGATTGGCTTGCAATTCGAGGAACCCCAGTACGAGCGACCCGGACAGACCGAACAGGGATGATGCGAACGCGGTCCCCATGCCTTCGAGCGGCTTCGCCAGGCCCGATTTCAGCTCCTGGAACACGACGGCGCTGTCTCCAACCGTCGTGTCGAGCGCTGCGATCGTTCCACCGACCGCTTGGATGGTCGCAAGAAGACCCCAAAACGTGCCGAGCAGACCCAGGAACACGAGGAGCCCCACGAGATACCGCCCCGTGTCGCGCGCTTCATCGAGCCGAGAGCCGATCGAGTCCATGATGGAGCGCATCGACACCGTCGACAGGGAGAGCGTACCGCGCCGGTCGCGGAGCATGGTCGCCATCGGTGCGAGAAGCCGAGGTTGGTGGTTGGTCGCAAGGCCTGGGTCTGCGATCCGAAACGCGTTGACCCATTTTATTTCCGGGTAAAGCCGGAAAACTTGTCCGAACGCGTAGATGATGCCGAACGCGAGGACCGCGAGGATCAAACCGTTGAGACCGGGGTTCGATTTGAAGGCCTCGATGAACTGCGGCGCAAGGATCGCCGCGATCAAGCCCACGAGCGCAAGAAAAATCAGCATGCGCATCAGATAGACGCCGGGCATCGACAGCGTGCGGTGCGCCGATGTTATCGCCATCGAAGAGCTTCGTTGTCTCGGCATCGCGTGTCGCCCACCCCTGCCGCTTCGAGGCCTCGGCGGCCTCGCCCCGTTCCTGATTGCCTACGTTGCCGCACGAAACCGGCAAAGACGTGATCGTGTCGACCAACTCTCCTGTGCACGGCTCGACCCGCCATCGCTGGCCATTGTCCTTCGCCTGACGGGCCCGGCGCGTCGCGGTGCACGTGCGTGCTGCCTCTTCACGCCAACCGCATCCCTCACGCGTTTCGCGGCGCGGCGCGCGAGGCCCGAAGCGTGGAGACGCCGCCGTCCGCGAGCGCTTTCACCCAGGCGCGTTGCAGAACCGGCGTTCCAGCCACCACGTCGCCGCCATCGAACATCTGCTGCCCGCCGCTGATATCCGTTATCAAGCCCCCCGCCTCTCGCACGATCACGATGCCCGCCGCCATGTCCCAAGGCTGGATCCCGCGTTCCCAATAAACGTCGAAACGCCCTGCTGCCGTCCAGGCAAGGTCGAGGGCTGCAGAACCCGTTCTGCGAACGCCGGCGGTCTCCGACATTGCGATTTCAAGGTCGCGCCGGAACGCATCGTGGCCCGGCCGTCCGCGATGGGGGATGCCGGTGACGACAAGGGCATCTTCGAGTTTGCGGCGCGCCGAAACCCGCAGACGGCGATCGTTGAGAAACGCTCCCGTGCCCTTTTCTGCAACGAACGTCTCTTGTGTGATCGGGTTCATAATGAGGCCAGCGACGAGTTGACCGTCTCGTTCGAGGCCGATCGAGATCGCAAACAGGGGAACCCCGTGCATGAAGTTCGTTGTCCCGTCGAGCGGGTCGACGATCCACGTGTGCGATTTGTCAGGCCCCTCGATGCGGCCTCGCTCTTCCATTAGAAAGCAGTAGCCGGGGCGGGCCTTTTGAAGCTCCGTGAACAGGATCTCCTCGGCTCTGAGATCTGCTGCGGTGACAAAATTGGCGGGGCCTTTGATCGAGACCTGCAATTGCTCGACTTCACTGAAGTCGCGGATCAGAGATCGGGCGGCTTTGCGCGCAGCGGCCGTCATGACGTTGATGAGCGCTGACGCTGGCATCGCGACGTTCACTCCCGCTCGTTCTGGCTCTCGCGCGCACGCCGCGTCGGGCTGGGCTTGGTGGCGCGCCCCATCCCACCCTCAGTCCGTCGCACGGCCCTCGGTGCTGCGATCGCAACCCACAAATCACAATAACGACCGCAGCGCACCTGTTTTGCGCCGATGAGCGACGCCACGTCACCTGTCAGCCGTTGACATTCATCCGTCTGTGCCCCCGGCCTACCGCACCAGCCGGTTCGCAGACCGCGCTGCGTCGGCTCCAGCGGGACAGGCGAGTCACAATGGGCTCGATGTCTGGATCGCCAACTGGGCACGGAATTCGGCTGCAAGCTTTTCGGCCTCACGGCGCTTGGCGCGATCGAGGCCGTCGACAAAGCGATCCAAGCCTTCGTCAACCGTTCCGGCATCGCGCGCAACGAGGCGCCATTTGGCGGCCACAACCTCGTCCTTGGCAATCAGCCGACCCTCGAGCAGAACGTGAGCCAGACGGTTCTGGGCGCCCGGCACCCCGCTGGTTGCTGCCGCGGTGAGGTATTTGATCGCCAGCGGGCGGTCCGCGTTGCGTCCCCTTCCTTGAAGGATCGCGACCGCGAATTCGTATTGTGCCTCGGTAAGGCCGGCGTCGGCTGCCCGTTTCAACCACGCCGCCGCAAGATAGGCATCGGCCTTCACTCCGTGTCCCGTCGCATAGAGCGATGCCAGATCGTATTGCGCCCGGGCGATACCGCTTTCTGCGGCAAATTCCAAGTGAACGGCGGCCCGGCTCGGGTTCTCCGGCTTGCCGCTGCCGCTCAGGAACGCAAGGGCGAGGTTATAGTTGGCAAAGGCGTGACGACGCATCGCTGCCAGTTCGAACAGCTCGGCAGCCCTGGCTGCGTCCTTGGCGACGCCCTCACCGGTTGCGTAGAGCAGGCCGAGGCTAAACGTGGCTTCAGGGTCACCGAGTTCGTGAGCCTTGGCGAAGTAAAGTGCGGCCGTGGCGCTATCGCGCGGGATTGCGAGACCGTCGAGATGAATCCGGCCGATCAGTGTGTGCGCTGTCGACTCACCAAGTGCAGCCCGGTCTTGGGCGAGCCTAAGGGCGGTAAGATAAAGGCCCTGCTCATAGGCCGCATACGCAGCATCATCGCCGGTCGGGCGTCGTGACGGCGGACCCAGTCTCTGTTCTAGCCCTTTAGGCGGGCCCAATCGTACGCGCGGATCGTTCTGAACACCGGTCTGCGTCGGCGCGGCAGATGCGTCATTGCGCGTGGGAACTGTGGCCCGCAGCCTCAATCCGTCTGTGCCCGCTGGCCGGGCGACCGACCCGCGAGTCGGCGCTTCGGGCGAGCGCTGCGACCATGAGCTTGTCTCTGCGCTCGCGGCGGAAGCCGCGAAACCAGAGAGGCCAAGCACTGCGAAGGTTGCGAGCCGCATGCCGCCGCGCGGGGGGGTGCCTCGAGGTGCCTTCATGATCGCCTCATGCCGGGACACCTGCGGCATCAACGACACCAGAGAGGGCGTTGTGCAGCAGTTTGATGCGCGCGACTTCTGCCTGCATAGATGCGCCGGCAGTCACTGGCACCTCCGCGAAATCGGCTCCACTGCGAAAGACGGCGTGTGCGAGAGCCGAATCGATGATCGGCAGCGCGAGGCAGGGAATTTCAAAGATCTCCGTCCACCAGGCGATGCGTTCGAGCCACAGCTCTTGCAGCCAGTCTGATCCTTGATCTGCGCGTTGATCATGCGAACCGTCCAACTGCCGGTCGCACGATGCGGCGGCAAAGGCGATATAGTCGGCGCCTGCTTCGCCAAGTTCCATAGCCTGATGCCGGGTCGCGTCGGGTTCAGCGCCGACGATCGCACGCTTGCCGAGAATGTCTCTAGCCTCTCCATAAACGGCGAGCGGATCGCGGCAGCGCGTCAGATGGACCCCGTCCGCTCTGACGATGCGCGCAACTGCCGCGTCATCCGTCAACAGCACCGCGACGTCCCGATCCTGGGATGCCGCGACGAGCGGCAAGACGTCTTGCGCGGTGAGCGGGCGATCCTTCTGCGGTGTGATGCGGATGCTCGCGATAGGCAGTTCACGCAGCAGTGCATCAAGCAGGTCTGCGCTGATGGAAACGTCAATGGCAAGCGTCAGGGCTGATCCGGTCATGATCGCGCTTTCACCACACATTGGGGCAACATCGCGGCGCGGAGGCGCGGTCATTGCCAGCGGCGCACGCCAGTTGCCGAGCACTTGATCGCATCAATTGTCGCACGCAAAGGACCGGAACAGGGCCGTTGCGAACAGCGCTCCGACCACCTATAAGGCGCGCCTGCATCGAGGTCGAGCGGCCTCGCGATGGGGCGTCGCCAAGTGGTAAGGCAGCGGTTTTTGGTACCGCCATTCCTAGGTTCGAATCCTAGCGCCCCAGCCAACCCCGAACTATCCAGCCCGGAGACATGGGTCACAGAACGTACCCGAGACAAGGGTGGCACTGGCACCGGCAAAGGGTTCGCGGCTGGCTCGCGCTCGAGTAGCGCCGTTGCTCGGCAGGGCAAAGAAGCCGTTTGTGGAAAATTGGATGTCCGGGCCGAGCCGCGTTTCCGGCGAGCGCCTGGACCAAGCCTTACTGTTTTCGGTTCATCACGTGCTCAGCCTGCACACAGCAGAGTCCAGCCGAACGAGCCCCGATCAGCAGCCGCGCGCGACGTCACGTGGGTCAAAGGCGGGTGACGACATCACGGTTGCGCGTCACGATGTGAAGCTCTGACAGCTTCCATTCGAAGCCGACGAGGCGAAGCACGCTCACGAAATGGCGGCTCGGATCGACACGGTCCCGGATCTCGATCGTAACGGTATCGAAGGCGACGAATTCCGCGCGCACCAGCCGGTTTGCGAAATCCCTGAGCCGCTCGCGCCAGTCGCTTGGTTCAGGCGGGGCTGGTCGCATGGCAGCGCCGACCCGGCGCACCTGTTGGCGCACCTCGACAAGCCGCGGCAACCCCTCAGGCGTTACGTAGGTTTCGATAAAGCGGTCGAGCATCGAAGCCCCGAAGAGTCGCTTCACCCGTTGCCAGAGCGTTGGAGTCACGTTGCGGCCAGCTTCTACGGCGATCGGAACGAGGTCGGCCTGCTCTTCGATCGAGCGGCGAAGGCTCGCGCGGACCGTCGTCCACTCGACTTTACGCGCGATCGTCGTCGTATCGCCGCGAAGGATCGCCTCGCGCAGAGACCATGCCGCATAGAACGGTGAGGCCGTGTAGGCGCCAACGATGGCAACAAGCAGGGCAGAGACCGACACCAGTATCCGCAGACCCATCGCGCCAAGGTCCCCATAGCTTGATCATGCCTGACGCTGTCGTCATTGGTATTACTGTCAGGTGCGATTGTGGCGCTTGAACGCCGCAATCACGACTACGGGCTGGTGATATTCAGTCGGCAGCGGACAATAGCTGAACTGCACGCGACCAGAGGTTGCGCCGGGTCGTCGGCCGACCGGAAGCGGGCAACAGGGCACGGGGCGCAACGACTACAGCAGATTGTGCGAACCGTCGCAGAACGGAGCGTCGTCGGTCTGTTTGCAGCCGCAAAGGTTCACGGTGCCAGTCGTCTCTGCAACGAACCGCAGTGGCTGAAGGCTCGTCGATTGATGCGCACCGTCGCAGAACGGTTGCTTTTGAGAACGCCCGCACGTGCAGAAGAAGTAGGCTTTTCCTTCCTGAACCTCGACTTGGTACGGTCCCGTCTGAGCGGAGATCGGTTCGTCGGACATCCCTTGCGCCCTTCGCGTCGGATTGGAGGCCTGATCAACGCGCCGCGGTCTGGCGTTGCCCGGGGGGCTCCGGCTCATCGTCGCGGCGACGACGGGATCAATCGGATATCAGCGGGCGTTTGTCGAGATCAGTGACGATCGGGATGTTCTCTGCGTCCCCGTCCGATGCCATTCGCTGCGTCGACCAGGAGCAGGCGCAAGACCCTGCATTTGCGCATCTGCGAACAGTTCAACCTGCGCGCTGCACGACGCCAAGCCTGCGGGTTGCAACATCTGGCATACCGGTTTTGCGGCCGCCGGAGCCAATGCGCTGGCGGCTCGCCGCGACCTTCATGATATTGCGGGAGATCTCGACGAGACGCTCCCCAAAGTCAGGATCAGCTGAAGCAAGGATCGCGTCGGCCTGGTTTGCTTCGAGGCGGCCCTCCGTTCCGTTCTTCAGGAACACAGCAAGGCCGAGACGCTTTTCAGCTGGAATGAGCGGGTTGTCGCCGAGACTGCCGGTCGCGCCGACAACTCTGACCGACTCCAGTTGCGACCATGCGAACGCGCGCTTGCCATGGCCTGATGAGACTTCAAGACCATGTGGATTGAGCTTAAGTTTGACGGGCTGGAATTCTTTCAGCGTCGCGACAAGCACAAACGTCGCGAGCGTGATCGTCAGCAGCAAGAACGGCATGAAGAACAATGGCAGCTCGTTCGTAAAAAACAATGCGAGACCGGCGATCATGACGGCGGCAGACAGCGGCGTGAGAACGAGCAGATAGGGGTGGCTGCGGCCTGGAATCGTGATGTCCGTCGGCGCACCTTTGCCCCCCCGTCCGGACCTGTCTGTTGTACCGATGCCGCGCATGTGTGACCGCCTCTAATTCGCGACGAGCAAGTGCTCTGCTGACAGGCAGAATTATCACAACAGATTTAAGGGGCCGTAACCGTCTGGAAATGGCGGTCAGGCATCCTACGTGCCAAGGTTAGCGAGATGTGCAGCCAACTCTGAGCCGATTGGGGCGTGAGCATGAGTACGCGCTTTCCATAGTTCGTCTGTCACCCTCTTCAGGCGCTGAAACGAACGACGGAAAGCCGATACGCGTCGGCGCGATCGGAGCTGGCGGAGCGGTTCGTGGCCACAGGCTCGGACAGTGCCGGTCGCTCACGAGGCGAGAGCGCCTCCCAGAGGGTTGTCCGGCACCGGTCGGCTCCACGCTGGAGGGGGCCGAAGTTGACCGCAGGAGGAGCGGACCCATGATCGTCGCAGCCGTTCTGCTCGCCGCTATGCTCTCGGCTATCGCGATTGCGACCGCGCGGAGCCCGCTGATTGTTTGGGCTCTCTGGCTCGTGTTGTTGGGCATTGCTGTCGGAACCGATTGGACATCGCCACTTGCGCCGCCAACTGGGCTGGCGCTTGTGCTCTGGAGCTTGCCCGGCCTCGCGCTCGCCGTGGTCTCGATCCCGGCCTTGCGGCGCACCTTCATCGTGGCACCGGCGTTCCGGGCGGTAAAACGCGTGCTTCCCCGCGTGTCGGAGACCGAGCAGGCGGCACTGGAGGCCGGCACGGTTGGATTTGATGCACAGTTCTTCAGTGGCCGGCCCGACTGGTCTCAACTGGCCGAGGTGCCACCGATCGTTCTCACCGATGCGGAGCGCGCCTTCCTGGACGGGCCGACCGAGCAACTGTGTGCGATGATTGACGATTGGGCTATTCGTCACGGCCTGCGCGATATTCCAGAGCCCATCTGGGATTTCGTGAAGCGCCACGGGTTTCTCGGCATGCTGATCTCGAAGGAGCACGGCGGCCTCGGCTTTTCCGCGCAGGCTCAATCCTTGATCCTCGGTAAGATCGCATCGCGCTCGCCGGACGTGTCGACGATCGTGATGGTTCCGAATTCGCTCGGTCCTGGCGAGTTGATCGAGAAATATGGGACCACCGAGCAAAAGCATGTCTATCTGCCGCGGTTGGCGCGGGGCGACGAGATACCTTGCTTTGCGCTGACCGGGCCGCGCTCGGGGTCCGACGCCGCCACGATGCGCGACATCGGAACCGTTGCCTGGGGCGAGCATGAGGGCGAGCGCGTCCTCGGCATCCGGTTGACGTGGCGCAAGCGCTACATAACCCTTGGCCCGAAGGCGACCTTGCTCGGCCTCGCCTTCGACCTTTTCGATCCGGATCAGCACCTAGGCCTCGGTGAGCACGTTGGTGTCACAGTGGCCCTGATCCCAGCGACACACCCTGGCGTCGAGATCGGCCGACGGCACTTGCCGTGTGGAGCCGCGTTCCCGAATGGTCCCAATGCGGGGACAGACGTTTTCATTCCGATTTCGTTCGTCGTCGGTGGCGCTGAGCGCTGCGGTCAGGGCTGGCGCATGTTGATGGAGTGCCTTGCGGCCGGTCGCGCGATCTCGCTGCCAGCGTCCGCAGCGGCCGGCGCGAAGGCGATGCTCAGGTTCACGAGCGCCTATGCCGGTGTGCGCAAGCAGTTCGGCATTCCAATCGCGCGTATGCGCGGCATCGAGGAGCCGCTCGCGCGCATGGTCGAGATTGCCTACACCAATGAGGCAGCCCGCGCAGTGACCGCAGCGATGGTCAGCAGAGGAGAGCGGCCCGCCGTCATCTCCGCGCTGATGAAATATCAAACTACGGAGCGCCTGCGTCAGGCAGTCAACGACGCCATGGACATCCATGGCGGGCGTGCCATCTGCGATGGCCCCTCCAACTATCTGCAATCGGCCTATCAGATGGTGCCCGTCGGCATCACGGTCGAGGGGGCGAATGTCCTGACGCGGTCCTTGATCACCTTCGCGCAGGGCGCACTGCGGTCCCACCCCTACCTTTACGAGGAGATCCGCGCCGCTCGTGATCCCGATCCGAAAGCCGGGCTCGAGCGCTTCGAGCGCCTATTCCTCGATCACGTTTCGTTTTCAGTCTCAAACCTCTTCGGGTCGCTTTGGCACAACCTGACCGGAGGCATCTTCGCCGGTGCGCCTGCGGCCTGCCAGGATACGCGGCTGCTCTATAAGCAGCTTTCCCGATCGAGCCGCAATTTCGCCCTGGTCGCAGACACCAGCGTGGCGCTGATCGGGGGAGGGCTCAAGACGGAACAGCGCATCACGGGCCGCCTCGCCGATGCGCTATCAGAACTCTACATTCTCGCCTGCGTGCTCAAGCGCTACGAGGATGACGGGCGTCCAGAAGCCGACCGCGCGATCGTTGCCATGGTATTTGCCAACGGCCTCAGTCGCTTCGAGCATGCTCTGACGGGTGCGATCGCGAATTTCCCGATTGCGCCAATGCGCCCTGTTCTCAGGTGGGTCGTGTTCCCGTTCGGCCGTCACTACCATCCAGCGCCGGACCATGTCGCACGCGATGTCGTGCGGGCGGCGGTCACCCCTGGCGCTGTGCGCGACCGGCTGACGCGAGATGTCTACGTCTCGCAGGACATCAACGATCCGACCGGGCTGCTCGAAATCGCCCTGAAAGCCACCCTCGCGGCTGGCGACATTGAAAAGCGCCTCGACCATGCCGTTCGGGCGGGCACCATTCGGCGCTATCACGGGATCGATTGGTTCGCAGACGCAGTGGCAACCGGAGTAATAACGCCTGACGAGGCGACGCAACTCCGTGAACTCGAGGCGCTGACCGACCGAGTGATCGCAGTCGATGACTTCGACCCTTCAACCGTCGCAAGACGTGCTGCGCGGTCGTCTGAGCTTCATGGAACGGCTGTTCGCACGGCGGCAGAATAGAGGGCGGGGCTGATGCGCCAGGCCCCGGAACGAGGAGACGATGCAATGTCACAGGCCTCGACCGAAGACGCAAAGCGCGCCGCTGCTGGCCACGTGCTTTTGCCCGATCTTGCCGACTGGACTTTGCGCATCGACCGCGAACGGATCGCCTGGGCGACGTTTGACCGCGCCGCCAGAAGTGCAAACGCACTCGGGCGCCGGCCGCTCGAAGAGCTTGGTCGCATCATCGCGGCTGTCGAGGCCGGTGCCCGCGATGGCACGATCATCGGGCTTGCTCTGCTCGGCGGCAAGCCGAAGAGCTTTATTGTCGGCGCCGACATCAACGAGTTCGAGACCTTCGCGACCGAAGACGAGGTCATCGCGGCGGTTCGTCCCGTCAACGCGCTGCTCGACCGGATTGAGCAGATGCCGGTGCCGGCGGTCGTTGCCTTTCACGGAGCCTGTGTCGGCGGCGGTCTCGAACTGGCCTTGGCGTGCCATTATCGGATCGCAACACGCCATGAATCGACGCGCGTCGGTTTTCCGGAGGTGAAGCTCGGGCTTTTTCCAGGGTTCAACGGGACCGCTCGGGCGATTCGTCAGGTCGGTCCCGTCGCGGCCATGGAACACATGCTGACGGGGCGTCTGATTAGGGCTTCGACGGCCAAAGCGCTTGGTTATGTCGATAGGCTGGTCGCGTCCCCAGTGGAGCTGCGCTGGGCGGCGCGCAAGGCGATCCTGGCGCGCGCCAGGTCGAAACCAGCTGGCTTCGTCAAGTCGCTCATGGCCAAATCACCGCTAAGGGGGCAGATCGCGAACAGGATGCGCGCTGAGACCCGCAAGAAAGTCCGCGAGGAACATTATCCAGCGCCGTTCCGCCTGATCGACCTGTTTGAGCAACACGGTGGCGACATTGCCCGATTGAAGCGCGAAGAGAGCGTGGCGTTCGCGCCGTTGATGGTGGGGGATACGTCGCGCAACCTGCGCCGGGTCTTCAAGCTGTCGGAGCAGCTCAAGGCGCAAGCACCCCGGGATCTGGCGTTCCGCCCGCTGCGCGTGCACGTGATCGGTGCCGGCACCATGGGTGCCGACATCGCCGGAGCCGCGGTCGCATCCGGCATGCTCGCGACCGTACAGGACCTGTCGGCCGAGCAGATTGAGCGTGGGATTGCCGCCCAGGAAAAAACGCTCAAGCGGAAGTTTCGCTCCAGGATTGAGCTCGAAGCGGCCAAGGCGCGGCTCATTGCAGACCAGGCAGGATCCCATCTGCGCCGTGCTGACGTCGTGATCGAGGCAATTGTCGAAAACGTCGACATCAAGCGGCGTCTGTTCGCGGATATCGAAGCACGACTGAAGCCCGGCGCCGTAATCGCAACCAATACCTCATCGATCATGATCGAGGATATTGCAGGTGCGATGGCCGACCCGAGCAGGCTCGTTGGAATCCACTTCTTCAACCCTGTCGCTCAAATGCCTCTCGTCGAGGTGATTCACGGCCGTTCGACACAGAAGCACGAGATCGACAAGGCGTGCGCGTTCGTCACCGCGCTTGGGAAGTTTCCCTTGATCGTGGCGTCCTCGCCGGGCTTCCTCGTCAATTATGTGCTTGCCCCCTACATGTTCGACGCGATGCAGCGCGTGGGCCGCGGCACGCAGAAAGAGCGCATCGACGCTGCGGCCAAGGCGTTCGGGATGCCGATGGGGCCGATCGAGCTTGCCGATACCGTTGGCCTCGACGTCTGTCTCAATGTCTCAAAGGTGCTGGGCGCGCGCGAAGCCGACACGGCCCGACTGGCCGAGATGGTCACGTCTGGCAAGCTCGGCAAGAAGAGTGGCGAGGGCTTCTACAGGTGGTCTGACGGCAAGCCGCAAACGGAGGCGCTTGCAGATGAGACCGACCTTGAGGCGCTCGGTCGCGAGCTCGTTGGCCCCCTGATCGATGCCTGCGAGACCTGCCTGACAGAGGGTCGTGTCGCCTCAGCTGATCTCGTCGACGCCGGCGTCATCTTCGGAACAGGCTTTGCCCCGTTCCGCGGCGGGCCGCTGCACTTTCGCGAAATGACCTCAGGTGCGGCCGCGGCCGACCCCATCCAGGCTGCAGCAGCGGAGTGAGCTGGTCATAACAGCGATGTGCAACTCTCGAGTATCCAGCGTCAACCTTGGGGACTGGAAGAGATGACCCTGATCGATCCGTTTTCCAATCGCATTCGCTTTTGTAAGCTGACTTCGGAGACCGCATAATGGTTGCTTCTTTGCCCTCGCGGATCGCGATCGTGGGAGGTTTGCGCATTCCGTTCTGCCGCTCGCACACGGCTTATGCGGATCGGACGAACCTCGAGATGATGACGGCCGTCATCGACGCGACTGCAGAGCGGTACGGGTTGCAGGGTGCCCACATCGACGAGGTCGTCGGCGGCGCCGTCGTCACACACTCGAAGGATTGGAACTTGGCGCGCGAGGCGGTGATCGGATCGCGGCTTGCGCCCTCGACACCGGGGATCACGCTGATTGAGGCCTGCGGCACGAGCTTGCAGGCGGCGTTCGGGATCGGGGCTAAGATTGCGATCGGGCAGATCTCCTCTGGCATCGCCGTTGGCAGCGATACGACATCCGATGCACCGATCGTGTTCTCGCGCCGCTTCTCGAAGCGGCTCGTCGAGATGTCACAAAAGAAGTCGACCTGGGACAAGGTCAAGGTTTTCCAGGGACTTTCGCCATCCGAACTTGCCCCGCAACCGCCCATGACAAGTGAACCGCGAACCGGCCTGTCGATGGGTCAGCACTGCGAATTGATGGCTAAGCACTGGGGCATCTCGCGCGCGGCCCAGGACGACCTTGCTTTCGAAAGTCACCGCAAAGCCGCCGAGGCTTACGCGAGCGGCTTCATGGACGATCTTGTCGTCCCGTTTGGCGGGGTGTTCCAGGACAACACCGTGCGGCCCGACATTGCGCGCGACAAACTCGCCAGTCTCAAGACGGTGTTCGACAAATCGGCCGACGGAACGCTGACTGCGGCCAATTCGACGCCGCTGACCGACGGCGCGGCTGCGGTGCTGCTGGCATCGGAAGATTGGGCACTGCGAAAGGGGCTCGCACCACAGGCGTTTCTGACACACTTCGAGACGGCAGCGAACGACTATGTCGGCGGCGACGGGCTGCTGATGGCGCCGACCATCGCGGTCGCGCGCATGCTCAGGCGGGCCGGACTGACGCTGCAGGATTTCGACTACTACGAGATCCACGAGGCGTTCGCCGCACAGGTGCTGGCGACGCTCGCAGCGTGGGAGGATGGCGACTATTGCCGTTCGAAGCTCGGCTGGGATGGGCCCCTTGGTCAGCTCGACCGCGCCAAGCTCAACGTCAAGGGGTCATCGATCGCGTTTGGCCATCCCTTTGCCGCGACTGGTGCGCGGATTACAGCGAAGGCGGCCAAGCTCGTTTCCGGGGGAGGCCGTTGCCTGATTTCGATCTGTACCGCAGGTGGAATGGGTGTTGCCGCGATCGTCGAGGGGCGTGGAGCCGCGGTGTAAGGATCACGAGTGCCGGGCTGGTAGGTCAGGCGCGTGTCAACCAGAGATCGTCTCGGCGGCGCTTGGCGATTGCAGAGCCTCTGCTTGTCGCCGCTGGCGTCGGCGCCACCAGAGGTAGCCAATGCCCCCTGCTGCAACGAGCTGGCCGAGCAGCGTTGCACCAAGCAGCGGCAGGGGCGCCCCTGCAGAGCCCGGGCCGTTCTTCCAGTAGCCGTGGGCCGGCGGATTACCCTTGCCCTTCGAGCCGGGCGATGCAGCCGCCGGTCCGGCCAATACACTGGCCGCAGCTATGATGATGATGAGTTTCGCAGAAACTTTGTCAGCCATAGATGTAGAACCCGGTTCGCCGTTCATTCTTGATGCGCTGTTTCACTTTAGGTTGGGTTTCGTCACCGCATCGTTAATTGGGTCGTCGCAGGATCCTGTCAGCGCACAACGTTTCGTCCATCGCCGCAGCCGGGCCGATAGCGACGATCATCTCACGTTCGCGCGAGCGAGTGGGCTCAGTCGATGCGGCTCGTGGCCCGCCGCCCAGGATCCCGGCCTGCGGAATGAGCACCGTGTCAGGAGCGACCACCTGTAGCAGAGCCCCAAGCTCATGGGTGGGCGAGAGCACCGCAACGCGCACGGGCTGAGGGCACGCCGCGTGTGAGATCACAACTCCGCCCAGTGCACCATCGGTGCGCTCGGTGGCGACACGCCAACCGCGCTCCGACAGGGCTGCAATTATGGTTTGCAAGTGGTCGGGCTCACCGATGCCCGCTGAATAGCGTTCGGCTTTGGTGACGAGACCCATGGCCGCAAGGCAAAGAACCATCACAACTGCGAGCGGCGTGCGCTTCATGTGCGGCCCCTTTTCGCGGCGGCAGCAGCGACGAACACAGCGGCGACGATGATCCCGTCAAACAGGCTGGCGCCGAGGGGGCCATGCGCAAGGTCGTAGGCTTCTTGCGAATGTGCCATGACCGCCAGGCGGGTGATGTTGATCGCAATGAACACAGCAAGCGCGACCGCCCCGGCTTGAAGCACCGGGCGGACACCTGTCGCGCCAATGAATAAGAGCACAGCGGCCGTTGCCACCATCAGGCGTGGTCCCGCATCCACAACCGAGCAGGCCGTCATGACAACGAGAAGGAAGCGGTCGGGGATGCCGACAACGTTCCCGTGAACCGTCGCCTGAGGCTCGACCAGCGACAGCAGCGCCCCTGCGGCCAAAGCTTCAAGTGGTGTGATCCACGAACCGATCAGCGGCGCACCGTGCGACGCCCAGAGGGCGCTTGCGGCAACCGCCATGAGTAAGGCAAATGCCCTGCGCTCAGCTCCAGCTGCGCTCAGGGCCCGCCAGCCGGCGTAGCCGAGAAGCGCGATCCAGCTCACCGTGCTACTTGGGGCGAGCAGGCATAACCCCGCGAGGCCATCGACAGCATCGATGCGCGGTGCACCAAGAACGTTCGGGCCTTGAGGCGCTTCGAGCAGAACGAGTGCGGCGATTGCGACGGCGACGATCTCGAACGGGCTGATCCCGAGGAGGGACGTTGGCGCAGAACCCGTCGCGACGGCTTCGAACACGCGCACGGCAAACCCGTTCAGGCAAAGTGCTGCGATCAGCACCATGCGTAAGGCCCGGGCGTCGATCTCTCCGAAGGCAGATCCGCCTGAGCTCGAACTGGTAAACGCAAAGCGCACCGCGTCGGCTCCAATGACAGCAAAGACGACGCAGGATTGCCCAAAATTCTATCGTTTGTGTTAAGTCCTCTAAAGGTCAGAGCAACGTGACCAACGCGCGCCAGCGGGTCGCTTGACGACGGCTCAGCGCCCGGCCATACCCACGGACCGGCATTTCCGGGTGTTGCACCTTGGGGGAAACCGTGAGGTTGCGCCGGCCAAGGGCGGTTAGCTCAGCGGTAGAGCACACGCTTCACACGCGTGGGGTCACTGGTTCAATCCCAGTACCGCCCACCATCCGAATGGAACGCTGCGTCAGTTCGGCTGATTGTTGGTTGTCCCGGGACCGCGCCAACCCGAAAACCTAGCGCACTGTCTCCGAACCCGGATTGCCTCTCCGCCCTCGTCATGTCACAGCCGTGGCATGGGTCATGCGCTGCCAGAACCGGATCGATGAGGGCGTACTTTGCGGCACTATCAGTCTTGGGTTGGAGCAGCCCGCACGCGCCTCTTGGTCGGCATGGCTGCGACCTTTGCAGCAGGTTGCGCCGTGAACACGGAGGGGCAGCCCCAATTCGCGACCTCTGGGCTGACCTGCGTCGAGGACACGACGGAATGCATCGCAGCGCGGCGTGCCGCCCATATGCACCTGGTTGCTGACACGTCGCGCAGCTGGGTGGCTGCAAGGCCATCGGCGAGACATTACGTCGCTGGTGTCAGGTTGTTCGCATTCAAGACGGAGGCGCAGCGTCTCGCCTGCGCCGACTTAGCGGTCGGGGTCGCCGAGGCGCAGCGGACGCCTGCGATTCTGCGCGGGCCGGAGGGGCAATCCTTCAAGCCTGGGCTCGTGTCGCGAGCGATCATGCTCGCCGAAGAAGTCGAGCGAGAGCTGAAACGCGAGCAACGCAAAAGGTGTGGGCGACGCTGATGGACCTTGAAGCAATAGGCCGGGACGTCGTCGACTTCGCCAGAAGCAATCCTGAATGGCTGGCGCCGATCCTCCTGATCCTCGCGTTCGGCGAATCGATTGCGTTCGTGTCGTTGCTCCTGCCCTTCTGGTGGATGCTTGTGGCGCTCGGTGCGATCATTGGCACCGATGGTCCGACCTTTTGGATCGCATTGGCGGCTGCCAGCGTCGGGGCAGCGCTGGGTGATTGGGTATCCTATTCTGTCGGCTGGGTGCTCAAGGATCGCGTGCGCGGCATTTGGCCGTTCACGCGCTATCCGACGCTGTTGCCGAAGGGCGAGGCTTTTTTCGCCAAGTATGGCGCCTGGGCGATCGTGATTGGCCGCTTTTCCGGGCCCTTGCGCGCGACCGTGTCGATCGTGGCGGGCGTCACCCGCATGAACTGGGTCGTGTTTCAGATCGCGAACTGGAGTTCGGCCGTGCTGTGGGCTGCTGTTTTGCTCGCGTTCGGCGATGGACTAGGACGCGCCGGCGGGCAGCTCTTCTCGTATTTTTGAGCACCCGGGTGCAGGGGAACGTGGTCCCGCGGCTGTCTCTGAGACCGGAGCGCGCCCAAGCGGCGTGCCGTCAGCTTCTGCGTGTGATCACGCCATAGCGCGCATAATCGCGATAAAGCGTTTCAAAAAGAAGCGCGGCCCCGTCGGCGTTTGCGACTTCTGCGAGCGCGTCTTCGAGGTCGGCCCGTGGCGCGACGTCAAATTTCGCAAGCCATGAAAATAGCACCGACTTGAAAGCTCGCGGCCAGCCCGACTGTTGGCCGAAATCGACAACGTGAAATCTGCCGCCGGGTCCAAGGCACGCAATTGCCTGCGGCAAGGCGTGCCGCCAGGGGGGCACCATCGACAGGGTATAGGAACAGAACGCGACGTCCACATGCGGCTCGCCGAACATCGTCGACACAGAAAAATCCGTCGCATCGCCCAGTGCGAGGCTGATCCGATCGGACAGCCCGGCTTTCGCGACCGAGGTCCGCGCGGTCTCGAGCATCACCGATGAGATGTCGAAGCCATAGAAGCGGGCCTCCGGATAGCGGCGGGCCGCGAGGATCAGGTTGCGACCAGTGCCACAACCGATTTCGAGCACGCGTGCGCCGGGCGCAGGTTTGAGGTCGGCGATCAGCCGGTCGCGGCCGAGGAGGAAGTACTTCCGCGTCGCATCGTAGATATAGCGTTGGTGCTTGTAGATGCCGTCCATATGGCGGGCGGCATCGTTATGTGCGGCGTTCAAGGCGCGCATCTCCGGGCAGGTGAACAGGTGTAAGGCGTGTTGGCCTCGGCCGCTGGTCTCACGGCTGTTTCACATACAAGTGGAAGCCGCCGTAGATCGACGAACGGTCCTCTTTGGTCCACGCCTTGCACTGATCTTCATCGTAGTTGAACCGTGCGAGCACAGGGTCCGGGATGCGTCCGGGCAGGATCGTTTCCACTCCAGCCGTCCTGAAGATGACGCGAGCGCCGGGCCGAGCCGTCCGCTCGATGTCGGTCCAGAGCCCGCCCAGCACCTCATCCGTCATCCAATCCTGCGCATCCAGCAGAACGTAGGCATCGATCGATTCGCTCGGCTGCGCGGTCAGGTATTCGGTAAAGGAGCGGTGCTGCACGTCGATGTTCTTGACGCGCGCCCGCACGGCCTCAAAGTTCTCGCGCTGCAGGTATGGCGGCAATGGCCCTGCGCCACCCGTGGCGTAGCGGCGGCCAAACGCCTGCCATGCGAAATAGTTGTCGCGAAGGTCAAAGTCGCAGGCGAGCCGCTCAAGGCGCTCCCGTAGAACCTTTGACATATACTGCTCGTCACCCTTCAGCGCTTCGAACTGCGACGGCGGGATACCGAGGCCGAACAGCGCCGACGGTTTGTTAAGCAGCCAGCGGATGTGACGCTTGTCGAACAAGGGGGCGAGTTCGCGATCGAAGATCTCTCTCTGCTCCTGCTTGTTGCGTGCGGTCAGAATCTTGCGGGGGTTGCGACCGTGGGCGCGGGCGAGCAGATGGCTCGCACCGATGAAGGCGCCGAGCAGCCCGTGGCGATAAAGGTTGCGCCCGAAGTAACTGATGCGTCGACGGCCAATGATGTTACGCCGCTCCCAGTAATCCCGGGTCGTCGGGTCCAGGTGAGGTCGGATGTGCTCGAAGTAGGCGTCGACGTTCTGCGGGGCATCAGCCTCGGCAAAAAATCTGTGGAATGCCTCGTAATTCGGCAGGTGGCCCGCGGCGGCGCGCTTGAGCTTATTGAGAGCAACGTGCGCCGGGTTGAGGTCGATCGCCGTGACGGAGATATCTGCTGCCGTCAGGTAGCTCAGAATGTTGCACCCGCCGGACGCGATCGCGACCAACTTTTCGCCAGCCTTCAGCTGCATTGCTTTCATGTCGACGACCGGGTCTTCCCAGATCTGCGGGTAGACAAGGCCCGAGAAGGCCATCGTGAACAGCCGCTCCTGCAACCCTTCCTTCGTGATCGGCTTGTGCCGGTGGACGGCCTGTTTCAGGCGACGCGTCCGTTCTTTTCGATCCAAGCGCTCGGAAGCCGTTTCAGACGTCTCGTTCTGCAGGGTCATCGACTGATCGTCCTCCATGGACCGGTGGACCCGGCCCGGTGATACCTGAATAGCGCGTCGCGCCGTCTGGTTTCGGGCGGCCCGCGGCGTTCACACCAGTGAACGTCCGACATTCAGATCCCTCCGAAACGTCGCTTCGTCGCGGTCGCGTGCCCTCCAAACGGCAGAAGTAAGAACACACCCGGCTGAAGTCGAGTACCGCCGATCAGAAGTCCCTGCACCATCGGCGACACCCGCTTGCCAGGGACTTCTGATCGAAAAGCGGTACGAGTGTCATCATGCTGTTCCTACCCTTGAGCTTTCCGAAGTTCGTTTCGGCGCCAGACAAGACGGACAGACCAACGACGGAAAGCGGGCTCTTAGTGCTGCGTTACTTACGCTTGGTCCCCACCTTCTGCAGTCTCGCCTGCCAAGCGTTGGTGGCAAAAGAAACAATAGAATCATGATGTTGCTCGTGCTTCCTACGTCTCCGACACTTGGTCAACCGGGTGCTGCAAAGGAAACCAAGTGTCGGAGACGGAACACTCGTGTCGTGATCGCGAAATTCGTCTCATTCTCCAGCCCCCACCGAACGAATTGCGCGATCCGAACGACACTTGAACATTCAACGGCCTAGTGTGATTGAGACCGAGAAGTCCGCCTCTACACCCGGCCGAGAACGATGCAGCGGACGTCTCGATCATCACACTAGGGACGGGGTTGCGTCATCGTAGCACACCGCGACGGAGCCGAACCCGACTATTTCCGACCACCAAGGTTTGCGATCGAACATGCGCTGAACGGTGGGCATCTCGCACCGCCGATCAGAAGTTCCTGCACCACCCGCAACACCCGCCTTCCAGCGACTTCTGATCGAAAAGCGGTACGAGATTCATTATGTTGCTCGTGCGCTTTGCGTCCCGAAATTCGCTTCGGCGCCTGACTGGACTGACAGACGAGTGACGGAGAGCGGGTACTAGCCCGAGTGTCCTCCGAGTTCAATATCTCCGTCATCCGCCGTTCACGTCCCGACACCTCCATGCCACCCAGAGCCAAGTTGCCGCGATGACCGAGCTTTTCGATGAACTCGTTGCGTTCACGCGGGAAAACGAAGCCTACGTTGGACCCGTTGTTTTCGCGATAGCATTCGCAGAGAGCCTTGTTCTCGTATCGCTTTTCGTCCCGTCGACGGTCCTGTTCCTTGCGATCGGCGCGGCGCACGGTGCGAGTGGTGGCGCGTTCGTCCCGGTTTGGATCGCAGGCACGCTCGGCGCATTCCTGGGAGACGTCGTGTCATTCATCGTGGGGCGCTACCTCCGCCAGGACGTGGCAAAGGTCTGGCCGTTCGCCTCCTACCCTCGGCTGCTTGCGCGCAGCAGGCTTGCGTTCGCGCGCTATGGTGCAGCGACCATCGTCACCGGAAAGTTTCTTGGGAATCTGAGGCCGTTTCTGCCCGTCGCAGCCGGTGCGCTGCGGATGCGATGGACCACGTTTCTCGTCGCCAGCCTGATTTCCTGCATCACATGGGCTGGCGTGTTTCTCGCCCCGGGCTATGGCTTGATGCTTGCGTTCCAGTGAGTTTGACCAACGAACGCGAAAGCGCGTGCCGCGCCGCAGGCGTGCGCCTTCATGCGTGTCCACTCAAGGGCGGATGAACTCAGCGATCTCGGATACCGCTGACAGTGCGGCGAGGTCATCCTGGGAGGGCAACTGCGGGCGGTCGCGCTCGGCTGCGACGACGCACAAAAAGCCCAGGTCGCTGTCGGGTGCGGCGCGAAACTGGTGCCAGCTCATTGGCGGGATGCGGATCAGGTCAAACGCTGCAACGGTTCTGATCGCGCGGTCGATGAGGGCCTGGCCGTGGCCGCGGGCGATCATCACCCAGTGAATATGCTGGTGCCTCTCCAAGGTCGACCAACCGCCCGGCGCGACGTTGAAATAGCGCCACTCGATCGGAAGCTCAGGCTCGGCTTCGAAAAGCACATTGCGGGTGACGTCGCGATAGGGGCCTTCGCCGTTCTTGTAAGCCCTGACGGGAACCCCATCCCAGCTGAAGCGCGCCGCGTCGAAGCTCCTATGGGCCGCGCGATTGGTGAGGTGGTCTTGGTCAGACATCGACGCCTCTTGGCAAGTGAGCAGCCCCCGCAAGCCTTGCGCTACGCGCGTGCGGACGCAAGAGCGTGCCGCGGTGCAGTGGTGCAGGCTTCAACGGCCTCGCGGAACGCTGCGGCACTAACGAGCGGGTCTGGGCTGTGCCGCAGCAGAGCGCCACCGATCAACAGCACCGTGTCGTGCCCGAAGGCCGAGACCATCGCCGCGATGTGATCAAGCCCCATCCCACCCGCCGGTGACGGCAAAGCTGGCTTGATCCTGCCGAACGGTGCGCGCAGTGCGGTGCTGATGTCTCTGCAATCACCGGCAGAAACATCAAAGCGCCCGCCAACGTTCGGAAAGATCGAGATGTCGGCGCCAAACAACCGGAATAGCGTCCCGAGCAGAACGCCCGGCGAGATGCCCTGACCAAGGCTGCCAAGCGCGGCACCAGCAAAGCTTGGATGCGCCATGATGCCAAGGCCGTGGCGGGCCGCGAGCCCACGCACGAGGTCGGGGCCCACAAGGAGCGGTGCCGTCATGACCAACTGGATACCCTCGGCGCGCGCGCGCTCGAACTGCGCGTCGAGTTCTTCGAAGCGGCCAGCAATCATCGGCACATAGGCCGCCTTGTAGCCCGTGCGGGCATTGGCTCGCGTCACGGCCTCCTGCAGGCGTGGCACGCGTTCTGCGAACCGCGACAAGCGCTGGTCGATCAGGTTGTGGTCATCCTTGACGATGTCGATGCCACCGGCCGCGTAACCCTCCGCGAGGCACGCAAGGTCGCCGACCGGCAGCCCTATCGGCTTGATCGCCGTCGCCGTCAGGGGGCGATCGTGTGCGCCCAGGAGTGCACGCACGCCGTCGATCCCGAGGAGCGGTCCTGCAAATTCGGCTTCGAGGCGCGGCGAGAGCTCGAGGCCCACAAGCCGGATGCCGCTCTTGAGGGATACATTGCCGAAAATCACGTTGAGGAGGCCCGCCGCACCCGGTGAAGGCAAGTCGTCGCGAAAGCTCAGCAAGACATCGAAACCACCCGGCACGGGGGTGACGGTCTCGATTTCCGCGATGAGCCGCTGCGCGATGAGTTGCTTCGGGACGCAGTCCAGTGGCACTTCGACGGTCTGTTCAACGGCGATGTCGTGTGCGATCTCGCGGGCGGCCGTCTCGTCGCTTTCGGCGATCCTGTATGTGGCGCGAAAGCGTTGTTCTGCCGCGAAGTCCAACTCGGCTTTCATTCAACCTCCGGCAATGGTCGGGTTATCGGCCCGGCAGACTGGCGTTCGAACTGCAGCTGTCATGTGCCACGCGCGTGTGCACCGAGGAGCAGATGTCTGCTCCGCAACGCAGGGTTCCCTCAATCCTACGGCGCGTCGCCCGATCTTGGCATGCGACCCCCTGGAGCAGGAGGTCTGTGCGCGGTCACCACCCAACACTCTCGCGAGTGTCGGATACCCACCCCGCTTGCACACGGCTCGTCGCGTGATCTGCGCTCAGCCGACCGTCGACGTCCGCATCTGGCGCGATCCCCCGGCCGTTGTCGATCATCCGGCTCCCGCTTGCAACTGAGATCAATGTCCGATGGGATCCGGCCCATCACCATGGCACCTGATCAACAGCGCAGGCGCGTCGTGCATGCCGCAGGCTGCTGGTATTTGCAGATGCTTTGCGGTCGGTGCTGCGCAAGCGTCATGGCACTGTGCCAAGCTGCCCTTAGCTTAGCATCGTCGATGGCGCTGCGGGCATGCGATCACCGCGCGCGTGATGTCGCGCGATGGTCGCAGATCAAAGCCGCAGATTTGCGCATAGAGGGAAGTGTGTCGTGAAGTGGTCTTTCCATGATGCGTCAAGCATCGCAAAGGGGGCGGCGGCTGCGCTTGGTTTCGCCGCGTGCTGCTTGAGTTCTGGCGCTGGAGCGCAAGGTGCGCAGCCGAACTGCACCAACCCGCAATTCCAGTCGGAAATGAATGCCTGTGCTGCGATCGAGTTCAAAAGGGTCGACGACCTGCTCAATCGGAAATATCGCGACGTGCGCACGGTTCTGCGCGACCTCGACGCGACTTTGCCGATCGAGCTGCGCGGCGCTGAGAAGCGCTTGATCGAAGGCCAGCGTGGCTGGGTCGCGTACCGCCAGGGGCATTGCGATGTGGTGGCATACGACGCGCGGGGCGGAACAATGGAGGCTCTTTTGGTCGCGACGTGTGCCGCGGAGCTGACGGAGGCCCGAATTCGCGAGTTCGACGCCATCATCCAGCGCAAAGCCCGATGACATCTCGGCGAAGTCCCTTCCGTTTGTGTCCGGCGCAGATCGGCCGCTAACTGCGACCGCGTGCACTGTCAATTGGGGCGTTGCGCTCGTTCGTGGGTTCGAGTTGAGTTGTGATGCAGTTGACTTTCTGCTCCGGCAAGCAGTCATGCTCGAAGCAGCCTGAAACAGAGCCAGCCATCGCAAGGCGGCGCATCGGCCCGACACGTCCGCAGACCGAACCTCTCGGTGTGCCGGAGCGCACGGATCGGGGCGTGGGAGGAACGACGTCATGTTCAAGCCGACAATGCGGGCCGCGACGCTGCTTGATCGCCAGAGCGACCGCAGGTCGGACGCGGCCTATCTCGACGCGCTTCTGGCCGCTCCAGAAGCACGCTTCATGATCCTCGCCGACTATAAGCCGGTCATCCGTGCCAACGATGCCCGCACCGAGGCAGCTGCGCGCTGGTTCTCCCGGGCGGAGATGACGAGCTTCGGCTTTCCGCTCGAAAACGCCCTGTTTCTTGGCTGCGATCGGGAGACCGGCGCGGGTCGCTTCGCCATAGCCTTGAGCGAGCACCGTGTTCGGAATGCTCCAGGCGCGCTCGAAGTTCTGCGGCCAATCGTCGACCTCAGAAGTCTCGCGATGCAGGGCATTGCGCCATCTGACGACCTCTCGCTGATGGGTCTTGCAAAGGCGTTGGCCCACTGGCACGACGCAAATCGCTGCTGCGGCTATTGCGGCGGCTCGACCATGAGCCGGGACGGCGGCTGGAAACGCAAGTGCTGGGCCTGTGGTCAGGAGCACTTCCCCCGCACCGATCCGGTCGTGATCATGCTGGTCGTCGATCGCGGGAACGACAGGGTTCTGCTCGGCCACGAAGCCCGTTTCATGGAAAAGATGTGGTCGACGCTTGCTGGTTTCATCGAGCCCGGCGAGGACATCGAGCATGCGGTGCGCCGCGAAACGTTCGAGGAAGTGGGCCTTCGTGTTGGCGAGGTCAGCTTCCACTCGGCCCAGCCTTGGCCGTTTCCGCACTCCTTGATGATCGGATGCCACGCCTTCGCAGAGACGACGGACATCAAGATCGACCCGAACGAAATCGAGGATGCCCGCTGGTTCTCACGCGCCGAGGTCGAGCAGATGGCGGCCGGGACGCACCCAGACGGGCTTTGGGTGCCAGGTCGCCAGGCGATCGCACGGGCGTTGATCCTGAGCTACGTTGAGCGCGAGATCAGCTGATCCCTGAACGGTGAGCGTGTCCTGGTCATTCGGAAGTGCTCGAGTTGGGCCGGCCGCGCCAGTGGCCTCAACAGCGAGAGCGTGTGAACGCAGAGACACCTCTGCAAATGACGTCACCCCACTCCGCAACGATCTTTAAGGTCCCATCGGGTTCCGCTTCAGCTATCACGAGTGTGGTGCTCCCGATCCCTGCGCTCGTCGCGTTCCGCCGCGGGGAGTGGGCAAGGAACCGGTACAGGAACGTCACGCGACAGGCGTCGCGGTCGTCGGTTTCGGTAAAATCCTGGATCTCGAGGAACTCGTACTGCCGGTCTGGCCAACGCGCTTCCCAGTCAACCATCGCCCTGTAGACCGCGCGTCGCGAAAGTTCGCCGCGATCATAGTAACGATAGACGCGCTCGCCATAGAGCGCGATCTTCTCGTCCGCCGTGAGTTCGAAAGCGCGGTCTTGCAGGAACGCCTCGATGCGCACGAGGTCGCAGCCGGCATGAGCCGGACTGGCCAAGGTCGAAAGCGTCAGGACGAGAACGATTAAACCAATAAGGGTGCGCAGGGTCCTGTGCACGGCAGCTGCCATCGGGATGTTCAACGGCATGTGTCACCTCCGGGCTGAACTTCGGTATTGCCTCTCGTAGTGCCTTACAGCGCGGGTGCTGCCTTTGCCATCATCTGCCATAATCACGTCGCGCACGGACCCGAATCGGCTTGCGATTAGGATGTCGTTAGTCGAATCGCGACGAAGTGAACCCCGCAACCCCGGGGGAGGAGAGTTGGTATGTCGTCAGGTCTGAATTCGATGTCGCGGGGTCGCCTCGCCCGGTTCACGGGGGATGTGGCAGCCCTCCGCGGGGCAAGGATCCTCCTCACGGGCGTCACAGGTGAAGCCCTCGAAGGCCCTGTTGGGACTCTCGTCGAAACGCTTGCCACGATCACGCCTGGCTTGCTGTTGCATACGACGCCTGAACATGCCGATGGCGTGGTCGCGTTCGTGTCAGGTCTGACGGGCTGCGAGCACAAGGTTGCCGTCCTGTGCCATGATGCTGGCTCGAGTGATGATGGGATCCGTTTGGCCCAGATAGCCTCAGCTTTGAGCGGTTCGCTCGATCTTGCGGTGGTGTTGCTCGACGGTGCCGTCGATGCCTCGCGCGTCTTCGACCTCGATGACCTCGAAGACGTGCTCGTCGAGCGCCTGGATGCCGGTATTGCCCAGACTGAGGTGCTCGCGAACAGGATGGGGCTCACGTGGTCCGACGGTGCGATCGTCAGCGTCCTGCTGACGGACCCGGAAACCGATGCGATCCTGACCAGCTTGCTCAAGTCAGCGCTGGCGGGTGTGACGCGGTGGCAGGCTGAAGCTTGGGCGGTCGAGGGCGTGCGCTTTAACGCCGTAGCGCTGGCTGGTGTCGGAGCGCAAGTGCTGCCCGGTGTCGGCGCACCGTGCGCTGATCTGACGACGGTGGTTGTAGACATTGCTGTCGGTCGCAGTGCTCCGCTCACCGGGCTCGTGTTCGAGGCGGCCTGAGCCATCGACTGTTGTGCAGGATGTCCTGGGCCACGCTCGATCTGCCGGCCCGGTTCGATCACTGACACCATCCAGCTTGCGGGGCGGCCAACTGCATGGCAGATTCCATCCATGAGCCAGATCGCCGCACGCCGGGTCTTTGAAGAGGGTCACACGCGGAAGTTTCTCGTCATCGCGGACGAGACGCCGGAGGTCGACGCGGCCTTGTATTTTGCGGCCTGTCGGTGCCTCCACACGGGCGGCATGATCAAGCTTCTGTACGTGATCCAGCCGCAGGAGTTCCAGCATTGGATGGGCGTGCGCGACATTCAGGTTCAGGAAGAGACAACCAAAGCGAAGGCCCTTTTTCGGCTGTTCGGTCGCAAGCTGTCGAACGCTGGCCTCGCTGACGTCGCAGTCGATGAGGAGATCCGAGAAGGCTCTCTTGTGCCTGAGATCCTTGCCGCGATCGATGAGGACGAGGACGTCGCGGTCCTGGTGTTGGGGGCTGCCACAGGGACCAAGGGGCCGGGGCCGCTCGTCTCGTCCCTTGCAGCCGGCAGCGCGGCCGGAACGTTTCCGATACCGATTACAATCGTGCCAGGGCATCTGACGCTAAACGTGCTCAAGGGCATGGCGTGATTTTGGGGTCAAGCGCGCGCCTGATCTAGCAATGAGCTTGGAAGCGTTCTAAGTTACCCCGAGGCGCTGTTCCGCCGAAGCAGTGTGGGGCAGGTCGGCACGGAAGTTGGGGCTGCAGGACCGGCCACATGCGCATGGGCCGCGAGAGCCCGGTGCTGTTGCATGCTAACTGGCAGCAATCGAGGACACATCGATGTTCATTCAGACCGAAGCGACGCCCAATCCGTCGACATTGAAATTCATGCCGGGCCGGTCGGTTCTGCCTGTCGGCACGGTTGACTACAGGTCGCGTGCAGAAGCTGCCAATTCCCCGCTCGCAAGCAGGTTGTTCGACGTTGAAGGCGTCGAGGGCGTGTTCCTCGGGCCGGACTTCATCTCTGTGACGAAGGGATCGGCAGAGTGGCAGCATTTGAAACCAGCCCTGCTGGGCGCGATCATGGACCATTACCTTGCCGGTGGCGAGGCTGTCTCAGCCGGCGCTGAGGTCGATGATCACGACAACGGCTACGATCCCGAGCATGAGGACACGGTAGCGACCATTCGTGAGCTGCTCGATACGCGCGTTCGCCCCGCCGTCGCTCAGGATGGCGGTGACATCACCTTCAAAGGGTTCCGCGACGGCATCGTTTACCTGCACATGCGGGGCGCGTGCTCGGGTTGCCCGAGTTCGACGGCGACCCTGAAGTACGGGATCGAGAACCTTTTGAAGCACTTCTGCCCCGACGTGCGCGAGGTCCAGGCGATATAAGCGCCGATGGGCGAGGATATTCGGCCGGCTGGCGGCCGTGGCACGCGCTGTCGGCCTAACCGGCAGGCCGGGGTTTCACGATGCTTTCGCTTGCTCTCGACACGTGCTTTGGACCCTTGCAACTGGCAGCGGGGCTCACCCAGAACGGCACGCGCGTGACTGCGGTCAGCGCGGTCTCGCGTGCCGAGGACCTGCCGCGCGCGCTCGACGCTGTCCTTGACCGGATCAGCTGCGACGTCAGCGCGATCGAACGGATTGTTTGCACGGTAGGCCCAGGTGGCTTCAGCAGCGTGCGGGCTGGCCTTGCCTTCGCGCAAGGGCTGGCAGGCGGATTGCGGCGGAGACCACAACTCGTTGCGATCTCAAGCCTTGCTGCGACGTGGCTTTCAGCGCAGGTTCGTCCTCGCCCGGCTGATGGCGTCCACGGCGCCGAGGCAACACCGCTGGGAGACATCGTGATTGCCGATGCACGCCGCGGACAGATTTTCCTCGAACGTTTCGACGGTCGTGTCGGAAGCTTGGATCGCGTGCAACTGCTCTCCGTCGCCCAGGCCGTGGAGATCCTCAGGGCGCACGCGCAACGCTGCTTGACACCAGCGGATGCCGACGTGTCCGAGCTTCTTGCAAGCCATCAGGCTGAGTTTGGGGGGCCCGACCAGGCGTTTGCGGGGCCGCCGATCGTTATCGCCTCGTCGCCGATTGCCATGCTGACGCAGCCCGCCGTTCGCAACGTCGAGCCGGTTGAGCGGTTGCGCGCTCTTTATGTTCGGGCACCCGATGCGAAGCCGTACACGCCGGTTTTTTCCGGCGCGGTTCCGTCTGAGCCCGTCGCCGACGTGTGACGGACCTGCGGTTTCGTCGGCCAGGGCGCCGTTTGGATGGATGCCCCCACGCGACGGTCGTTTGACAGATCATCAGGGCCGCCAGAACCAACAGGCCGGATATGCAGATCGCTCACGTGACCAACAGCGACACCGCTGACATAGCAGCGCTGCATGCTGTGATCTTCGACCCGCCGTGGGGAAGTGACGCGATCGCGCGCATGGTTGAAGATGGTGGCGATTGCTCACTCGTGGCGCGCGGCGGGGTAGGGGCCGACGGTGAGCGCCTGCTCCTCGGCTTCGTCATCGCCCGCAGCCTCGGCGACGAGATCGAGATCGTCTCACTCGGGGTTAAGCCTGCCATGCAGCGCCGAGGTATTGCGGGTCACCTGTTGGCGCACCTCGCGCGCTCAGAGGTCGGCAAGAACGGCCGCATCGTGCTCGAAGTTGCGGTCGACAACATGCCCGCGCGCGCACTCTATGCCCGCTTTGGGTTCTCCGAAGTTGGCCGCCGCAAGAATTATTATGGACGGCAAACCGGCTCATCGGTGGATGCCCTGGTGCTGGCCGGCGAGCGTGCGGATATCTTGCAGCGGGAATGATCGGAGTGGCAGCGATCGTCGACGGTTCGATCGCTGACGGCGTTCAAGACAGGGACGGTGTGCCGCGGTTGTGTGGGCCCGTGCCGGAGAGCCGGCGCGGTTGAGTTTCGTTGGCCCGTCGCCCTGTCGGTGAGGCACGGGATCTGGAGCGGGCGGCACGTGGCCAGTGGGAGACAGCCGATGAGCACACCAATCCAAGGCGAGAGTCGGTCGCATGACCCTCGGACGCGGTTGCTCTCTCGCGTCCGATCCGCGTTCGACCGACCGCGCACCGAGCCGCGCAGGCTCCGACGCGCCGGCGAGCCGCACCTCGCACCAACCCCAGAAGATTTTCAGTTGCCGCCGCTGACAACGCCAAACCGGGCCGGAAGCATCCGCGCAGCCCTGGTTCTTGCAGCGTTCGCTGGACTGACGATCCCCCTTCTTCCGGTCCAGGCGGCCTTGAAGCGATCCCATCGCCGGGCAGCACGGACGTTTCCTAACTGGTACCATCGCAGGGTTGCCCGACTGCTCGGGTTGCGGATCGCGGTCGATGGCGCGATCGATCGCGACCGGCCTGTGCTGCTCGTTGCAAATCATACCTCCTGGCTTGACATCGTGGTGCTGTCGGCCGTCGCACCGGTGTCGTTCGTCGCCAAGCGCGAGGTTTCGGGATGGCCGGGTGTCGGCCTGTTGGCGCGCCTCCAGCAAACCGTGTTTGTCGATCGAACACGGCGCACGAGCGTAGGTGAGACCGCGAGTGAGATCGCGACAAGGCTCGCACAACGCGACGCGATTGTTCTGTTCGCAGAGGGAACGTCGACGGACGGCAACCGGCTGCTCCCGTTCAAAAGCTCGCTGTTCGGAGCCGTGGTCGCAGCGCCAACGCACGCAAGCCAGTCAGGCAAGGCTATGCCACCGCTCGTCCAGACCGTGACACTCGCCTATACGCGGGTCCAAGGCGTGACCCTCGGCAGGGCGGATCGCCCGCTCGTCGGCTGGTATGGCGATATGGAGATGGCAGACCATGCGTGGCAGTTGCTCAAGACGGGTCCACTCGATGTCGCGGTGAGGATTGGCGAACCGCGTGACCTTAGCGAATTTTCCGACCGGAAAACGATTGCTGCTGCTACCGAATTGGAGATTCGAGCCGCCCTGACGGAGCTGCTGCGCGACCCCAACGCGAAGGGTTAGGGTTTCACTGTGGGATTGGCCGGTTCGGTGCCTGGCAGCCGATTGGGTAGAAGCCAGACCGCCGCCAACAAGGCAACCGAAGCACCTGCCAGGACACGGAAGAGTGTATCGAAGCCATGGTTCGCATGGACCCAGGAGATGAACGGCAAGGTTGCCGCCAACACCGTGAAGGTCACGACATACCGGGCACCGTAGACGGATGCTCGCAGTTCTGACTTCGCGGTTCTCCCGATCAGATAATCGTTGATCGGGATCTGTCCAAACGCCCCGATCATGAACGCGAGGGCAACGACCAGGGCCGCCCAATCGACCAGCCCAGGCATCGCTGCAAAGAACACGAGCTGAATCGTGACGACGACCGCAAAGATGGTGCGTGGCCCGAACCGGTCGAGCGAGGCGCCAACGACCAATTGAGCGAGAGAACCGACGGCAAACACCAGAAAAGCCAACGCACCGATGATCGTCGCAGAGCCGGCGATGCCGCCGAGCCGTTCCTCGAATACCTTCGGCAGCGCGAATGTTGTCGATTGGAAAATCAGGCTCCCGACGGCCGCCGTGAAGAACACCAGGATCGTCAGCCGGATCAATAAGGCGCGAACTGCTGGGTCAATTGCTTTGGCCTCGACCCTACCGCCTGGTCCTGCCGCTTTCTCTGTGCGCCGCGCCCGCAGCCTGATCCGTTGATGGAACAGGGCGAGATAAGCGAGGCCGATTGCGATCGAGACCGCACCAGGGACTGCAAACGCTGCGTGCCAGCTCGCAACATCGATAAGAAACCCAGTGATCAGTGCAGCGCTTCCAACACCGAGATTTCCCCAGACGCCATTGATGGCGATTGCCATGCCGAGCCCGCGCTGCTCCTCAGCAACGAGCGCAAGGCCAACAGGGTGATAGATCGCTGCGAAGACGCCAACGACGAACAGACCGATCGCGATTTCCATCGGCGACGACGCGAAGCTCGTTGCGATGGCTGCGATGCCGATGCCGATGAAGAATACCGCGATCATGCCCTCGCGGCTCCAGCGGTCTGCGAGCCAGCCGGAGGGAAGCGAGAACAATCCGAAGGCGACAAACCCGGGCGTGGCGTACGGGATCAACTCGGCATAACTCAAGCCCCATTCGCGAGAAAGAACGAGGGCTGCGACCGTCGCGAAGATGAGTGTGAACAGGTGGTCGAGAAAGTGGCCAATGTTCAGGAACAGGAAGTGGAGGCGCGCTCGCGGGTTCAAGGCTGGCGCGGTCTGTCCGGCGGCGTTGATCTTCCCTTGGGCGCTACGTCGATCCGACATGTTTGTGGTTCGTCCCACAAAGGCTCCGAACGCGAGCGACCATCTCGTGGCGCGACGCGAGGGCCGCTTGCGCCATCAATGACCGAGTGAGGCGCTTCTTGTGCCACACGAAAGCTTGGTCTCGCCACGCGACTATGCAGCACGCCAGCTGATCTGACCATGGCAAGATCACGCATGGCGCGTCAGCACATCGAGACGGCCAGGTCGCGCGGCTAGTGGCCTGTCTCGCCGAAATCGATATGCTGGCTGCACCTGCTGACGATTTAGGCGCGACGCCACACGGGTCCCGCCGATCAGAAGCGCCTGCACTCTCCGCACCGCGCGCCGGCCAGGGACGTCTGATCGAAAAGCGGTAAGAATTCCAATATGTTGCTCGGACCCTTTGCGTTCCGAAGTTCGTTTCGCCGTCTGACGAGGGTGACAGACAAACACCGGAAAGCGGGTACCAGGACACTCGGCTTGGCCAAATGTTCGGCAATCACGCGTCGGTTCCTGCGACGTCATCGGGGCATCGGGGGGAGCCGCGGAACCCCGTGGCGAGCACGTACATCTCCGTGCTGTCGGCACGGCTCGCGCCCGGCTTGATGTGGCGGACTTTCTCGAACGAGCGCTTAAGCTGGTCGAGCAGCAGACGCTCGGCGCCTCCCTGGAACACTTTGCATAGAAATGTGCCGCCCGGGCTCAGCACCGCTACAGCGAACTCGGCGGCGGCTTCGGCCAGCGCCATGATGCGTAGGTGGTCCGTCTGGGTGTGGCCTGTGGTGGGTGCCGCCATGTCTGAAAGCACGACATCTGCGCCACCCTCGCGCAACATGGCGCGCAGGCGGTCGGGTGCTTCGTCATCCGTGAAGTCGAGATGCAGCACCTCGGCGCCTGGAATTGGGTCCATGGCGAGGATGTCGATTGCGATCACCTGTCCGGCGCCGCCTGACGATTGGGTTCGAGCGATGGCAATCTGTGTCCAACCGCCTGGCGCCGCCCCAAGGTCGACGACCCGCGCGCCCGGCGCGAGCAGTTTATAGCGATCGTCGATCTCGCTCAGCTTGAAAGCCGCGCGCGAGCGGTATCCATGGGCCTTTGCAGCGGCGACGTAAGGGTCGTTCAACTGCCGTTCGAGCCAAAGCTTCGATGACAGCTTGCGGCCTTTTCCGGTTTTCACGCGCACCGCGAGTTGACGTTCGCCCCCGCTTGGTCCTGGCGTACTCCTTGCGGTCCGTTTGGGCCCCGTCCTGCTTTTAGGGCCTGTGCCTGATCGACGCGCCACGGGTGGCTCCGGTGTTGGTCACGTGCCGTCTCTTAAGCGGGCACGACTGCGGTTCCACGGTGTTACCAGAACATGCAGGTCGCCAAAAGCATCACGGACGACGTGGACCTGCCGACCGCAACGCAACCGCGACCGGAACGCAAAAGGGGTGCCTGATTGGCACCCCTCGCGAGAAAATTCTGTCGACGGCTCAGCGTCGCAATACGACAACCGGCTGGTTACAGCGAGCGCGGAGGCTGCTCCAACACCGTGGTCTCCAGCGAAAGCACGATCGACTTCCCTTTCCCACTGATCATTGGATCACCTCCTTCCAGTTGTTGAACACCTTCGAGCAGAGTTCCACGCTCCGGCTGATTTGCCAAGTGCCCCCGCGACACACTGACCCTCTCGAAGCGCGCCGCTTTTGGTCGCCAGACACCGGGCATTGCGTCGATCAGAGCAGACGTCCACTCACAACGATATGCATTCCAAGTGCAGCAACCGCCGAAATCGTCAACGTGGTCACGACGCCGAGCCGCGCCCCGAAGATCAAAGCTGCAGCCAACACCGTCAGGCCGATCGCAGCCCAGTCTGGAGCGAAGACGGTGGGCAACGCGACCGATAGCGGACCGAATGTGACGCGCTCTTGTGAGCCGAGCAGAACCGAGATCGCGAACCACAGGGCTAGGCTGAAAATCACCCCGACCACCGCGGCCGTGATTGCCGAAAGGGCGCTTGCAAGCTTCCTGTTGGCCGTCACCCGCTCAAGATAGGGCGCTCCGGCAAAAATCCAAAGAAAGCATGGCGCAAATGTCGCCCAGAGCGTGATCGCTGCACCTGCAACCGCGAGCGTCCATTGTCCACCGCCGTCGCTCTTGAAGGCGGCGAGGAACCCGACGAACTGGGTGACGAGGATCAACGGCCCGGGTGTCGTCTCTGCGAGGCCGAGCGCGTCGAGCATTTCGCCAGCCGTGAGCCATCCATATCCCTGGACGATCTCCTGCACCAGATAGGCCAAAACGGCATAGGCACCGCCAAACGTGACAACGGCGAGCTTCGCGAAAAGCCAGCCAAGCTCGGTCAAGACGTGGTCAGACCCCAACGCGAGGTGGACGATCAAGAGCGGCGTCAGCCAGATCCCAAGCCAGAGCGAGATCGTCGTCAGTGTGGTTGCGGCCGTCGGGCGGTCCACGGGCCTGAGACCACCGGCACTGCTCAACGGCACGTCATCGCTCAGTGTCGCGCGGGCCCTGAAGAACCCGAAGGTGGCGGCGGCGAGAATCACCAGCGGAAAGGGCGCGTCGAAGAAGTAGAGCGCTGCAAATGCGGCGGCCGCGATCACCCAGTCCGCCGTCATCTTGAGCGCACGTCTCGACACTTTGATCAGAGCCTCGACGACGAGGGCGAGCACGGCGGCCTTGATGCCGACGAACAGCGCCTGGACCAAAGGCACCGAGCCGAAGGCCGCGTAAATCGCAGACAAGGCGAGTATGACAGCAGCGCCGGGAAGCACGAACAAGAGCCCGGCGACCAGACCGCCAGCGATGCCATGGGTGCGCCAGCCCACGTAAGTCGCGAGCTGCATCGCTTCAGGACCCGGCAGCAGCATGCAAAAGTTGAGGGCGGACAGATATTGACGCTCGCTCAACCAATTCTTCTCGTCGACGACAACCCTGTGCATGAGGGCGATTTGCCCGGCCGGTCCGCCGAACGACACGAGGCCGATCCAGCCCCAAGTCGCAAAGAGTTCAATAAAGCTCGGGCGCGCCACATCTGGCGCGGGCATCGCCTGCGAGGCATCTTTGTGCGCGTCGGACACTGCGGCGAAACTCCCCGGTCAGAGCTGCTCTCGGCACGCTTGGTCACTCGTGTTCCGTCTCCGACACTTGTTTTTCTTTGCAGCACCCGACTGACCACGTGTCGGAGACACAGGGAACACTAGCAACTTAATGATTCTATTGTTACTTTTGTCAGTAACGCTTGGCAGGCGATGCTGCAAAAGGTGGGGACCAAGCGTGGGTGACGTAACACTAGTCCCGCCGAGCAGAAATCCTTGCACCATTCGCAACACCCGCCGTCCAGGGACATCTGATCGAGAAGCAGTACGAGAACCAACATGTTGCTCGTACCCTTCACCTTCCGAAGTTCGTTTTGGCGTCTGCCGTGGGTGACAGACGAACGATGGGAAGCGGGTCCTCGTGTTCCGTCTCTGACCCTTGGTTTCCTTTGCAGCACCCGATTGACCAAGTGTCGGAGATACAGAGAACACTAGCAACTTAATGATTTTATTGTTGTTTGCGTCGTCGACGCTTGGCGGGCGAGACTGCAGGAGGTGGGGACCAAGCGTGAGAGACGCAACACTGGCTCACTCCGGTGTTGCGTCCCTCCCAATGACGAATGGTGACCACATACCCATTCATGATATTGAATGTATGGAGAGCAGTCACAGGAGGCATGCCCATGACGACACAATCGCACGGTGTAAGAGGTCTTCTCGGCCTGTGGGTCATCGCAGCCATCGCGCTTGCGGGCGCTGCCCTGCCAACCCACCAGGTCTTCGCAACGAGCATCGCGACAACGGTCGACCCGGCTGCAGTGCCTAAAGACAAGCAGACCAAGCTGGGGCTCTACCTGACATCGCGCGAAGCTTACAATGCGCTGCAAGCTGACCCCAAAATCCTGTTCATCGATGTGCGCACCCGCGCCGAGTTCTCTTTCGTCGGCCATCCGATGCAGATCACGCGCAACATTCCCCACCGGGAGCTCGCTGACAGCTACGACCTCGACCCGAAGCGTAAGCAATACAAGGTCGAGCCGAACGTCGATTATCCCCTCGCTCTGGAACGCCTGCTCGCCGAGCACGGTCGGAGCAAGACCGATCCCATCTTCGTGATCTGCAGGTCTGGCGATCGCTCGCGCATGGCGGCCGATTTCATGGCTGATCTCGGTTACACCCAGGTCTACAATGTCATCGACGGTGTCGAGGGCGATAAGGACAAGGCGACGGGCCATCGTACGGTCAACGGCTGGAAGAACTCGGGCCTGCCGTGGACGTATGACGTCACGCCCGAGCGCGCTTATGTGAGCCCCTCGCTGTAGGTCGTGTCGCTTGAGGGCCCGCACCGGCCTAGGATCAGACCTGCTCAACACGCCTGCTGGCGTGTTGACGAATGCTGCTCAACACGCCAGCAGGCGTGTTGACGAACACAAAAAACCCTCACACCGGGTCGGGGCCAACCATTAGCGTAGGCACCACGATCGCGTCGAAATCTTCGGCCGGGATCCCGTCCCGGATCGCCTCCTCGCGCAGCGTCGTGCCGTTTTTGTGCGCGGTTTTCGCGATCTTTGCCGCGCGGTCGTAACCGTATTTCTCCTTGAGTGGCGTGACCAGCATGAGCGAGTTCTCAACACCCTTCTGAATGTTGTCGAGGCGTGGCTCGATGCCAGCGACGCAATTGTCCGTGAACGACACCGCAGCGTCAGCAAGTAGGCGCACCGACTGCAGGAAATTGTACGCCATCATCGGATTGTAGACATTGAGCTCGAAATGACCCTGGCTGCCTGCGAACGACAGTGCTGCGTTGTTGCCGTGAATGTGCGCACAAACCTGGGTGAGAGCCTCGCATTGGGTCGGATTGACCTTGCCCGGCATGATCGAAGACCCGGGCTCATTCTCCGGTAGTGCCAGTTCGCCGAGGCCGGCACGCGGGCCTGAGCCCAGAAACCTGATGTCGTTTGCGATCTTGAAGCAGCTCATCGCGACCGTGGTGATCGCGCCATGCGTCATCACCATCGCATCATGGGCAGCGAGGGCCTCGAACTTGTTCGGCGCAGTTTTGAAATCAAGGCCTGTGATCTCGGCGATGCGCTCGGCGACCTTCTCGGCGAAACCCATCGGTGACGCGAGACCCGTACCAACCGCAGTCCCACCCTGCGCAAGTTCCATGAGTTCCGGAAGCGTCGACCGAATACGCTCGATGCCGTTCTCGACCTGCTTGGCGTAGCCCGAGAATTCTTGCCCGAGCGTGATCGGCGTGGCGTCCTGAGTATGTGTGCGACCAATCTTGATGATCTCGCCCCAGTCCCGCGCCTTCGCGTCGAGAGCACCATGCAGGTGCACGAGCGCCGGGATCAGGCGATGTACGATCTCTTCCGCACAGGCGATATGCATCGCGGTCGGGAACGTGTCGTTCGACGACTGGCTCATGTTGACGTGATCGTTCGGGTGAACGGGTTGTTTCGAGCCCAGTTCGCCGCCGAGCATCTCGATCGCCCGGTTCGAGATCACCTCATTGGCGTTCATGTTGGATTGCGTGCCAGAGCCGGTCTGCCAGACAACCAACGGGAAATGATCGTCCAGTTTGCCGTCGATCACCTCCTGGGCCGCTCTGACGATTACGGCGCCGAGCCCAGCATCAAGCTTGCCGAGCGCGATGTTGGTCTCGGCTGCGGCTCGCTTCACGATCCCGAGTGCACGAACGATCGGCTGTGGTTGCCGCTCCCAGCCGATCTTGAAATTGCCAAGAGATCGTTGGGCCTGTGCGCCCCAGTAGCGTGTCGCATCGACTGCGATGGGACCAAACGTGTCGGTTTCGATACGGGTCGCTGCCATTGTGTGTTCCAGCCCTTCGGTCGAAAGTTCGCAATGACCGGGCTGGTATCACGACGGCGGCATAGCCTCTAGTGTTGCGTCACTAGCGCTTGGTCGCCACCTCCTGCAGTCTCGCCCGTCAAGCTTCGCTGACCAGACAACACTGTCATCATGACGTTGCTTGTGCTCTCTGTGTCTCCGGCATGCGGTCAATCGGGTGCTGAAAAGGGAACCAAGTGCCGGCGACGGACCACTCGTGCCGCAGATCAGTGTTCCCTGAACCATCCGCAACACGCGCCTGCCTGGGATTTCCGATCGGCCGTATTTGCCATCCAGCTTGCTGCTGCGAGCCTGTCTGATTAGAGCCCTGAAAACGGCTGTAGGAGCCTGCCGATCATACCTTTGAAGCGGATTTTCTCTTCCATCGCGATCAAACAGATGCAGCCGGTCTCTGGATCAGCGACGGGTCGATGCTCAACGGTATCGTCCAAGTCGGCGACGTCACCGGCTGAAAACGTGCCGATTTCATCCCGATATGCGCCCTCAATGATCAACGTCAGTTCAGAGCCGCCGTGGCCATGCTCGGGCATGGCCAACCCGCGTTGCACTTTCAGAAGCCTGAGATCGCCACGGCCCGATTGCAGAGGGATCGGACAATGCCAGACGCCGAGTCCAAGCCGACGCCATTTGACGTCAGACAGAGGTGTTCCGAGAACATGCGAGACGGCCTCGGACGGCGCGAGGGCAGAAGCGCTCGGCCTCGCGCGTGGACGATGCTGCAGATGGTCTGTCGCCTCAAAGGCTTGAAGCGCCGAGGGGGATGGCCGCGCGATCGGGGCGCGGTCACTATCCATGGCCTGCATGAGCGCCGCGCCGATGGACTCCATCGAAGTCACCCGCTTGCGACACTCGGGGCACACCATCAAATGTGTACTGACGACCGCGGATAAGGCTTCTGGCAACGAGCCAGCAGCAAAGCTCATCAAAGTTGCATCATCGGGATGGTGCGTCAGCGTCATTATTGCAAGTCCTCGACAGATTCCCGCAGCTTTTGGTAGGCCAAGCGCATTCTCGACTTTACCGTCCCGAGCGGCAGCTCCAACCGCTCGGCTATCTCACTGTGCGATAGCCCTTCAAGGTACGAGAGCGCCACCACTTCATATTGCTCGGGCGGCAACTGATTGAGCGCACCCTTGATCCGGGCACTCCGCTCCTTTTCAGACGCCGCTTCGTCGGGCGGGGTGTCGTCGGAAGCCTCTTCATTGAAGCCCTCCGGCAATTCCTGCCATGGAACTTCCCTACGGATGCGATCGATCCTCAGATTGCGAGCGATCGTATAAATCCACGTTGAAGCGCTGCCTTTCTCGCTCGAGTAGAGTTGGGCCTTGCGCCAGACCGTGAGCATTGTCTCCTGCGCCAGTTCCTCCGCTGTCGCGGAATCCGCGCCTTGACGCATCATGTAAGACTTGAGACGAGGCGCGTAGGCCTCGAACAGATCGCGGAACGCAGAGGCGTCCCGCATCTGCGCGATACGACTGAGAAGTTCGGACATCGTCGGGGTGTCCAACTTTTCTGGCCTCTCCGGCTGCTTTGCGTCACGGCTTGGCTGCGTCAGCATGGTAAGCTTGCCTTTGGTTTGGCGCGCAGTCGTGATGGCAGCAAGTCGGGGTGCCCGCATTTGCGGGGAGCACACTGCCGCGCCTCCTTAGTATTGCGACGAAAGTGGAAACTGGCAAACCGAAACCGCGCGGCGCCCGGCTTAGCCGGTCCGGGCGGGACGCTGGACCGGTCATATTCGTCAAACGTCAGAGGTTCATCAGGCCGATGCAAGGCATTACGCTGGTCGAAATTTGCCTGCTGCTCACCGCAGCAGCCCTGGCGGCCCCTGTTGCGCGCCTCCTCAAGGTTGGCAGCGTGCTCGGCTACCTCTTTGCTGGCATGTTGATCGGGCCATTCGGCATCGGTCGCGTGTTCTCCCCCTCTCAGGCCCAGGAGTTTCTCAGCGTCGCAGAGTTTGGCATCGTTCTGTTGCTGTTCCTGATCGGACTGGAGCTGAAGCCCACGCGTCTGTGGTCGATGCGGTCGACGATCGTCGGCGCAGGTGGAGTCCAACTCGCAGCAACCGGGCTGCTCCTCGGCGTTGCCGCCGCAGCGCTCGGATTTGCGTGGCAAGCCGCGATTTTCATCGGTCTCGCGCTCGCACTGTCTTCGACCCCGTTTGCCCTGCAGATGCTCGACGAGAAGGGCGAACTCACCCAGCGCCACGGCCGCATGTCGTTCTCGGTTCTGCTCTTCCAGGACTTGGCAGCGATCCCCTTGATCGCACTTGCGCCCTTGTTCGCGGTCGCAACGGTTGGCACCGAACTCGCCGCCGACCTCAAGGCCGCGGCTTGGGCCGTGTTCGTTATCGCCTCTGTGATCCTCGTTGGCCGTTATGGGCTTGACCTCCTGTTCCAGCTTGTGGCCCGCACGGAACTGAAAGAGGCGATGACCGCGCTCGCCCTGCTCACGGTCGCGACCACCGCCGCTGTCATGCAGTCCGCAGGGCTTTCGGCGTCGCTGGGCGGGTTCATTGCTGGGGCCCTGCTCGCGGATTCGAGCTATCGCCATCAACTCGAGGCTGACCTCAAACCCTTCGAGGGGCTCCTGCTCGGCCTGTTCTTCACCGCGATCGGCATGTCTCTGCAGTTCGATCTGCTCGTGTCGGAGCCTTGGACCATCGCGCTGCTCGTGGCCGGCCTAGTCATCATAAAGGCTGGCGTTCTTTATGGCGTTGGCCGCTGGCAGGGGCTCGACCCATGGGCCGCGCGTCGGTTTGGCTACACCCTCAGCCAAGGCGGGGAGTTTTCGTTCGTGCTCCTCGCCACCGGAACGGCGGCCGGGGTCATCAACACGTTTGCCGCCAGTCTTGGCGCGCTCGTTGTCACGCTGTCGATGGTTGCAACGCCGCTGCTGCTGCTGTTCGACGAGTGGCTTGCGCCGCGCAAGGCGCCGCCCGTGCCGGCCTCCGACCCCCCGCCGGAGGCATCAGGTCACGTGATCATCGCGGGATTCGGACGCTTCGGCCAAATCACGGCTCGGGTGTTGCGTGCGCGGCGTATCCCGTTCACGGCCCTTGATCTCGACGCCGAGCAGATCGCGATGGTCAAGCGGTTTGGCAACGAAGCGTTTTTTGGAGACGCGAGCCGGCCCGACATCCTGGTTGCGGCACGGGCCAACGAAGCGCGTGCGATCGTTGTTGCGGTCGACGACGTGGAAGCCTCGCTCAGGATCGTCAGTCACGTGCGTGCGAAATACCCAACGCTCCCGATTTTTGCGCGCGCCCGCGATCGCCAGCATTATCATCGCTTGATGGACCTCGGTGTGGAGAATATCCGGCGTGAGACGTATCTTTCCGCCCTGGACCTCACCCGCACGCTGCTCAAGGGGCTCGGGCTCAGCGAGCGCGAGGTCGAGTTCACGATCCAAACGTTTGATTCCCATGATCACCAGCGCCTGATCGATGACTATCAGCACTACAACGACCAGCAGAAGCTGCAGGAGATGGCCCGCAGCACGGCCGAGAACCTGGAGCGAATCTTTGCTGAGGACGCAGACCCAGACCTAACGTGGTCCGATGGCCTAACGTCGCCCGAAACTCCCCCGATCCCCACCGGGCGGGAACACCGCCTGGACATTAGCGGCGCGACCGCTGCACTCGACAATCAGTTGCCCGAAGGCAACGACGGCGCCGGCACTGCTGCCACAGATCGGTCGGAAAGCGCCCGCAAGATCGAGGAGTTGCAATCGGATGCAGAGCAGCGGCGTGCTCGTGCGGAGAATCCTAAGGGTTAGGGTCCGAAAGGCCAAACCGCTGCAGGGACTTCTGATCGGCGGTACTAAGATCTCCGCTCAGCCACCGAGGACGAGGATCGCCTGATGCCAGCACATGTCATCTGCGTCGGACATGCCGCGCTCGATCGCGTCTACCGGGTTGGCGAAATCCCATCGGAGCCCGGCAAATACCGAGCGATCGAGCACATCGAGGTCGGGGGCGGCATGGCCGCCAATGCCGCCGTCGCGGTTTCGCGCTTAGGCGGCAAGGCAGAGCTTTGGAGCCGCGTTGGTGACGATGATGCAGGCGTGAAGGTGCGTCGCGGTCTCGAAATCGAGAAGGTCGATGTGCGGGCGGTCGAGCGCTTTGATGATGCGCGCACGTCGACGTCCGCCATTCTGGTCGACCGCCACGGAGAACGGCTGATCGTCAGTGCTCGTGACGTCACGATGCCCTCGGGAACCAGCTGGTTGCCGCTCGAACGCATTGCCGATGCTGACATGGTGCTTGCCGATCTGCGGTGGATGGAGGGAACACGGACGGCCTTCGCGCGCGCGCGCGCGACGGGCACGCCGACCGTTCTCGACTGCGATCTCGGTGGCCGCGAGGCGCTGCCAGAGCTGCTCGGCGTCACGGACTACGCGATCTTCTCGGAACCAGCGCTCATCGAATTCGTCGGAACGGACGACCTCCGGCAGGGGCTGGAGCGGATCATGCTGCACGGTGCAAAGCACGTCGGCGTGACGCGGGGCGCGAACGGCTACATGTGGCTCGATGGGTTTGGCGGCGGAACGATGCCGGCGTTTCCGGTCGATGTCGTCGACACGACGGGGGCTGGAGATGCGTTCCACGGCGCCTTTGCGCTGGCCCTCGCCGAGGGCCGTAGCGTGCGCGAGTGTGCGCGTTTTGCCGCAGCGACTGCCGCGCTCAAGTGCACGCGCCTTGGATCGCGAGCCGGCCTTCCGCAACGATCGGACGTCGAGGCCCTGATCCGTCAGTCGCCCGCGCTGTGATTGGCCGGCACGGACACCGAAGCGCGATCGGCAAACCTTTCTGAATGTTTATGATTTTCACATTTGTTTGAAGCTTGAGGCAGCGTCCGTCAGCAGGCTTTGGATCGTAGGGGAGACGTTGCGGAGGTGGGAGCATCGCCTGTCTCTCGGCGCCGCAGCATCCGGGGGGAACAGCAAGGTTCCTCGGGGCGGATATCAGCGGTTTCCGGCAGGGCTCCAGCGAACCTGTCGGTCATCCCTTCCAACCCCGAGAGCAGGATTGGTTGCGGGCGCGTTCCAGGGACTTGGATCGCCGCAGCGCAGCAATGCTGCACGCCCTCGGATCCACCACGACCGTGAAAGGATCCAATCTTGTTGAAGCGATTGATGACGTTAACAAGTGCAGCGTTACTGACGACGCTGATAGCGCTCACCCCGCAAAGCGCCACGGCGCAGCACAAGAACATCGTCGAGACGGCGGCGGCTGCCGGCCAGTTCAAAACGCTGATCGCGGCCGCTCAGGCCGCAGGACTTGCAGGTGTTCTGGCGAGCCGTCGCAATCTTACGGTCTTTGCACCGACTGACGCCGCATTTGCCAAACTCGGCAAGGCGGCGATCGCTGATCTCCTGAAGCCGCGCAACCGTGCGACGCTGCGCCGTATCCTGCTTTACCATGTGCTGGGTCGCCGCATTCTGGCGGCCCAGATCCCCGCTGGCCGCACGCACGTGCGAACGTTGGCCGGGCCCGCGATTGCCGTGCGCAAATCGCACGGCCGCGTCCGCATCAATCGCTCAAATGTCGTCGCGACCGATATTCGCGCGTCCAACGGGGTGATCCACGTGATCGACCGGGTTCTGATCCCGCGCTGATCGGACGTTGCTTTGCAGAACTCCTGGTTGGGGGGCGCCCGTCGTCAAGGGCGTGGGCGCCCTACCGCTATCCATGACGACCACTCCTCGTTCGTCGTCGGGCGTGACCGCCGCGCTGGACGCTCCCGGTTGTGAGCGCTACACGAGGCGCTGACAGATGCCCAAGCCAGGGCTCGAGCGGAGGGATGAAGGACGATGGCAGGGAACGCCGAGGAGGGGCCGTCGCATCGCGACCTTGCGAACGCTGTGCGCGCACTTGCCATGGACGCCGTCGAGGCGGCGAAGTCCGGCCATCCAGGCATGCCGATGGGAATGGCGGACGTGGCGACGGTGCTCTTCACGAAGCACTTGAAGTTCGTGGCCTCTGACCCGCAATGGCCCGCCCGCGACCGCTTCGTGCTGTCAGCGGGGCACGGATCGATGCTGCTCTACGCTCTCCTCTACCTGACCGGAACGCAGGGCTGGACGATCGACCACCTGAGACAGTTCCGCCAGCTCGGATCACCTGCAGCCGGGCACCCCGAATATGGCCACGGCGCCGGCATTGAGACGACGACGGGCCCACTCGGCCAGGGCATCGCGAATGCCGTTGGTCTGGCGCTCGCCGAGCGCATCTGGCACGCCCGCCTCGGTGAGGCCTGCATGTCGAACCACACGTACGCAATCGTTGGCGACGGCTGCTTGATGGAGGGGATCAGCCAGGAAGCGATCACACTCGCGGGCCATCTGAAACTCGGCAAGCTTGTCGTTCTATTCGACGACAACGGGATCTCAATCGACGGCCCGACATCACTTGCAACGTCAGAAAATCAGATCGAACGGTTCCGTGCCGCGGGTTGGAATACGGTGGCGATCGATGGTCATGATCCTGACGCCGTCGATCTGGCGCTGCAGACGGCGCGGGCCGACGCAAGCCAACCATGGTTGATCGCGTGCCGGACGACCATCGGGTTCGGGGCTCCGAACAAGGCAGGGACAGCGGGTGTGCATGGTTCACCGCTTGGGGCTGAGGAAGTGGCGGCAGCCCGGTCAACCCTCGGATGGCCCCACGGACCATTCGAAATTCCTGGCGATATCCTCACGGCCTGGCGCCAAGCCGGGGCCCGCCACGCGCAGACGCACGCAGCCTGGCACAAGGCTTGGTCGCAGCTTGACGCAGCAGACCGACAAGCGTTTGCCGATCCGCTTGCCGGCGAGGGCGGCAAGCGTTTCGATGCCGCGATCGCCGCAGCGAAAGAAGCTGCCGCGCTTGCTACCGGAGAAAAGGCGACGCGTGTCTGGTCGCAGGCGACGCTTGACCATCTGACTGCAGCGCTGCCCGCGCTGATTGGCGGCTCTGCTGACCTGACCGGGTCGAACAACACCAAGGCGAAGGGGCAGGCGGTCATAAAGGCCGATGCATTCGAAGGCAGCTATATCCATTACGGCATCCGCGAGCACGCCATGGCGGCCGCGATGAACGGGCTTGCGCTCTACGGTGGATTGGTCCCCTACGGCGGGACGTTCCTCGTCTTCACCGATTACTGCCGCCCGGCAATTCGCTTGTCGGCGCTGATGCGCAAGCGGGTCGTCTATGTGATGACGCATGATTCGATTGGGCTTGGCGAAGACGGCCCGACCCACCAGCCGGTGGAGCATCTGGCAGCCCTGCGCGCAATCCCGAACCTCAACGTATTCCGTCCCGCAGACGGCGTCGAGACAGCTGAATGCTGGGAACTGGCGGTTCGCGCGGAGGAGACGCCCTCGGTTCTGGCCCTGACCCGTCAGAACGTCCCAAATCTTCGGCGCGAGGCGGTTGGCGACAACCGCTCGGCGCGCGGTGCCTACCTTTTGCGCGATCCAGGCGCGAGCCGTGACGTGACGCTGATTGCAACCGGTTCGGAGGTCGGGCTTGCCCTGCAGGCCGCCGATATGCTCGCCGCCGACGGGCTCAACGTCGCTGTTGTCTCAATGCCGTCGATGGAGCTTTTCAGGGCACAGTCCGCCGACTATCGCGCGGCAGTTCTCGGCTCGGCGCCGCGTCTGGCGATCGAGGCCGGGATCGCCATGAGCTGGCACGAGTGGACCGGCCGCGACGGCGCATTCGTCGGTCTCAGCGATTTCGGGGCGTCTGCTCCGGCAGGTGACCTGTTTATGCATTTCGGCTTGACGGCGAACCGCGTTGCCGCGATGGCGCGTCATTTGCTGCACTCTGAAAATCGAAGCTGAGCGGCGCGACGCAGCCGCGCCAAGGGGAGCTGCCAGTGGCTCGATTCAAGACACTCGACGACGTTGATTTGCACGGACGCCGGGTTCTCGTCCGTGTCGACATCAACGTTCCAATCGAGGCCGGACGTGTCACGGACACGACGCGGATCCGTGCGATCGTCCCCACGATCAAGGACATCCTGGCCGCTGGCGGCATCCCAGTCTTGATTGCCCATTTTGGACGGCCCCAGGGCAGATACGTGCCAGAACTCTCCCTTGCACCGTTGCGGGCACCGCTTGCGGACTTGGTTGGTGCGCCGGTCCTCTTCGTTGCTGACGACGGGGTTCGATCAGCATGGGCTCAGACCAGCGATGCCAGACCGGGCGATGTCGTCCTGCTCGAGAACATCCGCTTCTATCCTGGCGAGGAGTCGAACGATCCCGGCTTCGTTCGTGCGCTCGCCGCGCTGGGCGACATTTACGTCAACGATGCGTTTTCAGCAGCGCACCGGGCGCATGCCTCGACCGAGGGCCTCGCCAAGGCCCTGCCGGCGGTCGCAGGGCGCCAGATGCAGGCTGAGCTCGAGGCCCTCAGCGCCGTTCTCGACGCGCCCAAGGGACCGACGGCAGCGCTCGTCGGCGGCGCGAAGGTATCGAGCAAGATCGACGTCCTTACCAATCTCGTCACGAAGGTCGATCGCCTGATCGTCGGTGGCGGCATGGCCAACACGTTTCTCATCGCCAAGGGCCATGCGGTTGGAAAGTCTCTTGCCGAGACCGACCTGGCGGCCACGGCCAAGCGGATCATTGCAAGGGCCGAGCAGTGCGGTTGCACAATCCTGCTTCCTGTGGACGTCAGGGTTGCGATGGAATTCAAGTCCGGCGCGCCGTCTCGCATTGTCGGTGTCGATGCGGTCGGTCCCGATGACATGATCCTCGATGTCGGGCCGAAAACCATCGCAGCCTTGACGGAAGCGATCGCAACCTGCCGAACCTTGTTGTGGAACGGTCCGCTCGGTGCTTTCGAGATCGCACCATTCGGCGAGGGTACGTTCGCAGTCGCGCGCGCAGCCGCAAGCCAGACACGGGCCGGTCACCTGACGTCGGTCGCTGGCGGCGGCGACACCGTTGCAGCGCTCAATGCTGCTGAGGCGACGGACGGCTTCAGCTATGTCTCAACGGCGGGAGGTGCGTTCCTCGAGTGGCTCGAGGGCAAGACGCTGCCTGGCATCGCCGCGCTTGAAGCTTCGGCTGCGTGATGCAAGGTGCCAAGGAGGAAGGGCGCGTCGGGCCTCGTTCACGGCGTTTTGAGCGAGCGGCGGGTCGTCGTGAATTGTCGACGTCGTGCGCGCGGCCCATGTCAGCCTGAGGCGGTTATCGCTCCGACTGGTACCCGCTTTCCGTCGGTCGTGCTTCTCCTCGTCAGACACTGTAACGAACGCCGGACAGCAAAGAGTACGAGCAACCTAAGGACTCTCGTACCGCTTTTCGATCAGAGGCCCCTGGCAGGCGCGTGCCGCATGCGCTCTCAGCGACCTCGAAGTGCAACGCTCTACGCGTGTGGTCCAGATCTCGACGTTCGTTCAAGGGCCCCTGCAGAGGACAACGGATGTCGCAATCACGACGCAGGCGTTCAGGACGTCCTGGTACCCTTTCTCTCGCAAGTTCGTTTGGAAGCCGCAGTTGATAACCGACGAAATTGCGAAAGCGGGTACAAGGCCCGCCCGCAGGTTGACCTGATCGCAACGACGGGCTGCAAGAACACTAGGACACCGAGGTGCTGGACCTTTCGATCTATGCAGCCGTCGCGCTGGCTGGGCTTATCAGCTTTCTCAGCCCGTGCGTACTGCCACTCGTGCCGCCATATCTCGGCTATCTCGGTGGCACCACAATCTCTCAGGCCACGGCACAGGAAGGCCTTGACCGCGCCGTCTGGCTGCGAGTGGTAACCGGGTCCGTTTTTTTCGTCCTGGGCTTTACCACCGTGTTCGTCAGCATGGGGGCCGGTGCATCGTTTTTCGGACAGGTCATCCAGACTCATCGCGAGACGCTTTCGATGATTGCTGGTTCGATCATCATCGTGTTCGGGCTGCATTTCATGGGGGTTTTGCGAATTCCCCTGCTGTTTGCTCAGGCCCGCTATGAAGCCGATGTTCAGGGCGCCACCTACTTGGGTGCATTCGTGATCGGTCTTGCGTTCGCGTTCGGCTGGACGCCGTGCATCGGCCCGGTGCTTGCGACGGTCCTGACGGTCGCAGCCAACGAGGCAAGCCTCGCGACCGGAGTGTCGCTGTTGCTGGCCTACTCCCTCGGCCTTGGGGTCCCGTTCGTTCTGGCGGCTGTCGCGATCCGGCCGTTCCTGGGCTTCTCGCGCCGCTTCCGTCGCCACCTCGGTCGTGTCGAGTTTGTCATGGGCGTCATTCTGGTCCTGACGGGCGTCATGTTCCTCACAGGAACCATGGGTTGGATCGGGCAGTGGTTGCTCGAAACGTTCCCGGCCCTCTTGGAACTGGAAGGTGCGTTTGCACCTGATACGCTGCAGCGCGATCTGCTCAATTCGACCGCGCCGCGCTGACCGATCGCGCCGGTTCGGCGTTGCAGCGGCTGCCGTCGCTGCCGGAGGATTCGGTTTGTGTTGGCCAAGGATTGGTCCAAGTTAATATGCCTCAAGGCAATGCGCGATCGCAGTGATCTGGCGATCGAGGCAGGGAGGCTGCGATGACCACACCGACCGATAGGACGCCTGTTGCCCTTTCCATCGCCGGCTCGGACAGTTCCGGTGGTGCTGGCATTCAGGCCGACCTCAAGACGTTCACGGCCCTCGGCATGTACGGCGCGACGGTTCTAACCGCGCTCACGGCCCAAAACACCTGCGGCGTGCGATCCGTTCACATCCCATCGGCACGTTTCGTTGGGGAGCAGATGGATGCGGTGTTCGCCGACCTGAACGTGAAAGCGGCGAAGACGGGGATGCTTGCGACAGCCGAGATCATCGACGGCGTCGCCAACGCGATGGCGCATCGACCCGATGTCGCGTTGATCGTCGACCCCGTGATGATCGCGACCTCGGGCGACCCGCTGATCGCGCCAGACGCGATCGCTGCGATGCGCGACGTTCTCCTGCCGCTTGCGACGCTTACAACACCCAATATCAACGAGGCGGCCGCGCTGCTCAACCGGCCGGCTGCGCTGACGGAAACGGAGATGGTCGAGCAGGCGAGGCTGATTGTCGAACGCGGGTGCCGTGCCGTGTTGATCAAGGGGGGGCATCTCAAGAGCGAGCACGGAAGGGCGCGTGACGTGCTCGTGTCGCGCGGCGCGCCGGAACCTGTCTGGTTCGAGGGGCCTTGGATCGAGACGACCAACACCCATGGCACCGGCTGTACTCTGTCTGCCGCGATCACAGCATTTCTTGTTCTGGGTGACGATCTTGAGGCTGCCATCGGCGCAGGAAAGCGCTATCTCACGCATGCTCTGGCAGCGGGGGCCTCCAAGCGGGTTGGTCACGGTCACGGTCCGCCAGATCATCTGTTTGCCATTCGTGTTGAAAAGGATGACTGATGCGTAGAGGGATGCGCGTCGCTTTCCTTGCTGCCGTGACCTTGATCTGCGTTGCGTTCGCTGGCCTTGCCCCCGTGCGCGCCGCGCCGTTCAAGGACTATGAAGGGCGTTACGAAGGCTGGGGCGTCATGAGGCTTGCAAACGGTCAGGTCGAGCGGATCCGCTGCATCGCTGACTACATGACGGAAGCCGCAGGAACCGAATTGCGCCAGGCCCTGCGCTGCGCCAGCCCGAGCGTCCGCATCGAGGCAACCGGCCGGATGAGCGCACAAGGCGACGGCAAGGTCGATGGAACATGGCTCGAACACGTCTTCAATGTGCGCGGCACGATCAGCGGTTTGGCGACGGACCAGGGATTTGCCCTGACGATCGTCGGGCCTACCTTTTCGGCCGCGATGGACGTGATCCAGGCCGGCTGCCGTCAGTCCCTGTCGATCAGCCCGCAAGGTTTCAACATCGATCGGATCAGCATCGGGCTGTCGCGCTGCTGAGGCTCATGTGACGATCGGGTTGGGTGGCCTGCGAGCAGCGGAGTTGCTGCGTGCGGCGGAAAGGTTCCGCTCATGCCCTCACGCCCATACGCCGTTCGGGGATGCTGGCGAGGCGTGTCGATAACTCTATCGAATTCATTTGCAATCGCCAATTTTTGGTGATGACGTTCGTCCCCGGCGTCGCTGCGCTCGGCGCGATGCCGTACCGCGAAAGCAGCAGCTCCGCGGTATTTCGCTCACGCGATGGAACTCTCTCAGATGGACGAAGTCGCATTGCGCGACGCCGTGAGCGAAGATGTTGACGGGCTCGTTGACCTCGAGACCTCCTGCTTCGATGCCAGCTATTTGGGCCAAGATCTGAGCCGCGACGAGTTTCTCGATCGCATTGCGAGCCCGTCGGCCGTTCTGATTGTTGCTGAAGCTGGCACCCGCCTCTTGGGCTATGCACTTTTGATGCTCGACCGGTCGCGTCATCGCGCCGCGCTCGATAGCGTCGCGGTTGCGCGTGACTTTCGCGGTCGTGGCGTTGGGGCGCGCCTTTGCGGGGCTCTCGAAGCCCGGGCGCGCCATGAAGGCTTTGCCGCGATCGAGCTCGAAGTCCGCACGGACAATGGGCGGGCGATCACGCTCTACGAGCGGCTCGGCTACGAGCGTGCGGAGTGTCTACCCGCGTTCTATGCGGACGGTGTCTCCGCCCTCAAAATGATCCGAAGGCTCGATCGAATGAACCCTCATACTGCGCGCGACCTGCAGGAAGTGCCGAGGCATGACTGAAGGCTCGGCGGATTACTCTCTGAGATCACTGGACACTTTATCAGGACTTGTACGTCCATGAGCGACTGGCTCATTCTCGTTGAGAGTGATGGCGACATCGGCCAGGCGGAGACGCCGCACAAGGTGATGCGCGTCGCCGACTACCTCGCGCGCCCGGCGCTGTTTGCTGGGCGTCGCCCGCATGTCCTCAATCTCGCCCGGTCCTTCGCCTACCAGTCGGCTGGCTATTATGCGTCGCTGCTGGCCGAAGCGCGCGGCCATCGCGTCAGCCCGAGCGTTCAAACACTCGTCGAGTTGTCGTCGAAGAGCGTCTACGCTCACGCTTTGCCGGAATTGAACGAGATCGCCCAGCAGGCGCGCGCCAGAGGTGCGCCGGACATTGAAAAGCTTTTCATCGCCTTCGCGCGGAGTGACACGCCAGGCTATGATCGTCTCGCCCGCGAGGTCTCGGACTGGTTTCGCGCGCCCGCGATCGAGATCGAGTTCGACGACAAGAAAATCGGGCAGATCGCGCGCATCAGGCTGGTTCCGCCGCACCGGCTCAAGGATGCGCGTCGCACGTTCTTCCTCGACGCCATGGCTGCCTACACGCGTGGTCGGCTCAGCGCACCGAAGGCGCGTCAGCCGGCAAAATGGTCGCTCGCCGTGTTGGTCGATCCGAAGGAGGCGATGCCGCCATCCAAACCGACGGCCATCAAGAGGTTTTGCGATGTTGCAGAGCGGCTTGGCGTCGAGGTTGAAGTGATAGATCCCAGTGACCTGCCAAGCCTCGCCGAGTTCGATGCCCTGTTCATCAGGGCGACGACCCGGATCGACAATTTCACCTACCGGTTCGCACGTCGCGCGGAACAGGAGGGCATGCCCGTGATCGACGACACGGTGTCGATGATCCGGTGCACAAACAAAGTCTACCTCAAGGAGATTCTCGAGAACGCGAAGCTGCCGATCCCCAAGACAGAAATCGTCGATGCGAAATCGGACCTTGCGGCAGTGTTCCAGCGCCTCGGAACGCCCGTTGTTTTGAAGCCACCGGATGGCGCCTTCGGTGCGCGCATGGTCAAGGCCGCCACGCTCGAGGACTTCCGCGTCGCAACGCAAACCATGTTCGCCGAGACGGCGCTCGTGATCGCGCAAGCCTTCGTTCCGACCAAGTTCGACTGGCGCATCGGTGTGCTTGGCGGTGAGCCGCTCTATGCCTGCCAATACCGCATGGCGAGAGGCCATTGGCAGATCGTCAAATATGGCCCCGAAGGCAAGTTTACCGAGGGGGGCTCTTCGACCGTCCGCATCGAAGATGCCCCGAAGGCGATCGTCGATGCTGCCGTGAAGGCAGCACGCCTCATCGGTGACGGGCTCTACGGCGTGGACCTGAAGGAGACCGACAGTGGCGTCGTGATCATCGAGATCAACGATAATCCGAACCTGGATCTGGAGGTCGAGGCCGCGGTGTTGAAGGACGAGCTTTGGAGCCGGATCATCGCGTGGTTCTCGAGCCGCCTTGAGAACCGGTTCGGTGTGCCGGCCCGTCGCCACGTCGCCAACGGCTCGATGCCATCGTGAGATATCACCAATCCCGTCAACCCGCGCTGGCCTCGCCCCACTCAGCGCCGAAGCGAACCCCATGACACGTCCTGATTTGCCATCCATCACCGATATCGAAGCCGCGCGAGGCCGATTGTCCGGCGCTGCGATCATGACGCCGCTGCTGTCGTCGGCCGCGCTCGATGCGCGCGTTGGTGGCCGCGTCCTGCTGAAGGCGGAGAACCTGCAGCGCACCGGATCGTTCAAGTTCCGCGGGGCCTACAACGCGGTGAGCCGCATCGATCCTGCTGCAACGCCCGGTGGTGTCGTTGCGGCCTCGTCCGGCAACCACGCACAAGGCATTGCGGCAGCGGCCGCTCTGTTGGGGCACAGGGCCGCGATCGTGATGCCATCTGACGCCCCTGGCCTGAAGGTCGCGCGCACGCGCGACTACGGTGCAGAGGTCGTCCTTTACGACCGTGACAGCGAGGATCGGGTTGCGATTGCCGAGCACCTGACCAAAGTGCGGCGGGCCCACTTCGTCCACCCATTTGACGATGCCCACGTGATTGCCGGGCAGGGAACGGTAGGGCTCGAGATCGCAGAGCAAGCCCGAGATCAAGGGCTTGTGCCCGATCAAGTCCTCGTCTGCTGTGCTGGTGGCGGCCTGACGGCCGGGGTCGCGCTCGGCGTCCATGCGCGCTTTCCAGCTGCCCGGATTCACACCGTAGAGCCGCATGGCTTCGATGATTTTGCGCGTTCACTGGTCGCCGGCGAGCGTGTCACCAACGTTCAGAAATCAGGCTCCGTTTGCGATGCATTGCTTGTCGATCAGCCCGGCCGGCGGAACTTCGAGATTGCGCGCGATCACGTGCACTCCGGCCTCGTGGTGAGCGATCAGCAGGCGCTCGCTGCGGTGCGGTTTGCATTCACCGAACTGAAGCTGGTGCTCGAGCCTGGCGGGGCCGTCGCCCTGGCGGCGGTGCTCGAGGGTTTGGTGGACACCCGTGACCGGGTCACGGTCGTCGTGCTTTCGGGCGGGAACGTGGATCCGGCGCTGTTTGCTGAGGCGATTTCAATGAATTGAAGCGCGCACGTTCGCCTCGTCACGATCAAATGTCGCCGTCAGGTGGCGGATTGTAGCTGTCGAATTGGGCTTCAAGCGCCACAGTCTCGAGCAACCCGTCCAGCCTGAGCAGCGCCCCGTCGAGCGCTTCCGTCAGTTGACGCACCCGCTTTGATTCGACAGCCTGCTGATGGCTCAGCGCATAGATCTGGGAGGCTTGGCGCGCAATCTTCTCGCAAGCTTCGACATTTGTGTCTTGCGCCTGTAGATCCCAAGCAAGTTCGTGGATCGCCTCTGCAACCGAAAGGATTTTGGCGGGTGCCGGAACGTCTGCACCATCGGACATGGCAACGGCTTGCGTTTGGCGATGGTTTAATGCGGCACGCGTTTCGTTCAGAAGAGACTGCAGGCTTTCGATCTCGCTGCGCAGTTGACCAAGAAGCGCTGGCGGCTCTCTGAGCGAGCTTTGCAGTTTCGCAACGGCCTCGTGCAGCGTCAGCGTGTCGAGCCTTCGCGCCCGACGGCCGTGCTCGGACAGAAACCATCGCCCTCGCGGCGACTCGAGAAGGGCTCTCTCGATTGCCTTGTATTCTGTCTCGCCGTCGGCTTCGCGATGCGATCGAAGCTGAGCCATGATGCCCTCCGAGCCACTGTCAGGTGTGGTGGGTAAGGCGATTCGGACGTGAGGCGGTTGTGCTGGCTTCGGAAAACCTGTGTAAGACCTCACCGGGGGCGAGCGTCAGCCGATGTCGCAACCGTGTCGCAGGCCATGGAGCCTTGTCGATCGGAGGCTGATGGCGCCGGCAGATAATCGCTGAGGCCGGCAGTGTCCGTAGCTCAGCACGGGGAATGGGCAGGCAGGGCGTGCCATATCGGATCGCAGCGTGGCCGAGACCCGGCTACGCGTTCAGGGTGGCTGCAATGTATGCTGCCCTGTTTGCCGTTTTTGGCCTGCACATGCCCTACGTTGGGCTGTGGCTCGAGGCGCGTGGGCTCGATGCTGCGACCATTGGAACAATCGGCGCGATACCCTTGATCTTGCGGGTCGTCGCCAACCCACTGATCGCGATCGCCGCAGACCAACAGCAACGCCATGCCGACTATGCGCGGGGCCTCGTCATTGCTGGCGCGCTTGCAGCGCTCGGGCTCGCGTTCGCAGACACGACCATCGCAATCGCGTTGGCGTTGGCCTTGATGCTCGTTGCAATTCAATCGTCCATGCCTCTGATCGAGGTCGTTGCGACCCGCGGCGCGGGTACGCACGGCTTCTCCTATAGCGGTGTGCGGCTCTGGGGGTCGGTATCGTTCATTGCAGCGGTCGCCATCGGCGGTGCGGCGATCGAGCGGGCCGGGCCGCAAGCGTTCCTGCCCCTGCTGCTGGCCGCAGTTCTTTTGAGCGTCGCAGCCGTCGTGCTGTTGCCAACGCCGCCGCGAACCGAGGCGGCATCATCAGTGCCAGACCCACAGGCAAATGAGGTCGATGCCCTCGGCCGACGCTTGAGCGAGGCGCCGCGATACCCGGAACGTCGGGTCGCGCCGCTACCTCCAAGCACCAGAATAACCAGCCGTCACCTCAGCGGCGTCTTGTCCCTGCTGCTCGATGTCCGGTTCGTCGTGTTCCTTTTCGCAACGGCTCTGATCCAGGCGGCCCATGCAACCTATTATGGCTTCAGCGCCATTCACTGGTCGCGCGCCGGCATGAGTGGCGATGTCATCGGCGCGCTCTGGTCGCTCGGGGTCGTTGCAGAGATCGTGTTATTCGCGACGGCTGCACGACATTTCCGATCGATTGGAGCTGCTGGACTGATCATTGCAGGTGGTTTGGCAAGCATCCTACGTTGGAGTGCGATGGCGCTCGAGCCGGGTCTTGCTGCCTTGATCGGGCTGCAAGTGCTGCACGCCCTCACGTTCGGTGCCACACACCTCGGTGCGATCAAGTTCATTTCTGAGCAGGTCGATCCCCGGCAGGCCGGTCTCGCGCAGGCCTTGATGTCGACTGCAACTTCGGGCGTGGCCATGGCTGGCGCGCTCTACGCTGCCGGCAAGCTCTATGAACCGCTCGGCGCGTCGAGCTTCGGCGTGATGGCGGCACTCGGAGCAGCGGGCACACTTGCAGCCTTTGGGCTTTCACGATTGCTGAGCGGCAAGAGTCATGCGATCGGCGCGCCAACGCGCGGCTGATCGGTTCTGGGTCATACGACCCCGAGCTTCTTTTGCAGGCTCGACGACGAGGTCGTATACTGGAACAGCAGCTTCTTGCCGGGATAGACGATGCGATGCGCGGCTTGCGCCATCAGCGCGGCCTCATGGAAGCCCGACAGGATCAGCTTGAGTTTTCCGGGATAGGTGTTGATGTCACCAATCGCGAAGATCCCGGGCTCGCTGGTCTCGAACTTCTCCGTATCGACCGGGATCAGGTTCTCGGCGAGGTTGAGGCCCCAATCGGCGATCGGACCGAGCTTCATCGTCAGGCCGAAGAACGGCAACATTCGATTGCACGCGATCTGTTTGGTGTCGGAATTGGTGCGGATCGTCACGCTGCTGAGCTGGCCGTCCGCCCCATGCAGTTCGACGATCTGCCCGATCTCGAGCGCCATCTGACCGGCTGCAACCAACGCGCGCATCTGCTCGACCGAGTGCGGCGCTGCACGGAAGTCGTCCCGCCGGTGCAGGAGCGTCAGGCTGCGGGCCAACGGTTGCAAGTTGAGCGTCCAGTCCAGCGCGGAATCGCCACCGCCGACGATCAGAACGTCAGTGTCGCGGAACTGCTCCATGCGTCGCACCGCATAGAACACGCTCTTGCCTTCGAACATTTCAATGCCCGCGAGCGGAGGTCGCTTCGGCGTAAATGAGCCACCCCCTGCCGCGATGACGACAGCCTTTGCAATGAACTTCGTGCCCGCATCTGTCTCGACATCGAAACGGTCATCCGAGCGACGCGACAAGCGATCGATCCGCTCATTGAAATGAAACGTCGGCTGGAATGGCTTGATCTGCTCGAGTAACCGATCCGTCAGTTCCTGCCCCGTGACGATCGGCAGGGCTGGAATGTCGTAGATCGGCTTTTCCGGATAGAGCTCAGCGCACTGACCGCCTGGTTTGTCGAGAATGTCGACCACGTGCGCCTTGATATCAAGGAGCCCAAGCTCGAACACGGCAAACAGCCCGACGGGACCCGCACCGATGATGAGGCAGTCGGTTTCGACGATCTCAGAAGATGTTTCGATGATGACGGATTCGTTCGACGAGGCGGTCATGCGGTCTGTTGCTCCTTGGGTGGCGCGGCTCAGGCTGCAGCGCGCCGCCCCATCGTTCAGCTCAGAATTGCTTGGCGGGAACGTGGACGATGAGCCCGTCGAGAGCATTCGAGACTTTGATCTGACAGCTCAGGCGGCTCACGGGGCGGACGTCGAAGGCGAAATCGAGCATGTCTTCTTCCATCTGCGATGGCTTGCCAGTTGCTTCTTGCCACGTGTCTTCGATGTAGACATGGCACGTCGCGCAAGCGCATGCGCCGCCGCATTCGGCCTCGATCCCGTCGATGAGATTGAGTTTCGCAGCCTCCATCACCGTTTGGCCGACTGTTGCCTCGACGGTCGTGCTGCTCCCGTCGGGCTGCACAAAGGTGATCTTTGCCATAAGATGCTCTCTCCGTTGGTCGATCGGCTCGCGTGGACGCGTCGACTCGCCGGCGCGAGCGCGTCTTGCGGCGTGGTAGCCGACCGGACTTCGTCGATGCAACACGATCTGTAATAAATCGTTCGCATGTGCGCTGAAGCGGACCGGGTCGGGCACGCTGCACGTGTCCGCTTTGGCGACTTATGAGGCGATTGCTGCCCGCCCAGACACCTTTGCGCCTGCATCGTCGGAAAGTCGTGCATGGAGAAACGCGGCGACCACCGTGATCGCGGCGATCACGAGGAAAGCGGTCGAGAAATCCTGTGGCGCGAGCGCCGCGCCACTGCGGCTGGCGCGGGCGGCTTCGAGCGCGAAGGCCGCAACCGCGACGCCGGCTGAGAGAAAGAACTGCTGCGCGACGGCAATGGTCGCGGTGGCAGTGCTCATTTTTGCTTCGTCGACATCGGCATAGGCGATCGCATTGAGTGCGGTGAACTGCAGGGATCGGAAAACGCCGCCGACGAACAAGACGGTGCTGATCAGAAGCCACGGCGTCGCGGGCGTGAACAGCGCATGGATTGCAAGCAGCGCCCCGCAGATGATGGCGTTGACGGTCAAGACCTGCCTGAAGCCGAAGCGTTTCAGGATGGGGCGGGCCGCAAACTTCATCAGGACCGCACCGAACGCTGCCGTGAACGTCACGAGGCCCGCTTCGAGCGCCGTTAGTCCGAAACCGTCTTGCAGCATCAGCGGCAGCAGGAATGGGATTGCGCCGATGCCGAGCCTGAACAACCCGCCGCCGAGCACACTGGTCGCGAACGTCGGGATCGCGAACAGCTTCAGATCAAGAAGTGGTCGCGGTGTTCGGCGTGCATGGACGATATAGGCCGTTGCCGATGCTGCCCCGATGGCGATCAGGCCCGGTGCGACCCAGAGCGGGACGAAGTCGCGCCCCATGATGGTGAAGCCAAAGATTAGTGTGGACAGGGCTGTGCCAGCGAACAGGAACCCGAGCCAATCGAGGCGGTCATGCTCTAGCGCACGCACGTTCTCCATATAGCGCGCGGCGAGGGCGAACCCGACCACCCCTACTGGCACGTTGATCCAGAAAATCCAGCGCCAGTCGAGCATCGTCGTGATGAGGCCACTCAGCGGAGGACCAACGGTCGGCGCGATCAGAGCCGGGATGGTCAGGTAGGCCAGGGCCTCGACGAGCCGCTCCTTTGGTACCGCCCGCAGCAAGATCAGGCGCCCAACGGGGACCATCATGGCACCGCCAACGCCTTGCAGTGCTCGCGCGATCACGAGTTGCTCGAGCGACTGTGCCGCGCCGCAGGAGACCGACGCGACGACAAAAACCACGATGGCGGCTTGAAAGACGACACGCGCGCCGAACCGGTCTGCACACCATCCGCTGACCGGAATGAACACGGCGAGCGCGATCAGGTAGCTCGTCAGCGCGAGCTTCAGGATAACAGGGTCCTCGCCTAGATCGCGCGCAATGACCGGCAGCGCTGTTGCAATCGCGCTGGCGTCGAGGTTTTCCATGAACAGCGCGGCTGCCACGACAAAAGGGATCAGCCAGATCGGCCGCTCCGGTGATGGGGGCGTCGTGGTCATGGAGCCGTTGGTCTTGGCGTCACCCGTGGGTCAGTGCTTCGAGGTTGCAAGATCAAGTTCCGGGTCGAGCATCTCGCTCGCGAGGCGATCCGAATGCCCCGCATCCACAAGGCGCTGATAGGCCGCCAGCATGGCTTGCTGGATCGCCTGCCCGTCAGGATCCTCGGCGAGGAGCTTGCCGACGTAATCCATATCCTTGCGGCAATTGCCGATCGAGAACTTGTTGCGCGTGTAGTCGCCGACGATGGCGCCCTGCACGAACTGGTCAAGCGTCCGCGAGCCGGCCGCGCCTTTTGAGGCGATCGCATAGAGCTTGTCATAGTCGATGCCATGGCGGCGTGCGGCCTTGAACGAGTGGACAACGAGTTGGCGCAATCCGACGGTCAGGAAGTTGTTGAGCAGCTTGGCAACGTTGCCGCTGCCAGTGGGGCCGAAATGCTCGACATCGACCGAATAGGTCGCAACGATCGGCCGCACGCGCTCGAAATCGGCGGGGCTCGCGCCAACCAGCGTGCCGAGCTGACCGGCCTCGGATTGGGCGGGCCCGCCAACGACCGGCGCATCAACGAAGGCGACATCGCGGGCGGCAAGGTCCGCCGCGAGGGCGCGAGACACCTCGGGCAGCGACGTTGTGATGTCGACGACCATCATGCCCGGCCGGAGAGACGGAGAGATCCGGGCAACGATGTCCCTGACTGTCTCGGCACTGTTGACGCAGATCATGACGACGTCGACAGCCAAGGCGAGTGCCTCTTGGCTTGCAGCTTCGCGCGCGCCCCGGGCGACCAGCGCGTCGATGGGCGAACGGTTGCGGTTCGCGACGACGGTCAGGGGATAGCCGTTGTCGAGAAGGTTCCGGCACATGCCCGATCCCATCATGCCGGCTCCGATAAAGCCAATCCGAGGTTTCCCCGAGTCACCAGTCATCGTCGCACCCTCCCCGCCGTTCTTGTTCGTGTCGTCCCTTGCAACGGCCGTCAGGTTGCCGGTGCTGCCAGGTAATCCTCGTCGCTGACCTGCTCGAGCCAATCGGCATAAGTGCCGTCGAGCGCCTCCTGCATCGCAATGTGGACCATCATCGTATCCGGGGCTGCGCCATGCCAGTGCACCTCGCCCGGCGCGATCCAGACGCTATCGCCGGCACGGATCTCGATCGGGGGCTGGCCCTGCTTCTGAACGCGCCCGACCCCTGAGACAACATAGAGCGTCTGGCCGAGCGGGTGCGTGTGCCACGCCGTGCGGGCGCCCGGCGTGAAGGTGACGCGAACAGCGCGCAACCGCGCCGGTTCCGTTGCCGAGATGATCGGGTCCTGGAAGACGGCGCCGGTGAAGTACTCAGGGTTCGCCTTCCCCGTTGGTCGGGTCCCGTTGCGGATTACATCCATAGCCATTGCACTCCGTTGGTGTTGCAGCCCGCGCCTTGCGTCCGCTACTGGCCCGCAAGACCGCGGTAGATCCAAGGCCGAGCTTCACGATCGGCTCGCTGGAAGGCCTCGATTTCGGCACCGCGCTTCAGCGTCAGGCCGAGCGAGTCGAGGCCTGCAAGCAGCGCATCGCGTTTGAGCCTGTCAATGGCGAAGGCCACAGGCGTCCCGTTGGGCGGCACGACGACGCACCGATCAAGATCGACCGTAATCGGCGCCGACGGGTCGGCCTTGGCGATCTCCGCCAGCGTTTCGACGTCGCGCTTTGGAAGCTCCACGGGAAGCACGCCGTTCTCGAAGCAGTTGTTGCGAAAGATCGGCCCGAAGCTTGGAGCAATGACAGTGCGGATGCCGAGCCCCTGGATCGCCCAGACCGCGCCCTCCCGCGATGAGCCACAGCCGAAATTCTCACCAGCGATCAGGATTGGCGCACCCTGATACGCGGCCTGGTTGAACGCACAATCGGGATCGGGCGTCCCGTCGGGGAGGTATCTCAGGGCCTCGAAGGCGAACAGGCCGAGTTCGTCGCGCGCGAGTTCGGCAAGCCGCTCGATCCTTATGACCACATCTGTGTCGACGTTATCTCGCAGAAAGGGCACCGCGCGGCCAGAGACCATCCGGAACGGTTCGATAGGCATTGGACGATCTCCCATCCGGATGACGCGACGGCGAAGGGGCTCATCACCTGCCGGTTCGTTCCATCATGCCCATCGGTGTGCCGCACGTGCAATCCACCTCGACGCAAGCCACCTCGTCGTGCGTGACGTGGCCGATGCTCTTCCCAGCGGCCGCGAGCCGTGCGAGCGTTTTGAAACATAAGCGGGACCCGTGCGCCGCACCGTGGCCCCGGGCTCGAACAACAGAGGGAGGCATGACGATGCCAACAGCTGCGATCGTCGGGGTCGGACTTATTGGCCGCGCCTGGGCCAACGTATTTGCAAGGGCCGGCTGGGATACTGTGCTGTGGGATGCCGAACCAGACGCGAACGCGCGGGCTGCCGAACTCGTGCGCACGTCTTTGCACGATCTCGCGCGCCATGGGCTGGTCACGGATCCGGACGCCGCAGCGGCGCGCCTCTCGACCGCAGCCACCCTCGAGGATGCGGTCGCAAATGCCGATCTCGTCCAGGAAAACGGCCCGGAGCGCGTCGACGTCAAGATCGACATCTTCAAGCGCCTCGACCAGGCGGCCTTGCCGGACGCTATCCTCGCCTCATCGTCATCTGCGATCGTCGCATCGCATTTCACGCAGGATCTCGTGGGTCGTGCGCGGTGTCTGATCGCGCACCCCGTCAATCCACCTCACGTCGTGCCGATCGTCGAGCTGTGCGGTGCGCCCTGGACCGACCCGGCGGTGATCAGCCGCGCCCGCGAAATCTATGACGGGGTCGGGCAAGTGCCGATCGAGGTCAAAAAGGAGATCGACGGTTTCATTCTGAACAGAATGCAGGCGGTCCTGTTGTCGGAAGCCTTCCGGTTGATCGGCGAGGGCTATGTGACGGCTGCAGATCTTGACAAGACGATCAGGGATGGCCTGGGCCTCAGATGGGCGTTCATGGGCCCGATCGAGACGATCGAGCTGAATGCTCCAGAGGGCATCCTCGACTACTGCAAGCGCTATGCGCCGACGTTGCTCAAGCTCTCGTCAGCGCCCGTCACGCCAGACCTCTGGTCAAACGAGACCTGCCGCATGGTTGCCGACAGCTGGGGCGACCAGCCAACGCGCGAGCACGTCGCCGAGAAGAGCGCATGGCGCGACGATCGCCTTGCAGCGCTCGTCGCACACAAGCGCGCGGCACCGCAGTGGAAGTGAGCGCGCCAAGCCGGAACGCCTCGCTTTAGAACCGGTCCAACCGATAAGGCGTGGGGTTGCACACGGTTTCTGAACCCGTGATCATCTCCGCCAGCAGGCGCCCGGTGATCGGCCCAAGTGTCAGGCCCCAGTGCTGGTGGCCGAAATTGGCCCAAAGCCCGCGGTTGCGCGGCACGGGTCCGATGGCTGGGATCATATCCGGCAGGCACGGCCTTGCCCCGAGCCATGGGGCGTCCTCGACGCGGTCTCCGAGTGGAAACAGTGTGCGTGCCGCTGGCTCGACCATGGCGAGCTGCTTAGGCGTCTTTGGTGCGTCGCGGTAGGCGAACTCGGCTCCGGTCGTGAGGCGGATGCCCTGTTCCATCGGCGCGAGGACAAAGCCGTTGTCGACGTCGAGCACGGGACGGTTGAGCGTGGCGTTGCCGCGCGCCTTGTAATGCATGTGATAACCGCGCTTGACTGCCAGCGGCACACTCACCCCAAAATTCCTGAGGATCTCGGCTGACCACGGCCCCAAGGCGACGATGGCGTGATCGGCTGCAACCGGGCCCTCGACGGTTTGAACCTGCCAGGCGCCGCCAGAATTCTCGAGCGTTGCTGCGTCTGCCGTGATGAAATGGCCGCCGCGACTGCGGAACAGGTCCGCGTAGGCTTTGACCAGCGCGCCTGGGTTGGAGATCGCACGCGGCGCGGGCAGGTGGATGGCACCGACAAGTTCGTCGCGCGCAAGATGCGGTTCGAGTTCGGCGAGCTTATCGGGGTTGAGAACTTCGCTGAGTATTCCGTAACGCTCGGCGAGGCGCTTGTGCTCGCGCTCCTCTGCCTCCAGATCCTTGGTGTCGCGCACGACGCGCAGGTAGCCCTCGCGGCTCATCAGGCGCTCGACCCCCGCTGCACTTATGAGGGCTTCGTGCTCTTCGACGCAGCGTTTGGCGAGTGGCACATGCGCAGCCGTGCCCCGGTCGAGACCCCGTTGCCCCGAGTTCCACCAGTAGCGCGCGAGCCAAGGCGCAAGCGTCAGAAGTGCGCGATAATGGACGTGTGCCTGTGGCTTCGAATTGATCGCGAACTTGAAGAGCGTCGAGACGTCGCGGGGAAGCATGTAGGGCACGACACCTTCGGCCTGAATGAGCCCGGCATTGCCATAGGAGGTTCCTTCCCCGGCCGGCCTGCGATCCACAAGAACGACGTCGCGGCCCTTTTCCTGTAGCTTCAAAGCCGTCGAAACGCCCACCATGCCTGCCCCGAGAACGAGGCAGTCGTGCTTCCTGACCATCGTCATCTCCCGCCATTCCTCTGCGTCCAAACCGGCGACCAGTGGCGTCGTTGACCGGCAATTTGCGCAGGAATGGTCTGTTTGATACCGCTTCGCCCGCAATGCGCCGAAGCGCGCATGTTCGCGATCCGCACCGCACTCCGGCCAAATGGACGAAGCCCATGATACCGCGTTACGCAAGGCCCGAAATGACGTCGATCTGGGACACCGATACGCGGTTTCGGATCTGGTTTGAAATCGAGGCTCATGCCGCTCGCGCGATGGCTGATCTCGGAACGATCCCGCGGGAGGCGGCGGATCGAATCTGGGAGCTCGGATCGCGTGCGACCTTCGATGCCGAGCGTATCGCAGAGATCGAGCGCGAGACGAAGCACGATGTCATCGCGTTCCTGACCCACCTTGCCGAGCATGTGGGCCCGGATGCGCGCTTCGTTCACCAGGGCATGACGTCATCAGACGTGCTTGATACCTGTTTCAACATTCAGCTCGCGCGTGCGAGCGACCTGCTGCTGCAGGGCCTCGACAGGCTATTGGCAGCGCTTGAGGCACGAGCCTTCGAGCACAAGATGACGCCGACCATCGGACGCAGCCACGGGATCCATGCCGAGCCGACGACGTTCGGCATCAAGCTGGCCTTTGCGCACGCAGAGTTCCAGCGAGCCCGGGCTCGGCTCATCGCGGCCCGCGCAGAGGTTGCAACGTGCGCGCTTTCGGGTGCTGTCGGGACGTTTGCAAACATTGACCCGCGGGTCGAAGCCTATGTCGCCGAGCGCCTGGGCCTCAGCCCTGAGCCAGTGTCGACGCAGGTGATCCCGCGCGACCGCCATGCGATGTATTTCGCGACGCTCGCCGTGATCGCCTCGTCCATCGAGCGGCTTGCGACCGAGATCCGGCACCTGCAGCGCACGGAGGTGCTCGAGGCGGAAGAGTATTTCGCGCCGGGTCAGAAGGGCTCGTCGGCGATGCCACACAAGCGTAACCCGGTGCTGACGGAAAATCTGACAGGGCTTGCGCGCATGGTGCGAGCCTATGCCATGCCTGCAATGGAGAACGTCGCACTCTGGCATGAGCGCGACATCTCGCATTCGTCGGTCGAGCGCATGATCGGGCCCGACGCGACCGTGACCCTTGATTTCGCGCTGAATCGCCTCGCCGGCGTGATCGAGAAGCTCGTCGTTTATCCCGAGCACATGCAGCGCAACCTCGACCGCCTTGGCGGCCTGCACAACTCGCAGCGCGTGCTCCTCGCGCTCACCCAGGCCGGCGTGAGCCGGGAGGACGCCTATCGGCTCGTGCAGCGCAACGCGATGAAGACCTGGGAGCAGGGGTGTGATTTTCTCGAGGAACTGAAGTCCGACCCCGATGTCACCGCGAAGCTGTCGCCTGCAGAGCTCGAAGCGATGTTCGATCTCGGCTACCATTTCGCCCATGTCGACACGATCTTCGCCCGCGTGTTTGGCCGCAGCTGAGGGCAGGCAATGAGGGCTGCAGAGGCTGTCATGCTAGGCAACGCATGATCGCCAAGCCTCGCGCAACGCCCTCATGGCTTGAAGGTCAACGCCCGGCGGGCGCTTCCTCGGCCTCAGGTGCGCACTCCGGTGCGGCGGCCCGCGCAATTGCAATGAGCTCCGGGCGATACTCAAAATGCATGGTGTCGTAGTGATACCAGCGCCCGCCCCAAATGAAGCCGTGACGTTCGAAGGCTTCGACGATCCAAAGCGGTATGCGGTTTTTGTAGACCGGAACGGCACCGGGCTTTCCACCAGACCAAATCCAGTAATCAGCATACGCTGTGTTAAGGTCGATGGCCGCACCGAAACTGTGCACGCTCAGGCGGTTCGTCGCCGCGATCTTTCGCCAAACGAACGTGCCCGCTGATACGCCATAAACGGGCTTCACGGTCGCGGGCAGCGCGGCAAGCTCCTGTTTCACCCGCTCGAGCGCCGCGACAGCGCCAGCGGTTCGCGTGAACGACAGGGGCTTTCCGAACCAGTCGACGCGCGCGAGGCTCACACGCACGGCGGCCTCGCTCGCACCGTACACGGCCTTGAAGAACGCCTCGTTGCGGATTCGACCAGGGTCGAAATTCCGCTCGGGCTTTGAATCGCCAGCGCACGCGACAAGGGGGTAGACCTGCGAGAGCATGTCCTCGATGTCGGCGTCGGCGAGCTTTTGCTCGTGCGTTTTCTGGCGGCCATCGTCGATGACCAAGCCCGCGCCCGATGCGAGGCGAAGCGTGTTGCCTTCGACCGCTTCGACCACGCCAGGATAGCTCTCGATCAGCAGCCGAAGCCGCGTGTCGAGGTCTGGCGCACCGGCGCCGGCCACAGCTGGCGATACGGAAGCAACCGACACCGCTGCCGCGAGCACCGCGAAGGCGCACGCGGCACGCGTTACGCTCGCCTCAGCACCCTTTTCGGCGCTCCCAAGTCCGGATCGTGCTGACTTCACGCGCTTCTCTCTGATTGAGCCGCCCGTAGGGGGGGTAGCATCGCGGCCCGAAGACGGCGATCGCCCTCGGCGTCTCGAAACAGTATCCCTTCGCCGCATAGATGGCATTGCGCGCGTACCAGAGCTCGCCGCAGCTCATGTAGCGGTAAGCTTCGGCGGTCGATGTCGTAGCGATGGTTCCTGCTCCGGTCGCAAGTGCCAGCGCACATGTGGCCAGAAGAGCATTCAGCGCGCGCGCCCCCCGCTTGGCAGATCCATTTAGCATCTCTCACTCCCTGTGTCAGAGCCCATGTTCCGTCCGCCCTCTGGCGCGCTCACGTTATCGAGCCGCAGCAGGCCCGGCGTCTCGGGCGTTCCTGATGGCCGTCAAGTGAGGCGTCGCGCCAAAATCGATAGGACGTCGGTGCTATGCAGCGATCTTGGCGCGACGGACCACGAGAGACCACTCCGAAAGTGATCACGGCGCTGAGCAGTCTGCCTTGCTGTAAATCAAAAGGCGCTGATGCGATTGTGAGTGGTGAACCGGCGGCGCGCAGCGTGCGTCTCAGGCAGTACGTGCGTCCGAGCCGAGGGCTATGGCAGATATTGACGACGGCGAGCGGTTGGCGAACGCAACTGTTGGCAGAGAGAGGAGCAGATCATGGGTGCATGGGGTATCGGCTCGTTCGAGAATGACGATGCGGCCGACTTTATTGTCGAATTCGAGGACGGCGGGGTTGTCACAGCCGCCGAAGCTATTCGCACGGTGACCGAATACGAGGCGGAGGACTATCTCGAAATCATGGAGGCGGGCGTCGCGCTGGCTGCGGCTGAACTCGTGTTGGCGGCGCTTTCAGGCGATGCGTCACGACTGACCGACGAGGCGCGCGCCGCACTTGCGCCACACGTCTCGGCTCTCGCCAGGGCTGACTTGCGTGGTGATGCTGTGCAGGCCGTTGTGCGCATCCTGGCAGACAGCGAACTGCGGGAGCTTTGGGAGGAGACCGACGAATGCGACGCCTGGCTCGCCAACGTCGAGGCGCTGCTCGAGCGTCTCAACGCGCTGTAATCAGGTTGCGTGGTGGATCAATGCGGGTTACCGGCTCGGCATCGACCCGCGGACGTCACGTGCCGGCCTGAAAGACTTAGAACGCTGTGCTGCGTTCCCATGCTCGCTGACTTGAGACCTTAGAATGCCGGGACGGTCTGGCGGCGGCGTTGGCTCATCACGACAAGCCCCAGCAGCAGCAGCGCAGGCAGGTAGAAGATCTCTTTGATCCAGCGGTCCCGCGGCGTCTTCACCTCGCTAACGACGACCGGCGTGTCGGCATAGAAATCAAACTGGCGTGCGAGCCTGTCGAAGCGCGTGCCCGTGAGCGGCTCGTCGATCTTGGCGACGCCATCTTCGGCTTCGACCAGCAACCCAACGGCACTGAGGCGCGCCGTCGCCGTCGGTTCCGTTCCGACCGGCAGCACGACGAAGCTGTCGATCATACGGTCCGCGTTGCTGAAGCTCGGACCGGAAATCTTCAGCCTGATCTCGTCACCTGGATCAGCACGGCCAACGACCTCCGCAATCGTCGAGCCAGGACCAATATCGAAGGGCGGCGAGACTTGATCGAGCCAGTAGCCTGGTCGGAACAGGGTGAAGGCGATCAGCAAGAGGGCTGCCGTTTCCCACCAGCGGTTTCGCGTCAATAAGTATCCCTGTGTCGCAGCGGCAAACAGCATCATCGCGACGACGGCGACCAGGAAGACAAAAACGGCCTTTGTCGCTGAGACGTCGATCAGCAAAAGCTCGGTATTGAAAATGAACAGGAATGGCAGAAGTGCCGTCCTGATGTCGTACATAAAGCCTTGAATTCCTGTTCTGATCGGATCACCGCCGGAGATGGCGGCTGCTGCGAATGCGGCCAAGCCGACGGGCGGCGTATCGTCGGCCAGAATGCCGAAGTAGAAGACAAAAAGGTGAACCGCAATGAGTGGTACGATGAGGCCTTCTTGCGCGCCGAGTGTAACAATAACCGGCGCCATCAGCGAGGATACGACAATATAGTTCGCTGTGGTTGGCAGGCCCATTCCAAGGATGAGGCTCATCACCGCCACAAGGATCAGCATGACCATGAGTGAGCCGCCGGACAGATACTCGACGAACTCCGAGATCACCTGATGCATGCCGGTGAGTGAAACTGTCCCTACGATAATGCCGGCAACGCCGGTTGCGACCCCGATCGCGATCATATTTCTCGCGCCGGAAATCATCCCATCGGTGAACTCTGACATGCCTCTTGCGACTTCGGCTCTAATATCCCCACCCGCCCGAAACGCCGCCTTCAAAGGATGGTGCGACAGCGCGACGACGATCATCGCGATTGTCGCCCAAAAGGCTGAGAGAGTCGGCGATAGCCGCTCGATCATAATGCACCAGATCAGGATCACGATCGGCAGGAGAAAATACAGGCCGGTGACGGCCACATCACCGACGCGCGGCAACATCATCGACTGGCTGCTTGGATTATCGACCTCGAGATCGGGGTGGCGTGCGGCGAGAGCGATCAGCGCCAGATATGCGGCCGCGCACAGAACGCCGCCGCTCAGAAACCCGCTGCCCGGCAAAACATCGCGGATCCAGCCGAGCCCGTAGTAGACAGCGATGGAAAGAACGGCCAGGCCAAGGAACCCACTCAAAAATCCAAGCGCCTTGGTCGCGAAATTCATCGTCGACGGTGGGCGCTGCATGCCTTGAAGGCCCATTTTCAGCGCTTCAAGGTGAACGATATAGATAAGGGCGATGTAAGAGACGACAGCGGGTAGGATCGCGTGTTTGATGATCTCGGTGTAGGCAATTCCTGTGAACTCTGCGATCAGGAATGCTGCTGCGCCCATGACCGGTGGCGTGAGCTGCCCGTTGGTCGATGAGGCGACTTCGACGGCGCCGGCCTTTTCAGCCGAAAACCCTGTTCGCTTCATCAGCGGAATCGTGAACGTTCCGGTCGTGACGACGTTCGCTATCGACGAGCCTGAATAGAGCCCGCTCATGGCGGAGGCGCACACAGCAGCCTTGGCGGGGCCACCCCGAAGATGGCCTAGCGCCGAGAAGGCCAGCTTTATGAAATAATTTCCCGCGCCAGCTTTCTCGAGAATGGCTCCGAATAGAACGAAAAGAAAGATCATCTGTGCCGAGACGCCAAGCGCGACACCGAACACACCTTCTGTCTGCATCCAAAAATGCCACATCGCTTTTTCGAACGACGCGCCGCGCCACTGGATGACTTCAGGCAGCCAGCGTGAGTCGCCGAAAAACGTGTAGCCGAGGAAAACGCCTGCGACGATGACCAGTGGCAAGCCGAGCGAGCGGTAACAGGCGATCGCGAGAACGGTGAGCCCAACGGATGATGCGATCAGGTCGCCCTGTGTTGGCAATCCCGCCCGCAATGCGATCGAATCCTTGAAGACATAGAGGTAGAGACAGGCTGCAACGCCGGCGAAGCCGAGCACCCAATCGTACCAGGGAATATATTGTCGTGGGCTCGATCGAAGCAGCGGAAAAGCGAGGGCTGCAAGAAGCAGGGCGAAGGAGAGGTGAAAAAGCCGAATCTCGGAATTGTTGAGGATAATATTGAGGCCCGTGACATCCACGAGCCAAAAAGGCATGTTCGAGGAATAAAAGAGCTGAAAAACGGACCAGACGAAACAAAGACCTGGAATGAGATAGACCTGCCAGCCGATCGGATTGCGACCACCTGTATCGACGTCGGCTGCGATGTCGGCTGCGCTCTTTTCGATTTGGCCATCACCGCGATTTGAAACAACGGTCATATTGCGCTCTGACTGGTCGGGGTTGAGCCTCTGAGGTGATCAGGCATGCGGCCCGAGCGGCACCCTGGTACCCGCTTTCCGTAGCTCGTGAGACTCCCTCGTCAGGCGCCGAGACAAACTGCAGACAGCCGGTACTAGTGTTCCGTCTGCGACACCTAGTTTGCTTTGCAGCACCTGATTGACCAAGTGTCGGAGACATAGGGAACACGAGCAACGTTATGATTCTCGTGTTGCTTTTGTCACTAACGCCTGGCAGGCGAGACCGCAGAAGGTGGGGACCAAGCGTGAGTGGCGCCACACTACGACCCAACAGGATAGAGCATCCGAATCTGCCCCTCATCGATCGCGGTTACGATCGGTCGGGGCCAAATTGTGCTCTCCACTTCGAGGCGCCTTCGGCCACGTCAGGAGCGATCGCCCGACTGAGGTTGCTCTATCGCCCGCGTTCGTCACATTCAGTCATCTGCGCCCCACATAAGAACAGCGTGGCAACAAATGTGTGACACTGAACAAATCCACAGGACTGCTTCTGCCGCAAGAACCGGTATTTGCAGGCAAAGGTCCAACTTGGCCCCTTTGCCCGCAAACATGGGCCCGGTTACTGCATCCAGCCGCGTTCCTTGTAGTACTTGATGGCCCCGTCATGCAGCGGCGCGGAGAGGCCATCCTTGATCATCTCTTCCTCTTTGAGATTCGCCAGCGCCGGGTGCAAGCCCTTGAACTGATCGAAATTGTCGAAGATGGCTTTCACGACAACATAAACGACGTCGTCTGGAACCTTGGCGCTCGAAACAAATGTGGCGCCGACGCCAAACGTGTTGATGTCCTGCTCGTTATTATACATTCCGGCCGGAATGACAGCTTTGCGATAGAACGGATTGTCTGCGACGAGCTTGTCAATCGCCGGCCCCATGGCGTTGACGAGGTTTGACGGGCAGGAGGACAGGGTTTCCTGAGTCAGCGCCGAAGGGTGGCCGACCAGCCAGAAATATGCGTCGATCTTACCGTCGCACAATGCCTGACCCGTCTCTGCCGACTTCAGCTCGGCAGCCAACCTCAGATCCGAGCGTTGCCAGCCGAGGCCTGCTTCGATCACTTCCCAGGTGCCGCGCGTGCCCGAACCAGGATTGCCGATATTGAGCGCTTTGCCCTTCAGGTCGTCGATGTTGGCGATGCCGGCTTCCTTGCGCGCGAGGATTGTGACGGGCTCCGGATGGACCGCGAACACAGCCCTGAGATCGGTGAACGCCCCCTGATCCTTGAAGGAATCGGTGCCATTGTAAGCATGATATTGCCAGTCGGACTGCGCGACCCCGAACTCGAGCTCGCCCGCTCTGATCGTGTTGATGTTGTAAATCGAGCCGCCCGTCGACTCCGCTGAGCAGCGAATACCGTGATCTTTCCGGTCTTTGTTAACGAGCCGGCAGATGGCGCCGCCAACAGGATAATAGACGCCGGTCACGCCACCCGTGCCGATTGAAATGAAGCGCTGCTGGGCAACCGCAGCGCCGGCGGTAAGAAGTGAAACGACGAGCGCTCCAATAATCTGCTTTCTCATCAGGCCGTGCCTCCCCTATGCTCTGCGTTTTGGCGGGTCGATCGATGGCGATGCGCCCAATCGACAGCGTTGCGCGGGAGGACTAGACCGCAGGCGGGCGAGCGTTGCAAGTCGTTATTGTTCTCAAGTCTTTGCCGCGACGCACAAAAATTGAACAAGCCGGACCTGATCGCCCGCGCCACGAGTTGATCATCAGGGTGTCGCCGAGAGCCGTTTCAACCGTGACGATGATCAGCCGTCGAGGCTCGGATCAGCAAGGTGCTGGCGCAGCATTTCGCTATACTGCGCTGCGAGATCTTGGACGTAGGCCTCATGGCTCTCCACGCCAAGGACTGTCTTGCCGACGTGGGCATTATAGCGGGCGGCAGCCCACAGAAACGCCAAGTGAAGATCGGTTGCCTTCACCGTCTGGTTCTCGCGATTTGCAAGATCGATGAACTTGTTTGCAACCTTGATGAAGGCGGCGGTGTCGAGCGCGCCTTCGCGACGGTCCATGCGGCGCGACTTGCGCGTGTCAGATTGCGACATGTCAGATTGCCTTTCGTGAGGTCTTGGGAACCGATCGCGAGTTCAGCTTATCGCTCGGGTTGCTCGCCCACCACCTGCCACCGGGGGCCGATCTCGACGAGGACTGGCACACCGGCTCGCGCGGCTTCGATCATGGAACGCACTTGCTGGTCTTGAGCGCCCGGTTCGGCCAAGATCGCGACGATGGCTGCAAACGCTTTCGCCATGCTCGGTTCGTGCGGTGAGGGCAGGGTTTGAGGTTCAGCGACGACGATCAGGATCTGGTTGAGCTCTGCCGCTGCAACTTGAAATGCCTTGTTATTTGGGGTTGTGGTCCAAACGATGTTGCTGGGCATCGCTGCGCCCTTTGGGAGGGTGCTGAGCGCCTCGATGATCGCGGCCTCCGACACGGGAGCAGGTGTGACGACGCGCCGGTCCGGCAGCCTTGCTGCCAACTCGAGCAGCGACAGCAGCGCATCACTGCTGTCCGGGTGTGAAGCAACAGCCAGCACGCCCGGCACATACGACAAGAAGCCCGCAAGCGCGGCGACCGACGCACGATGGTTCAAGTCTGCGCGAACGGGTGCGATCGCGCCTCTGGTTGCAGCAAGCAACGCCGCCACCATGGGCGGCTCAGCCTCTGTTGCGCCAAACGGGCTGGAATCATCGTCGATGAAATCCCAGCCGACGAGATCGCCTTCGCCGTCGCGCGCAATTCTCTGAACATTATGCGCGGCGTTATAGTCGAGCCCAGGTCCGATCATCACGATCGTTGCCGGTCCTGTCGGTGCCCCGAGCACGGGTCTCGGATCGGGGTCCCTTGCGATGGCCGTCGAAAGCATGAACACGACGCTCAGCACTATTGCCAGCATCCGGCCGCCCCCCCAAATGGAAAGGGGAAGCCTCGGCCAAGGCGTCAGGGCTGGGTCAGCAGCCCCGCTCATTGCGGAGCCCGTGTCGGCTGGTTCAGATCTTCGGTGGACCCGGATCCCCTTGCCAGTTCCAGTGCGAGGATGATGAAATCGGTCAGACTTGTAATGTCGTTCAAGTTGAAGACGGGGACGTACGCGCCCTCGACGGCATGATCAGCCGCGATGGCAATCACCATGGGGTCTGTGTCGGCGAGGGGACTTTGGTCGGCGGCGTCGCGGCGACGAACCTCGATTTTCGGAACTGCGGCGGCTTTGAAGCCTTCCAGCACGATCACGTCTGCCGGCTCCAGGTGGGCTAGGACCGTAAAGAGCGTGCTCTTGCCGGCATGCGGCCGTTCCGTCATCAGCGCCCAGCGCGTGTCTGCGACCACGGCGACCTGGGCTGCCCCAGCTCGTCGATGGCGAGCGCTGTCAGTGGTTCCTGTGTCGACCGCGAAGCCGTGGTGGGCGTGCTTGACGGTCGCGACCCGATAGCCGCGCGACGTCAATTCCGCGACGAGTGAAGTGGCGAGGGTGGTCTTGCCGGAATTCTTCCAGCCGACCACGGCGACGATCGGTGTTCCCGCAAACGTGGCTGCAACGCCGCTACAATCCATTTCTGTCAATCCCGCGACCCTTGCCAATCTGACGCCATGCCGAGGAGCCGCTCTACGACTGCGATATCATCGGGCGTGTTGGCATTGAAGAACGGGTCGACGACTTGTCCCGCTATCTGGCGCAGGGGGAAGGATGCTTCGGTGACGCGATGACGGCTGGTCCAGTCGAGCACCTTCCGGACGCCGTGGGCCAACGCTGTCTCAAGGTCTGCGGCGAGCGCGACGGGCCACAAGCCAATGACCGGGTGCAGGCCATCATCGGAACGTGCGAGGACGATGTCTGAGTCTGCGGCTTCGCGGGCCGCAATCAGGCGCTCGACGAGATCGTCTGGCAGGAATGGTGTGTCGGTCGAAGCCGTCACGATGTGCGTCGGCCGGGCATCCGCTTCGCGGCTCGCGGCCCAATGGAGACCTGCAAGCACGCCTGCGAGCGGGCCGACGAAGCCCGAGACTGGGTCTGGCGCTATCGGTAGCCCGAACGTGCGGAACCGCGCGGGATCGCCGTTGGCGTTGATCAAGAGCATGCTCACCTGCGGGGAGAGACAGGCGACGACACGCCCGAGAAGGCTTGATCCGCCGACCTGGATCAACCCCTTGTCACCGCCGCCCATGCGACGGGAGAGGCCGCCCGCAAGGATCACACCGGCAATCGCTCCGACGCCTGCCATACCGTGAGAGGCTCCTGACATCGCGCTTGCGCGGTGATCTCAATGATCCGATCAATCGGTGCCTTGACGGGCAAGCAAGCAACCGCCCGTCACGGCGCGTCCTCGAGAGGCCTGTCTCAAGGCTCCCACGTCATGCTTCGCCATCGCCGTAGTAGACGTGCCAGGTGCCCCAAAGGAGCGGCTGGTCCTCAAGTGTGCTCTCCGCGACGTCAGAGGCCAAGTTCTCGTCGACATCCTCGATCTCTTCCAGATCCTCGACGACAGAATGATCATCGATCGAGACGACGCGCAGGCCTTCAGATTTCGCGGCCCTTCGGATCAGTCGATCAACATCGTCCCGGTCCTTTGCAACGGCTGCAACCCAGACGTAGGCGCCTTCCTCTTCGTCGGCCAACAGCGTCTGCTTCGGCGCCTTCTCGAGCTGCACGAGAGCGAGCCACCAGAATTGATCGTCTGGGATGGCGGGCAGAACCGCCACTTCAGTCTCCCACATCGGAGAAGCTGCCTTTTCGAGCATGTCTCTGGTCCTCCTCCGCGATAGCGGTCAGATCTTGATCGTAGACCACGCGCTCACGTCCTGACAGGACGACGAAGCGCTTGCCGCGGGCGCGACCGATCAGGGTCAATCCCGCCTGTCGCGCGAGTTCAACGCCCCAAGCCGTAAAGCCAGATCGTGACACGAGAATGGGAATGCGCATCTTGACGCACTTGATCACCATCTCCGACGTTAGCCGACCGGTTGTGTAGAAAATCTTGTCCTGCGGCGCGATCCTGTTGACCCACATATGCCCGGCGATCTTGTCGATCGCGTTATGGCGCCCGACGTCCTCCATGTAGAGCAGCGGCCGATCTTCTCGGGCGAGCACGCAGCCGTGGATCGCACCGGCTTTGAGATAAAGGCTCGGTTCGGTGTTGATCTTGTGCGTCAGTGCATAAAGCCAGGTCGTAGTGATGCGTGCATCCGCACAGAGGTCGACGGTTTCAAGCTGCTCCATCAGGTCGCCGAACACGGTACCTTGGGCGCAACCAGACGTCTGCACCTTCTTCTTGAGCTTCTCCTCGTAGTCCGTTTCCCGGGCGGTGCGAACCACGACCGTCTCGATCTCCGCGTCGTATTCGACAGCCGTCACGTCGTCGTCCTCGAGCAGCATATTCTGATTGAGCAGGTAGCCGAGCGCGAGCAGTTCGGGGTGATCTCCGATCGTCATCATGGTGACGATCTCTCTGCTGTTGAGGAACAGCGTCAGGGGCCGCTCGGTGACGACGTCGACGGCGACATCGGCACCCGTTTGGTCGATCCCGAGCAGTCGTGTCGAAAGTCTCGGATCATCCGGGGTTGGACGAACGTCAAACTCGTCGAGCCGCGTTTCAATACTGGTTCTCAAAGGCCTCTCGGTCGTCGTTGCGCACCCCTGGCAGGCGCGTGTTGCGGATGGTGCAGGGACTTCTGATCGGCAGTACGAGTGTCAGGACGCGGGGCTCTCAGACCGTCTGGAGGCTTGACCAGCCACGCTGCGCGCATCGCCGCGTCGGCACTGAAGATGCAGCCAGCCGTCTGCGCGGACCCGCTCGGCTCCATGCAGCTTCTGTCCGCATCAAACAGCAGCCTTCACCAACCTAAGGAATAGGCCCGCCTGCGTAAACCAGCAACCGTGCAGCCTGTTGCAGTCGAGGCCAATGTCGATGACAACTCCTGGCGGCGGCAGTCCCGCTCGAGGCAGAGCCCTTGATCCGTATGCTGACGTGCAGGGAAGCCTGCGGGCAGCTCAGAGATTGCATTTCAGCCGGGCATCGGAGTGCCAAGCATTGGAGTGAATGTCATGCGTTCGTGCACGTTCGAAGGCCGCAGCGTGCAATCGCGGCGTGACATGCTGCGAGGCGGGCTCGGGGCATCAGCCGCTGCGGCGACCGTCGTCTTGAGTGCGGCTCCCGGGCGCGCGCAAACCGGGGCGGCAGCGTCCACGTCGGCGGGACCGCCGGCCGCGCTCAAGCTTGCAAGCCCATTCACACGCGATCAGGATGCCGTCGTCGGACCGATGATCGATTTCGCGCGCACGCTTGCAACGCTTACGGGCGAAACCTTGACGCTCGATCCGTCCGGTGTGCCCGTCAGAGATGATGCAAGCGCGCTTGCATCCGTTGAATCCGGCGCTGCCGATCTCGCCCACGTGCGCGCAGACACCTTGTCAGAACGCTTCGCCGTGCTTGGTCTCGCAGGTGGTGCTCCGTTCGGCCTCAATGCCAGGCTTCACAGTGCGTGGCTGCACGATCGCGGCGGGCTCGCGATTGTTAACGCCGCGCTTGCAACGTCCGGGTTGCGCCTCATTCCGTGCGGGGCCTCCGGGGCCGCAATGGGAGGGTGGTTTCGCGAGGAACTGACGGGCCCCGATAGCCTCGCAGGACGGCGGATTGCGATCCAGGGCTTCGGCGCTCGCATTCTGGCGGAACTCGGCGCGACACCCGTAACGCTCGAGGCTGGAGCGCTTCGAGGCGCGATCGAGCGCCGTGAGGTCGATGGCGCATTCCTCGGTGCACCCTACGACGAAGAAGGGTTGCGGCTCTTTCAGGCGGCCGATGTGCTGCACTATCCGGGCTGGTGGAATGGGGCTGGGCAGTACTTTCTTGTCGCGAAAAGCGACCGCCTCGAAGCCTTGACCCCGCAGCAACGCACCGCGATCGAGGCTGCAGCGGCGACAGCAGATCGTGGCATCCTCGCCCGCTACGATGCTCAGAACGCGGGAGCGCTGAAGCGTGCCGCAGCAAGCGGCGCCCGACTTGCGCCCTATTCCGAGGCGCTGCTCCAGGCCTGTTTTGCTGCAACCTCGAGCGTGCTGGACAAGATCGCCAACAACGACGCGAGCTTCGCACAGGTTCGAACCAGCATGAACGATGTGAGGCGTGACGGCTTCCTTTGGTTCCAGGTCGCCGAGTCGACGTTCGACACGTTCATGATGATCCAACAGCGTAATCAAGAGCTTTAATTCGCTCGCGGGCCGCAACGGCCTGCGGCCTGGCCCTCCGGTTAGCGCGCTGCCGGCGTTACATACCGGACCGGCCGGCCGATCCCGATGTTGGAGGCAGCCGCAAGAATCGATGCCGTATCGATGCCGAAGTGGC
>JBHJOC010000014.1:0-10225 GCA_050330095.1 Hyphomicrobiaceae bacterium
TCTTCGTCGCGCCGACAGCCGTCGCCCGTGAAATACATGCCAGGGTAGGTCGAGAAGTATGTTTGTATGAACCGCTCGTGATCGCCGAACACGGTGCGCATCTGGCCGGGCCAGCTGTCGAGGATCACGAGGTTGCCCGAGGCTGCACCCTCGAGAAGCGTGCCTTTGTCGTCAACGAGTGCTGGACGGATCCCGAAGAATGGCCGGGTGGCAGAGCCAGCCTTCAGTGGTGTCGCACCCGGCAATGGCGTGATCAGGATCCCGCCCGTCTCGGTCTGCCACCAGGTGTCGACGATCGGGCAGCGCTTCTCACCGACGACGTTGTAATACCACTCCCAGGCTTCTGGGTTGATCGGCTCACCGACCGAGCCGAGCAACCGCAAGCTCGAGCGGTCTGCGCGTTTGACGAATTCGTCGCCAGCCCCCATGAGCGCTCGAATCGCAGTCGGAGCTGTGTAGAAGATGTTGACGCCCCACTTGTCGCAAACGTGCCAAAAGCGCGATGCCGTTGGATAATTCGGCACGCCTTCGAACATCAGCGTGGTCGCGCCGTTGGCAAGTGGCCCATAGAGAATATAGCTGTGGCCTGTCACCCAACCGACGTCGGCCGTGCACCAGTAGATGTCGCCCGGGTGGTAGTCGAACACGTACTGATGCGTCATGGATGCGTAGACGATGTAGCCGCCTGAGGTGTGCAGCACACCCTTGGGCTTACCCGTCGAACCCGACGTGTAGAGGATGAACAGCGGATCCTCGGCATTCATTTCCTCGCAAGGGCAGTCGGGGCTCACCTTGACGAGTTCTTCATGCAGCCAGCGATCGCGCGTGGCGTTCCATGTTACATCGCCACCGGTGTGACGGACGACGAGCACGGTCACGTCGTTGAGCTGGCCGCGCTCGATTGCTGCATCGGTGTTCGCTTTGAGCGGTACCTTCTTGCCACCCCGAAGGCCTTCGTCAGCGGTGATGACGAGCGTCGATCCCGCATCCTCGATCCGATTCAAAAGGCTATCGGGTGAGAAGCCGGCGAAGACGACCGAGTGAACCGCTCCGATCCGTGCACAGGCCAGCATCGCATAGGCCGCCTCGGGGATCATGGGCAGATAGATCGTGACCCGGTCGCCCTTTTTCGCACCGTTGGCTTTCAGAACGTTCGCGAACTTGGAGACGCGCTCGTGCAGTTGCCGGTACGTGATCTTCTCGTCGACGGTCGGGTCGTCCCCTTCCCAGATAATCGCGACCTGATCAGCCTTATCCGCGAGATGACGGTCGACACAATTGTAGCAGACGTTGAGCGTCCCATCCTCGAACCACTTGATCGAGACCTCGGTATTCGGGCCGTGACCGAAGGTGATGTTTTTCACCTTTGCGTACGGCTTGATCCAATCGACCCGCTTGCCGTGCTCGCCCCAGAACGCATCGGCATCGGCAAGGCTATGCTCGTACATGTCTCGGTATTTTGCGTCATCGACAAGCGCGCGAGCCGACCATTCTGCGGGAACTGGATAGGTGGTCTGCGACATGAGCGCGGCTCCTCCGTTTGAAATTATTGCCGCGATTATCGGTTGGCCCGGGATGCGCGCAAGCGGACCTATGGTCGAACGAAGAGGAGCCCGGCTCACGTGGCGACAAAGTTGCCCGATCGAAGAGCCATCGTGGCGTCGTGCGGCTGCAGGGGTGTGAGGCCGCTGCTACGCCAAGAAGGCGCCAAGGATCACACCCTGAATCAGAAGCACGCCGAGCCAATGCCCGCCGTCGATGAGTGTGAGGGTGATCGGTGCGCCCTGGAACTGATAGTTCGTAAACGTGGTCGGCACGACGAACCCGAGCCAGACCAGGGTCCCGGTCAGCAGTCCGCCAAACGCGCCGACACCCTGCCCGCCAAGCGCCTTGAGAAGGCTTGCGAGAACCAATGCGATTGCAATCTGGCAGAGGAAGGCGACCACAAAGGGAAACCAGGGCGGCGTTCGTGAGTTTTCGCCGCGCATGTCAGCTTCGGACAGCCCCGCAGCAGCTTGCCACTGTCTCGAGAGCGCCGTGTACCAGACGGCTCCAAACGCATACCCTGCCGCAACTGCGAGCGCGACCGGCAGGAGTTCGGCATCGATTGAGAACATGTTCGCCTCCCGCGTCCCTTTGGCGATGCCTGCTCAGCCTGCGAGCGTCCAAACCGTGGTCGCCTTGATCTCGCTGTCTTCGAGTTCGCGCGTCACCGGTACACGATAGTGCGCGATCGCCGAAAGCCCTGTCTTTGGCGCATAGCTCCGCCCTGGATCGCCGACGAGAACCGTTGCGCCCTTCGATCGGGCAGCGTGCGCAAACGCGAGGACGCGCGACGCGAGCGTCTTTTCATAGAACAGATCGCCAATGAGCAGGACGTCAAAGGCTGGCGGCGCCACGGGACCTGCGACGAGATCAGCCATCGAGATGTCGAGACTGACTTGGTTCGCGGCGGCGTTCAATGCGATCGCAGCTGTCGCGAATGCATCGAGATCGTTCGCTAACGTCGCTTGGGCCCCGGAACGGGCGGCTGCGATGGCTACCAGGCCAGAGCCCGAACCGATATCGAGGACGTGTCGGCCGCGAACCAGTTCGGGCGTGTCGATCACGTAGCGCGCGAGCGCCTGTCCGCCAGCCCAAGCGAAGGCCCAATAGGGCGGCGGGACATTCATCTCGCCGAGTTCTTCCTCGGTCTTCTGCCAGATCGGCAGCGATTCCTCGGCGAGGTACAGGCTGATCTCCGGCACCAGTGGCGGCGTCATCAGCTTGGTGTTGGCTCTGATGAATAGAGCAGGATCCGAGGCCATCGACGACCTGCGCTGGTTGATGACAGTGTCCGATCCAAACCACTACCGCGGATTGATCCCAGCCACTACCGCGCGACTGAGCCCGCCAGGATCTGGCGGACCAGAAGTCCCAGCGTGAGGCGGTCCATATCTACGGCCGCGACGGCGCGCGGCGGATCCGCTAATCGCGGTGGTGCGAGCAGGCGTGGGGCTGCCTCGGGCTCCGAGACGAGACGCGGAGCGGGTGTGGCGACTGCTGCTGCGTGCGCTTCAGGCGGGGTCTGAACTTGAGGCAAGGTCAGTCTCAGGGGTGCCATGGCCGACGTCGAGGCTGCGATGTGCGCTGGCCCACGGCGCGGCTCGGGCCCCGCCGGCTCAACTGGGCGCTCGATTGCTGCGACCAATAACGGCGGGGTGTCGCGCCTGAGCAGCGTTTCAAACGTCCCGGCGGCCGTGGCGATGTCAGGACGATCGGCAGGCGTGAATGGCAGCTTCACGCGCTCCGTCCGTTTCGAGGTCCCGACACTCTGCACCCACCGTTGATAGGCGCGCAGCATGGGAAGCCCCTCGATGCCTCGATGATGGACAAACCTGAGCGCCGGTGAGGCCTCACTGATCATGTGTCCGATCACGATGCCCGCGTCGGACTGGATGGGTTCCAGTTGATCGCGATAGTTCTTTGCGACCTCAATCCCGGGTCCAAGGTTGCCGTGATTGGTCGCGTGGCGGCTGACGACGTCAAATGGGGCGACCTGGACGACCGTGACGAACGTGCGACCTTCGGCGTCGCGCGCAGCTTTGCTCATGTAAAAGGGCGTGAAGACGGACCCGCGATGCGCAGAGATCGTATCAAAGACGTCGGTGTTTCGGGTCGAGTTGTGAAACTCGTGGAACACGAAGATGCGCATCTGGCTCGGCGGCCGACGCTGGTTGAGCCCGGGCCGTCGGCTCTGGACGAACAGAATGTAGCGGTCAGGCGAGAGCCAAAGCCTGCCAGGCGGAATCCAGCCACTCGAGCCGATCCGCGGCACCGCGATTGGACAGCGCAGGCGCTGGCACCCGGCAAACGCGCGCGGATCTGGTGACGGTCCTTCGGTCGCGCGCAGCGTCGCCATGGCGTGATTGAACGCCTCCTGGCCGCGCTCAGTCCGATACATCGGCCATCCCTCGACGATCGCCTGATCTTCTTCGCGTGTCGGAAAGCGATTGGCCTGGTCTCGGGGCACGCCGATATGGCGCGCGACGATCGGAACCGCTGTGGGGGATGCAGCGGAGGTTCCGTCAGCGCCCGGAGCTGCGTGCGCATTCAGCGTCACCAGGCCGGCGGAAAGCGCGAAACACGCCAAAAGGCCCAGCCAGCGCGCAGCCGCTTCTCGGCTGAACTCAGAATGGCTGCACGCAGGATGTCGGGGCGTTGAACCGTCAAGCAGCACGCGATGGCTCCAGCGCTGTGGGCGTTCCCACCGGTCAAAGCGCCCGAGCAGGGCGACACGATGCTGTCAATCGGGCCGAAACTGGGCGCCAGGTGTGACGGTGTGCGCCGACCCAAGCGACGAGAACGGTCTGGAGTCCGCGGGGCCACAAGGGAGCTGACGTCCTAAACGACCACCCGGGCGGGGCCGTACGCAGAACAAGACGCGTAACAAAACGGCCCTCTGGGGCTGGTCGACGGTTGGGGACCGTCGTTTGTCGGCTCGGGCAAGGACTTTACGCTCGACTGAACTTGGAGCCGACGAAGTCTTTCTGATTGAGTCGTGGGGCTTTTTCATGGTGGGGATGCGTCGCGCTGATGGCATCGGGCGCACACATGCAATCGCGCTCGCAGTGGCCGCGGCGGCTCGGTTACACTTGCCGCGCAGACACAGTTGGCTCATCCTGGCACGTCGCCATGTCCGGCAACGCCCGCGCCACGTCTCCGACAGCATGGGGACGGCCCAACTCATCGCATGCATCTGAGCGTGTATCTGGGCGTGCTTCTGGAGCCAACGACGGAATGTCAAAGCCGTTCGCGCATAACTCCGATAGCGCCATGTCATCTGGTCGCGCATGGCCACCGTCGCTCTGGGCTGCGGTCACGCCACCCGGTCCTGACTGTCCCGCACTAGGGGGCACCCATCGCTCCGACGTCGTCGTGATCGGTGCGGGGTTTACGGGCTTGTCCGCGGCACTTGCGCTTGCCGAGGCGGGTGTTCGGGTTACCTTGATCGAAGCGGTCACGCCGGGCTGGGGGGCGTCAGGCCGCAACAACGGCCAGGTCATTCCGACGCTCACGCGACCCGACCCTGACGATATCATCGCGCGCCATGGTGAAGCTGGGGAGAGGTTCGTCCGACTGCTTCGCGACAGCGCGCAGACGACGTTCGAACTGATCCGGTCTCGCAATATTGCTGCGGAAGCCGAGCAGACCGGATGGGTTCAGCCCGTGCACACTCCTGGTCGCATGGCGATCGCCGAGCGCCGGTTTCGCCAGTGGCAGCGCCACGGCGCGCCCGTCGCGCTGATGGGCCGCGAGGAGGTGGAGGCCGCGACCGGATCAGACCTCTGGTACGGAGGCTGGACCAACCCGACGGGTGGGCACGTCAATCCACTGGCCCTCGCGCGTGGTCTTGCCCGGTCGGTGATTGGCGCTGGCGGCGTGATCTTCGGCAGTTCGCCAGCCAAGTCGATGCGCCACGACGGCAAAACATGGAATGTCGAGACGCCGTCTGGCCGCGTTGTTGCCGACGCGCTGCTGCTCGCGACCAATGCCTATAGTGGTGAAATCAGCAGGACGCTCGCACCGAACATTGCCCGAGAGGTAGTCCCGGTCCTGTCCTGGCAAATGGCAACGGAGCCGATCGGGGACAACGCGCGCGCTGTCGTCCTCCCGGGGCGGCCTGCCTTATCCGATACGCATGGAGACCTGCACTTTGCCCGGTATGATGCGCGCCATCGCTTGGTGACGGGCGGGGCGCTTGTGGTCTCAGCTGGCGGTGCAGCGCGGCTCAAGCCCAGGATCGGTGCGCGGATCAGGCGGATGTTTCCATCGGTCGGCGATGTGCGTTTCGATTACGTGTGGAACGGCTACATCGGCATGACCACGGATTACATGCCCCGCTTCCATCGGCTCGGTCCAAACGGCTTTGCCTGGGTCGGCTGCAACGGTCGCGGCGTCGCGCTTTCGATTGCGCTCGGTCGCGAATTCGCCAAGGCGCTGACCGGAACACCTCAATCCGACCTTGCACTTCCCTTCACCGATCCCAAACCGTTGCCCCTGCATGATGTCGTCCGCCTTGTCGCCCCGCTGAAACTCGTCGAAGTTCGATGGCGCGATGCTCGGGAGATCTGAACCAAACCACGGGGCCCCGTAGAGGATGCACGGACGGACCTCAAAATCTTGGATCGCGCGACAACGAGTCGGTTCGAAGGAGCACCGCGATGAGCCAGCCAGAAAAGACCTTGCCGGAATCAGAGGTGCACGCCCTGCTGCGTCGGGCGTTCGCCATGCGCGCTGCCGCCTACGCACATACGTATGACGTCCTGCGCGAAGAACTCGGCGAAGAGCGCGCCCGCGTATTGTCGAAGCGCGCGACACGCCGCATGGGCGAGGCTATGGGTCGTGCGTTTCAAGATTATGCCCCCAACGACCTGACCGGCCTGACGCATGCGTTCCTCGAGGCCATCATCGAGGGCGAGGCGCTGTTCAAGCCAGAGGTGGTTCAGGCGGACAGCGAGGCGATGCGGGTCCTGTTTCATCGCTGCCCGCTGAAGGAGGCTTGGCACGCTCAGGGGCGGTCGGACGCAGATATTGCCGCCCTGTGTGAGATCGCCGGGGCGATCGACATCGGATTGTTCGAGGGGGCAGGTTTCACGTTCGCCGGCGAAACCTGGCGGGTCGGCGATGAAGGGTGCTGCCGCCTGTGTGTGCTGCCGGGCAAGGCTGATGCGGAGGAGAAAAGCTAGCATGACCGCGGGTGATCATGAGGGTGGTTCAGGCGGCGATACGTCCGCGCGGCTGCCCATGTTGGAGCGTCGGCGTATCGAGGCTCGGGTCTTGAAGCACGTCTACGACACGCTTTCGAAGAGCCACAGCAAAGACGTTGCCGCACGGACGATTGCAGCTGCCGTCAGGGCCGCATCGATTGAGCAAGCGCGTGAGATGGCGAGCGAAGTCGGCGGCGATACGTCGCTTCAGTCGTTCGTCGATCTGCAGTCGCTCTGGACCATGAACGGTGCGCTCGAGATCGAGATGCTGGAGCAGACCGGGGAGACATTTTCGTTCAACGTCACGCGGTGTCGCTACGCTGAAATGTACCGCGATATGGGGCTTGGCGAGATTGGGCATCTCTTGTCGTGCCAGCGCGACGGTACCTTTTGCGAGGGTTATGACGAGCGCCTCAAGCTCACCCGCACGCAAACGATCATGCAGGGCGCGAGCCACTGTGACTTCCGCTATCGCTATATCGCCGATGACGGCGACCCCCCTGAACCTCCGCCAGCCTGACGCGCAGGTCTAGGGCGGCCGATCAGAAGTCTCTGCACCATCCACAACACGCGTCTGCCAGGGACTTCAGCGCAATCGATTACAGGATGAACCTGCTCAGATCGGCGTTGGCCGCGAGGTCGCCGACGCGGGTGCGGACGTAGGCTGCATCGATCAAGATCCGATCGCCGCTCTTATCGGAGGCTTCGAAAGAGATTTCGTCGAGGACCCGCTCCATCACCGTCTGCAGGCGACGCGCGCCGATGTTCTCGACGGTCGAATTGACCTGGACTGCGATGTCGGCCAGTGCGTCGATGGCATCGCCGTCAAAGACGAGTTCGACGCCTTCGGTCTTCATCAGCGCGTGATATTGGCGAATGAGGTTTGCTTCCGGCTCCGTCAGAATGCGCCGGAAGTCTTCGCGCGTTAGCGGCTGCAGCTCAACGCGGATCGGCAGTCGGCCCTGCAACTCGGGCAGCAGATCCGATGGCCGCGCGACATGGAATGCGCCAGACGCAATAAAGAGAATGTGGTCGGTTTTGACCGGGCCATGCTTGGTTGAAACCGTCGTGCCCTCGATCAATGGCAGCAGGTCGCGTTGCACGCCTTCGCGGCTGACATCGGCCCCGAGTTTCCCACCCTCGGTCCGAGACCGGCAGATCTTGTCAATCTCGTCGAGGAATACGATGCCGTTGTCTTGAACGGCGCGGATCGCTTCCTGCGTGATCTGCTCATCGTCGAGCAGCTTGTCGCTTTCTTCCGCGATCAGGATCGGATAGCTCGCATCGACCGTCATCCGGCGCGACTTCGTCCGCCCCCCGAGCGCTTTTCCGAGCATGTCGTTGAGGTTCAGCATCCCCATGGACGCGCCGGGCTGACCAGGGATCTCGAACATCGGGAGCCCCATGGTATCGCGCACCCGAACCTCGATTTCCTTGTCGCCGAGTTCATTGGCTCTGAGCCGCCGTCGGAAACTTTCGCGCGTCTCGGCCTTCGCCCCTTCGCCGACGAGCGCATCGAGAACGCGATCCTCAGCGGACTTCTCAGCGCGCGCGCGAACTTCTTCTCGACGGCGCTCACGCACGAGCCCGATGCCAACTTCGAGCAAGTCGCGGACGATGCTTTCGACATCGCGGCCGACGTAGCCGACCTCGGTGAACTTCGTCGCTTCGACCTTGAGGAACGGAGCACCCGCAAGACGAGCGAGCCTGCGCGAGATCTCGGTCTTGCCGACACCCGTCGGACCGATCATCAGAATGTTTTTCGGCAGCACTTCCTCGCGCAAGTCGTCCCCAAGCTGCTGCCTGCGCCAGCGATTGCGCAGCGCGATCGCAACGGCCCGCTTTGCAGCGTTTTGGCCGACGATGTAGCGATCGAGCTCCGAGACGATCTCGCGCGGGGAAAAGTTTGTCATGATCGGGACTCGAGGCTCTCGATGATGAAGTTGGTATTCGTGTAGACGCAGATCTCGGCGGCAATGGCCATGGCTCGCCGCGCGATCGCTTCGGCATCATGGTCACTGTCGAGCAACGCGCGGGCTGCCGCGAGCGCGTAGTTGCCGCCCGATCCGATCCCCATGCAGTGGTTCTCAGGTTCGAGAACATCGCCGGTTCCAGTCAGAACCAGCGACACTGTAGGGTCGGCCACGATCATCATCGCTTCCAGGCGCCTGAGATAGCGATCCGTGCGCCAGTCCTTGGCAAGCTCGACAGCTGACCGCAGCAGCTGACCGGGGTACTGTTCGAGCTTGGCTTCCAGGCGTTCAAACAGCGTGAACGCATCAGCCGTTGCACCGGCAAAGCCCGCGATGACGTCGCCCTTGCCAAGCGTTCGGACCTTGCGGGCGTTGCTCTTGATGACGGTTTGGCCAAGGCTCACTTGGCCATCGCCCGCAATGACGACGCGGCCGCGCTTACGCACCGTCAGAATCGTCGTGGCGTGCCAGCCGGGAAAGCCCCCGCCACCTGTCGAGGGATCGGGATGTATCTTCATAGTGCGATAAGTGGCCCCTAACGCTTGGCTGCGCAAGCACGTGAGGCGTCGCACCAAATAGACGCGCTGGCCGCAACGGGCCACTCGCAGCATCAATGATTGGGTGAGGCGATTCTCGCGCCTCAATCGACGACCAGCCTCCCGCCCGCATAGCTCAATGAAGGCGCGACGCCCCACGAGTACCGCCCATCAGAAACCCCTGCACCATCCCCAACACGCCCCTGCCAGGGACTTCTGATCGAAAAGCGCTCATAGATCCAATATGTTGCTCGTAGCTTTTGCTTTCCGTATGCCGTTTCGGCGTCTAACGAGGGCGAGGCACGAACTACCGAAAGCGGGTACTAGCCCGACGCCGACCGCGATGATAAGGACGGCAAATCTGATCATTCCGGAAAGCGACGTGAAACATCCTGGAGCTGCCGTGAGCCGATCCGCGAGCCTGACGCGTAAAACGCACGAGACCGAGATCACAGCCACCATCGATCTCGACGGGACCGGGCGACACGCGATCGACAGTGGCATCGGCTTCCTCGACCACATGCTAGCCCAGGTGGCGCGCCACGGGCTGTTCGACGTCGACCTCAAGGCGCGCGGCGACCTGCATATCGATTTCCACCATACGACCGAGGATGCCGGAATTGTTCTCGGACAGGTGTTTGCCAAGTCGCTCGGTGCGAAGGTCGGCATCACGCGCTATGCCGATGTGCACCTGCCGATGGACGAAGCGTTGACGCGGGTCGCGGTCGATATCTCTGGCCGGCCGTTCCTTGTCTGGGATGTGACCTTCCCGGCGCAGAAGATCGGCGACATGGACACCGAGCTGTTCCGCGAGTGGTTCCAGGCCTTTGCCCAGAACGCCGGCATCACGCTCCACGTTGCAAACCTGACCGGGCTGAACGCGCACCACATCGCAGAAAGCTGCTTCAAGGGGCTTGCGCGCGCGTTGAGGGTGGCAGTCGCGATCGACCCGCGCGAGGCCGATCGG
>JBHJOC010000015.1:0-8573 GCA_050330095.1 Hyphomicrobiaceae bacterium
GTCCGCAAAGCTGTCAGGGTTGCCACGCACGACTACCTGCACCGTGCGGCGGTACAGGTTGACGCCCGAGGTGAGCGGCTCAGTCGTCGAGGTGGTCTCCAACACGAAGATGGCGCGCGCGTCGCCGAGCTGGCTGTCACGCAGCCGGCTCACGGCATCATACTCGTAGAGACCTTGCTGGGCTTTGGTCGTGGATTTGACGTGCCATTCGATCAGCGGAGCGCCGATCGCGGCTGCGACCTCCGCTGCCAGAACCGATTTGCCGGTACCTGGCTCGCCTTTCACAAGCAGCGGGCGCTCAAGCGCGATGGCTGCGTTGATCGCAATCTTGAGATCGTCCGTCGCGACGTAGCGATCGGTCCCCTCGAATCTCATGAGCCTGCCTCGGGATCTTAGTGGGTTGTGGATGCCCAGTCGCGTGTGGCGATCGCAAACGTCGCAACCGTGACACGCGCGCAGCGCTCCTCCGGTCCATCGACGCGCCATCTCCGGCGTACCGCTTCCCTTGGCATGCTGCGCCGCGCATGGCCACCGTTTCGAGCGGAGATGGCCCCTGGTTTCGAAACGCCACCCCGACCTGCCAGCCCATTGTGCAATGCAGCAACGAGACGGCGCGTACGGATCAGTTAGCATTTACCCAGAAAACCAGTCAAAACATGGGTTTCGCCTGCCGATGGTGCTTGACTCAGAACGGCTGACACCTACAAGCGAGCCAGCTTCAGGGTATCAAACTTTAGGGTAGGAACGGAGCCAATCGTGAGCAATACAGACGGTTCGACGATTGCGCGAAAAGCCAAGACGGTGAGAGAGCCGCAAGCGCGCCCCCCCAAGTCCAAGACCAAACAGGACGCCGAAACGGTCTCGGCGACATTCTCGATCGCAGACCTCGACCCGGATTATCGCCCGAGCGAGGATGAGCCATTCATGAACCCGCGGCAGAAGGCTTACTTCCGCAAGAAGCTGCTCGATTGGCAGGACGACATCATCCGCCAGACGCGCCAGACGATCGAAGAGCTGAACTCCGACAGCCTCCAGCATGCAGACCTCACAGACCGAGCGTCATCTGAGACGGACCGGGCCATGGAATTGCGCGCGCGCGACCGTCAGCGCAAGCTGATCAACAAGATCAATCAGGCACTCAAGCGTCTGGACAATGACGAGTACGGGTATTGTGAGGAAACAGGCGAGCCAATAGGGGTTCGCCGCCTCGAAGCAAGACCGATCGCGACGCTTTCAATCGAAGCTCAGGAACGTCACGAGCGTCGCGAAAAGGTTTACCGCGACGATTGAGTCTTGCAGCGCCTTGCTCATACCCGCTTTCCGCAATTCGTCTGTCACCCTCGTCAGAGGCCGATACGAACTTCGGAAAGCAAGAGGGTACGAGAGCAACACAACAACGGCCACTGCCAGGGGTTCCGACCGTTCGGAGCCCCTTTTTTCATGCCTCAGGAGGCGCATGATCGAAACGGGATCTCAGCCCCACAGCCTGATATCCGGGCTGCTCAACGCATCGTCAGACCAAGTCAGCGCGAAGTCCCTGTCCTTTGCAAGCAGCATTGGACTGTCGAGGTCAGTCCAATCGGCTGCAGCAGCGATGATCATGGCTGGGGCCATGGACAGGGACGTGGCAACCATCGATCCCACCATCACGCCGAGCCCTGCACCCCGTGCCGCTGCGACCATCGCCATAGCCTCGGTCAGCCCGCCAGCCTTGTCGAGCTTGATATTGATCGCGTCGTAACGGTCGACGAGACCGGGGATATCGGCCGTCGTGTGAACGCTTTCGTCGGCGCAGACGGCAACAGCCCTGGCGATCTCTGCGAGCGCGTGATCAGCACCCATTGGCAAGGGCTGCTCAATCAGGCCAACGCCGAGCTTTGAGGCGCGCTCTATGAGCGTGCCAACGTCGGTTGCGCTGAACCCTTCGTTGGCATCGACGATCATGCGTGCATCAGGCCGCTGCTCTCGGATCGCGCTGAGACGCTCGAGATCGAGAGGGAGATCGCCGGCCAGCTTGATTTTGAGCGTCCTGAAGGTTCGGCGGCGCACGGCCTCAGCCGCCATGTCGGCAGGGCCTGCGAGGCTCAACGTCACACAGGTCTCGATGGGCTTGTCTGACCGCGGCATGGACAGCGGGCTTGATCTGCCATCGCGCCGTGCACTTTTCAGATCCAGGTCCCAGAGCGCGCAATCCAGAGCGTTGCGGGCGGCTCCTGCTGGACATGACGTCCGAAGCTGCGCGCGAAGATCGCCGAGCGAAACATGCTCTGCCGGCAAGCCCGAGCAGTGGCTCTGGAGTATTGCGAATTGTGCTTCGATGTCGGCGACGACGCTTTCCGTTGTCTCGCCGTAGCGGGGATAGGGCACACATTCCCCACGACCAGCCAGGCCCAACGACACAATCTCGGCAACAACCACCGATGCGACCGTTTTCGCACCGCGGGAAATAACGAAAGGATTGGCGAGCGGAAATCGCTCGGTCGCGACGGACAGCTCAAGGTCGATCACGCAGGGACATCCTCGGCCTCACCCTTCGCTCTCGCGAACATCACGCCAGTCGGCCGCTGGCGTGCGCCAGGAAGAGGTAGACCCGGCCAGCCTCGGTCGTCACCTCTCGGGCTGACAGCTGCCGCTTTTCATCGCGGCGATCGAGTTCGGCCAGGGTCTCTTCGAATTCGGCCATGAAGTTGTCGGCGGCGGCTCGGAACTGCGGGTCGCGCTCGTAGCGTGCCTTTGTCGAATCGAACAGGTCCCGTGCTGTCGAGGTGTAGATGCTCCTGACCATAAAGCCACGCTGGCCCGAGCGGAATCGAGCCCAGATCGCCGAGGCGAGATTAGGCTCCATTGCCTTCGAGATCGCGGCGACGTCGAGCATGGCGCCTCCCGCTCGGGACGCAGGGGAGGGCGCATCATCATCGGCAGACGCCCGCGCCAGAAGATCGCCGACCGACCAGCGTCCATCCGGCTGCTGTTGCGGGGTCGGGCGTACTGCGGCGACCGGATGCGGAGCTGCTGGGGGGGGAGATGCTGGGAACTGGTCGGGCACGGGCTGCGATGGCTCGTAGCCTTGCCCCGGTGGCGGCTGTGTCTGTGTTGCTCGTCTTTGATTGAGCTCACGCGCGAGCGTCGAGGTCAGCGAGGAAAGCGCGTTCGTCGTGTCTTGCCGCGATGGCGGCGTCCCCGAATGAGCACCGTCTGTGCGAACAGGGGCTGAGGGCCGGCGGCTTTGCGCCTGCGGATCGGAGTAAGGAACCAACGGTCCAGCCTGCTGGTTTGCCGGTCTCACGGGCGGCGCGACGTCGCGGCTGGCCCCCGCTTGGCTGGCGTAGGCGGTCAATTGATCGAGTGCTCGCAACTGATCCTGAAGTGCGCGCCGCATGGCTTCGGCCGACTCCCGCGTGGCGACCGGCAGTACGTCCATGTGGTGGCGCAGACGCTCTTGATCGGCCTGGATGTCATCAGCGGCGCGGCGCGCACGCGCACGCACTTCGCCTGAAGTCTGGGAGAATTGCTGCGACAGAACTCCGAGCCGGTGGGTGACTTCGCGGGTCACGGCGTCGAACTCGCTCCGCAGTTCGTCGAGCGCGCGATCCTTTTCACGCAGGGTCTCCGACTTGAGGCGCGCGACCTCCTCGAGTGTGCTGCGCGAGCGCGCCTCGGCCTCACGACTGAGCTCTTGGGTCAAGAGCCTCGTGCGCTGCTCGGCCTCGTTGACGGTGCCTTCGATCTGGGTCGAGTAGCCAGACACCATGCGGCCCAATTCGTCCGCGCGCCCGGACAGCCTGTCGAGGGTTTGATTCAGTTCCTCGGCGCGTTGACCAAGCGTCTTGTCGATCTTGAAATTTGCACTCTCGAGGGCATTCGCCGACCGAAGGATCGTTTGTCCCTGCACTTCGAAGCGATTGGTCACAGTATTGATCTGCCCGAGCAGATTTTCGGACACGGACTTGAGCATCTCGGCCTGGCTTGCAAGTCCCTCGATCGCCCGAATCGACTGGCGGGAAATGTTCTCAGACGAACGCCGGACTGCGCTGATGCCTTCGATGAGGCTCTCATCAAGCTTCTGGGCCTGTCGGTGGATCGAATCGCTGAGTTCGACAGCGTGCTGCTCCATGGCCGACGTGAGCGCGCGTGCATTTTCGCCAACGGCACTGTCGATCGCCTGCGTCGAGCGCATGATCGCTTCGTCAAACAGCCTGAGGCGCTCGTTGAACGCTTCGTCAAGGGCTCTGGTTCGCTCGACGAGCTGGGTATCAAGCGCGTTCGCGCGGTTGGCGAGCGTCGTGTCGAGGGCAAGCGCGTATTCCTCGAAGACCGACTGAAGCGTCTCGGTGCGGCGAGCGATGACGGCGTCGATCGACTGCATCTTACTATCGAGCTCGCCGGTCGTGCGCTCGACATAGCCTTCGAGGGCCTGCCCGAACTGGGCCTCACGGCTTCCGATCAGCTTGTCCAACGCGCTGGCACGATCGTCCAAGACCGAAGTGATGGCCTGGGTGCGGGTCTCAAGTGTGGTTGAAAGCGCGCTTGTGCGGCTGTCCAAAGCCGTCTCGATCCGATTCGCCTCGTCCGAGATCAGCTGCGCGATCTGCTGGCTCCGGCCCTCGAGCACGGTGCCGAACGCCTCGGTGAACCCGACAAGCGTCTCCTCTGTAAACGTCTTGTGATCCGAGAGCCGCGCGCCGAGTTTGACGGACTGTTCGACCAACATCGCACGCAACGCCTCGCTGCTCTGCTGGACGTCCGAGCCAATCGACGTTGCATAAGACTCGAGCAGCGCCTGGATTTCCCCGCTTCGGCCGCTCAGGGTCGCATCGAGCCGCTGGGTCGTTTCACCGACCACGACTTCAAGCCTTGTCGTCTCAGCCCCGAGCGAACTTTCGAGCGCTGTCAGGTTGCGGCCCGCGCCAGCGACGATAGACGCAAGTTTCGCCTGCTGGGTTGAAAGGCTCTCGATGAGCTGCGGCACATCGCGCGCCAGCGTCTCGAGCGTTCCCTTGAAGTGCTCGCCCGTGCCGCTCAGCGCATTGCGTTCGCTGGCCAGTTCGTTGAGGAGGCCCCGGATCTTGCGCTCGTTCTCCTCATAGGACCGCTCGAGCGCCGTCACCTCACTCTGGATGAGAGATTCAAGCTCGTTGGCGCGGCTGAGCGCATGCGCGACAGACTCGTTCATGTAGTCGACCTGCCGCCGAACTGCCTGCCCGAGAGAGGCAACCTGCTGTTCGGCGAGCCGATCCGGCTCGGCAAGCCGCACAGCAACCTCGGTCATGGCCGTCGATCTGAGGTGCAACTCCTCTGACCGCCAAGCCAGGAAAGCCATGAACCAGAACAACAGGATTGGTCCGCCGATCGTTGCCAGCGCGGTCATCACCGATGACTTGCGGACGAGGTCGATGAAACCCGAGGCCTGAACCATGTCTGGCGCGATGGCAATGTAGGACATCGACGCCGACAGCGCGAACCATACGACGCTTGCAATCGCGGCATAGTAGAAGGGCTTGTCGGATGGCTTTTGATTGAGTGCATAGATGAGGCCGCCAATCGACGGCGCATCATCGTTGGCAGCGATGCGACCGCGCGGTACCGCTGCGGGTCGGCGCCGAGCCCGTCGCCTCGACGCATCTCCCTCGCCAGCACCATGCTCGTCCGCGTCCGGCCTATCGGTCCGAACCGGCCGCGACCGTGCGGCGCGCCCAGGTGGATCGTCCTTTGGCACCGAGATGCCGACGTCTGCCGACGGCTCAGGCGGCGGTTGGGGCTGTGTATCAAGCGCCGTTGCACTTGCCGCTGCCGCCCCGGCCGTCTCGCGCGTGTCTCCCAACGATTGAGCACCGCCAGCGTCAAGCTCGCCCTTGACATCTGGAACCTGCGTTGCGGCGACCGACGGAGCAAACTCAGGTTCGGCCCGTAGTTGAAGCTCTGAGGCCCGCACGGCGCCTCCCCACGTGACAACGCCGACCTGGGGAGTTGCTCCCCGCGCGCCCGGCCGCACAGCCTCGGCACCACCCGTCGGCCGGGCGGCTGGACTGTTCTGAGCCGATGTCACTGCCCCGATTGCTTCGGATTGCCGGGGTGAAGGGGGGGGAGTTCGACCCGGGTGTGGCATTGGGGGGGGGGCATCCGACAACGGGATGCGCTTTCCCTTGTCCTGCGGCCGGCCGGCGGCGTTGTCGAGCGAAGGCGGTGCTGGCAGCCCGGACGGCAGAACCGCACCAGGGGCCTGCGACCCAGACTGCGGGCTCGCCGTGCGGGGTGTGTGCGGCAGGGGCGGCGGCGCCGCACTCATCGTTTTGAGCTTATCAGTCAGAGTGGGAACGCCCGGCAGGGTGCCAGTAGCCTCAGGGCTTTGGGCTGACGGTTCGTCACGGCCAGCGCCGCGCGTCTGCTCGGCAACGGCAGCCCGCTTGTCGCCTATCGGTCGATCATCCCCGGTCATGCGCCAAAACAGCCCCGTGTCCTGATCTAAAGCTTGCCGTCGCCGTACGCGCCGACCGTTGCTCTCCCGCCCCGACTAAACCGCTTCCGGTTCAGATGAAAGCACTGTTGCGGACCATTGCAGCCAGCAAATCCGTCAGCACGCAACCAGAAATCGAATTATCCCCCAATGGCCCGAGGTTGGCTCGGCGCCGCGCGTCTCGAGCCCAGCCTGGCTGCTGACGGCTTCCCATGCCGGTCGCCCGTGATGGCAGTTGGCCCAGCCTCTCTCTCCACGAGGGCCCGCACCGCTGCAAGGCCGCTACGAGCGATTTGAGACGAAACCATGTTCGGGGCCACCACGCGCGAGCGCGGGTCGTTAACCGCGTTACGTTTTCCCCACACTTCGCGCGCGCTGTTTACCGATGATTACGGTGATGCTGCGACGCTCGCGTGAGCCGATCACAAGGGCGAGGTGAGAACGCCGATATGCAACGACGATCTTCACTCCGCACCGGATCGCGGCACGAAATGGCCATTGTTGCTTCAACCCGCGGGCCTCAGAGGCGCCAACGCGAGCCCAAAACGGTCGATCTGGGCGATGCCGTCGGCGAAACAGTAGCCCAACCCGCGATCGATCGTGCGCATCTTTCGCGCTACACGCTCGCGGACGCGGAGCTCGAGCGTGAGATCCTTGCCCTGTTTGCCGAGCAGGCACAGCACTTGCGCCGTGAGCTGGCGAGTGCCGCGACGCCCGAAGCCTGGACGTTCGCGACGCATTCCCTGAAGGGGGCATGCCGCGCGATCGGTGCATTCACGGCAGGCGCGTGCGCTGAGCGCCTCGAACGCGTCGGCCTTGACGGTTGCACGCCAAACCTCGTCGACGACCTCGATTCAGCGCTCGCGGCTGCACTTGCCGAGATCTCATAAAGTAGCCGGCGACGCGCGACCTCCTCGCCTCAGAGCGGGATGTTGTCGTGCTTCTTATAGGGAACCTCGACCGTCTTGTTGGCGAGCATGTTGAGCGCGCGCGTGATGCGCTTGCGCGTGTTACGTGGCAGTATGACGTCGTCAATGTAGCCGCGCTCGGCCGCGATGAAGGGGTTTGCAAACCGCCGCTGATATTCCTCGATCCGTGCCTGAATTTTCTCCGCATCGCCGAGTTCGGAGCGGTAGATGATCTCCCCGGCACCCTTCGCGCCCATCACAGCGATTTCGGCTGACGGCCACGCATAGTTGACGTCACCGCGAATATGCTTGGCGCTCATAACGACATAAGCACCGCCGTAGGCCTTGCGGGTAATGACCGTCACTTTCGGCACCGTCGCCTCCGAGTAGGCATAAAGCAGCTTGGCGCCATGCTTGATCAAGCCACCGTACTCCTGCGCCGTGCCGGGCAGGAACCCAGGGACGTCGACGAACGTTACGATCGGGATCTCGAAGCAGTCGCAGAACCGAACGAAGCGTGCCGCCTTGCGCGATGCGTCGCTGTCCAGAACGCCAGCAAGCACCAGCGGCTGATTGGCGACGATGCCGACAGTTCGGCCCTCCATCCGGGCAAACCCGACGACGATGTTCTTGGCAAAAGCCTCTTGGATCTCGAAGAAATCGCCCTCGTCGACGACCTTCAGGATCAGTTCCTTCATGTCGTAGGGTTTGTTGGGATTGTCCGGGATCAAGGTGTCGAGCGAGGTCTCGACGCGGTCGGCTGGATCGCGTGTCGGCAGGGTCGGAACCCCCGCAACATTGTTGGACGGCAGAAAGTCCATCAGGCGTCGCACCTGCAGCAGCGCCTCAACGTCGTTCTCGTAGGCGCGGTCGGCGATCGACGACTTCGTCGTGTGGACGGACGCGCCGCCGAGCTGTTCCGCCGTGACGGTCTCGTTGGTCACGGTCTTCACGACATCTGGGCCGGTCACGAACATGTAGCTCGTGTCTTTGACCATGAAGATGAAGTCGGTCATGGCCGGCGAGTACACGTCGCCGCCCGCACAAGGGCCCATGATCATCGAGATCTGTGGAATGACGCCCGAGGCCTGAACGTTGCGCAAGAACACTTCACCGTACCCGCCGAGCGCTGCGACACCTTCCTGGATGCGCGCGCCTCCCGCATCGAAGAGACCGATGATCGGAGCCCGATTTCTCAGGGCAAGATCTTG
>JBHJOC010000016.1:0-26612 GCA_050330095.1 Hyphomicrobiaceae bacterium
CGGTGCGCGACAATATCCTTTTGCCACTGACCTTTGCGCCGAAGCGTCGGGCTCGGGTCGGAGCAGTCGAGCGTGAAGTCGCAGACCTGCTCGCCGCGCTTGGTCTCGAGAGCGTCCCACCAGCCGCCCGCGCGTCAGACCTCAGCATCGGCCAGCAGCAGCGTGTTGCCGTCGCGCGCGCATTGATCGGGCGTCCTGAACTCGTTGTCGCCGATGAGCCAACATCTGCGCTTGATGCGGCAAGTCAGGAACGCTTCCTCGACCTGATGTTCGCACAGCTCGATGCGACAGGATCCACATTGCTGATGGTCAGCCACGACGAGCGCTTGGCGTCCCGCTTCTCCCGTGTGGTCCAACTCGCCGAACTCATGACGGCAGGGCCCGCGGAGTTGCCCGCCGCCCCCCGCGAGCGCGAGAGTGCGTCATGACGATCCTCAACCTCGCCGTCGCTTCGCTTCGCAACCGCTGGCTTACGGCATCGCTTACGGTGCTCGCGATCGCCATCAGCGTCGTGCTGCTCCTCGGGGTCGAGAAGCTGCGCCAGAGCGCGCGCGCAAGCTTTGGAAACACGATTTCCGGCGTCGATCTGATCCTCGGCGCACGCACAGGCCATATCCAGCTGCTGCTCTACTCAGTGTTCCATATCGGCAACGCGACCAACAACGTCACATGGCGGAGCTTCGAGGACGTCACCGCCCGCCCCGACATTGCCTGGACCGTTCCGATTGCACTCGGCGACAGCCATCGCGGGTTTCGCGTCATCAGCACGACGACTGGCTTCTTCGAGCACTATCGGTTCCGTCGTGACCGCATGCTGACGTTCGTGGCAGGGCGCCCGTTCCAGGACCTGTTCGACATCGTCGTCGGCTCCGATGTCGCCCAACGGCTCGGCTACGCGCTCGGCGATCAGATCATCGTTCAGCACGGCGCAGGCCGCCTCGCATCGCTCGACCACGATGATATGCCCTTCACCATCGTCGGGATCCTCGACCGAACCGGCACACCTGTCGATCGCAGCCTGCTCATGAGCCTCGAAGCCAACGAGGCCATTCACATCAACTGGCGGGACGGTGTGCCGCGCCAGGGTGTTGCGGGGCCAACGCCAGATGAGGTTCGGGCGATGGGGTTGCGGCCGCGGGCCATTACTGCGGCGCTCGTTGGCCTGACGTCGCCGATCGCAACATTCCGCGTGCAGAGGGCTATCAACGACTATCGCCGCGAGCCGCTGACGGCGGCGATGCCGGCCCTGACCCTCTATGAGATGTGGGGGATCGTCGGCACGGCAGAGACGGCGCTGATTGTCGTTTCACTCATGGTCGTCGTCACGTCTTTGATCGGGATGGTGACGATGATCCTCGCCACGCTGAACGAGCGGAGGCGCGAGATCGCGATCCTGCGGGCGGTCGGTGCCGGGCCCGCCACGGTCGTTGGACTGCTCGTGTCGGAGGCAGCTCTGCTGACCGCGGCCGGCGTCGCCCTCGGCATTATGTTGCTCTACGGCGGTCTTGTCCTCGTGCAGCCGATCATCGACCGCACGTTTGGAATATTCCTCGAGATCACGCCCCTCACCGGTTTCGAGGTCGGCGTTCTTGCCGCCATCGTTGGGGGCGGAGTCATCGCCGGGCTGTTGCCAGCGATCAGGGCCTATCGGATGTCGCTTGCCGATGGAATGACCGTCAGGGTCTGATCCGAGCGGGTCTCGCCTGCACGTTTCTCGGTTCCATTGCAGCGGGCAGGCGGCTACATCCATCTACAAGATTTGGGACAGCCCTGAGCGGGAGAGGGGAGACAGCATGACGCTGGCGCAGACCGGTGAGGAATTGACCTACGACATCCATGATGGTGTCGGCGTCGTGACACTCAACAGGCCGCACGCGCGCAACGCGCTCACGCACGAAATGTATGCGGAGCTCGCTCGCATCTGCACCGAGATGCCGACCGACGGTTCGGTGCATGCTCTGGTCGTGACGGGCGCCGGCGACAAGGCGTTCGCGGCAGGGACGGATATCTCACTATTCCTTGACTTTACAACTCCAGAGCAGGGACTCGTGTACGAGGAGGCCGCGCGGCGTCAATTCGAGGACTATGACAGCTGCCCGGTGCCTGTGATTGCTGCGATTTCAGGTGCCTGCACGGGTGGGGGCGCCGCCATCGCTGCGTGCTGCGACATCCGGATCGCCACGCGTTCGATGAAGTTCGGCTTCCCGATCTCGCGCACCCTGGGAAACTGCCTCTCCGCCGACACGCTTCACCGGCTCGTCAGCCTGATCGGCGAAGCGCGGACCAAGGACCTGATTATCACGTCGCGCCTGATCGAAGCAGACGAGGCGCTGCGGATCGGTCTCGTGAACGAAGTGGTCGAGGATCACGCGGCGCTGATGGACCGTGCCATGGGGCTCGCCCGCCAGTTGAAGGATCATGCGCCACTGACGATGCGGGCTACCAAGGTTCTGCTCAAGCGGCTGAGGGATGCGGCCCCGCGCGTCGACGATTCCGACTGGATCGGCAAGGTTTATTCGAGCGCTGATTTCAAGGAAGGGCGCGAAGCTTTCCTCGCCAAGCGCAAGCCGGCGTGGACAGGCACCTGAAGCGGGGCCACGGTCCCGGCGCGGCGGCGTTCAGGCGGCCGGAAGCGACCCAGAACTTCCACGAGCCCGGTCGTCGACAACCGGGCCTCACGAATGATTAACCGCGCGTCAGCTCATGGAGGCCCAGATGAAGATCACCTGGCTCGGACATTCCGCGTTTCGCATCGAAACAGCGAAGAGCGTGATCCTGATCGATCCTTTTCTTACTGGTAACCCGACGTTCGAACGCGCGGGCCTTGATCGCGATGCAGCGATTGCGGGTGTAACCCACGTGGCGCTGACACATGGCCACGACGACCATATCGGCGACACCGTCGAAATCTGCGCGGCAACGGGCGCGACGCTGATGGCGGTCTACGAACTCGGCGCCTACCTCGCTGGCAAGGGCGTCAAGAGTTTCGAGCCCATGAATACCGGTGGGACGGTGCGCAGCGGTGACTTCGCACTTACCCTCGTCGATGCAAAACACTCGTCATCGTCGAACGGCGTTTATCTCGGCAATCCCTGCGGTATCGTCCTGACGCCCGATGCGGGACCAGTCATCTACCACATGGGCGATACGGCTGCATTTCCAGGCATGGGCATGGTCCATGCCCTCCATGCGCCGGAAATCGGGATCGTTCCCATCGGGGACCGCTTCACCATGGGTGCCAAGCAGGCCGCCTACGCTTGCAAGACGTATTTCGACTTCAAGCGCGTCATTCCCTGCCACTACGGCACATTCCCGATCATCGATCAGACGGCTGATGCCTTCGTTGCGGAAATGGCCGGCCATCATGTCGACGTGCCAGCACCCGGCGGCTCGATCGCGGTTTGACGCTGATCACGACGGGACGCGCCCGCTCAGCCGCAACGGGCGTGTCTCAGATCGGGACCCTTGTGAAGATGCGCGAAAGCATTTTCCCAGTCTCCACGGCCGCCCGGTTCAGCGTCTCTCAAGTCTCGTCTGTTAGCGTCGCTCTCAATCGACGCCATTAACAGAACGAGAAAGACCATGCGGCCAGTGAGCCAAGACACCCTTGCAAACGGTCTCGACGTGATTGCAGCCCAGGCAAAGGGGCGCATCGGGCTCTGGGTCTACGCAACGACGCTGCTTGTCTCGGCGGCGCTGCTATTCTCGGTACAGCCGCTGTTTGCAAAAATGATCTTGCCGAAGCTCGGCGGGTCGCCCTCGGTCTGGGCGGTCGCAATGTGCTTCTTCCAGGCAGCACTGCTCGCCGGCTACTGTTATGCGCATGCGCTCAACCGCTGGGCGCCCGTTCGTTATGCCGGGGCGATCCACCTCGTCCTCTGCCTTGCAGCCGCCGCCGCCCTGCCGTTCGCCTTGCCGGCCTGGGCCGAGGCGCCGCCAGAAGGCGATGCCTACCTTTGGCTCGTTGGGGTCCTCGCCGTCGGTGTCGGTTTGCCCTTCTTTGCCGTATCGGCGAATGCGCCGCTGTTGCAGGCCTGGTTCGCGCGCTCGGGCCATCCGCACGCCCATGACCCCTATTTCCTCTATGGCGCATCCAATCTCGGGTCGCTGACTGCGCTTCTCTCTTATCCGGTCCTGATCGAGCCGCTGCTCGGCGTTGCGGATCAGCGTCTTGCATGGGCTGCAGGCTTCGGCGTTCTGACCGTGCTGCTTGCCCTCTGCAGCATGCTCGTCATTGCAAGTCAGTCGCGCCAGTCCTGGATCGGCGCGCCAACGAGCATCGGGCTTCCCGTCGAGGCTCGCCGCGCGCGTGTGACGATGGCCGAGCGCAGCGCGTGGGTCGGGCTGGCCTTCATCCCATCGGCGCTGCTTGTCGCGTTCACGACGCACATCACCACAGACATTGCGTCGGCGCCCTTTTTGTGGGTGATCCCGCTCGCGACGTTCCTCGGCACCTTCGTGATCGTATTCCGCGACACGCCGCTGATTCCCCATCGCTTCGTGCTTCTCGCCCATCCCGTGCTCGTTGCGCTCTCGCTCTTGCTGGTCGTCGTGCCCTCGATCGCGGGTGAACTCGGGGCTGCGGCGATCGGGTTTGCGACGTTCGTCATCACCACGCTTGTCTGTCACAGGGTGCTTTACGAGGCGCGGCCGTCATCTGAGAAGTTGACCGAGTTCTATCTGTTCATGTCGCTCGGCGGCGTGCTCGGCGGCGTGTTTGCAGCCTTGATCGCGCCGCAGCTGTTTTCGACAGTGCTTGAGTATCCACTGCTCGTTCTGGCAGGTCTCGCGGCGCGGCCCGACCTGTTGCGCGGCCTCAAATCCTCAGACGAGCGCGAGACCGCCGGTATGATCGGGCTTGCGATCGCCGTGCCGATGTTGGCCGTGGCTGCGGTGGCGGCGTTCGGTGTCGAACTCGGCGTGATTACGCAGGTGCTCGCGGTCACAACACTCTTCGTCGCAGCCGTTGCCCTTGTGATCCTGCGCAATCGTGGCGTCAGCCAAATGGCGGTCGGCGTTGCAGCCGCGATCGTCGTCATCCTGTCGCAAAGCCACCTCAGCCCCTATATCGCCGAGCGGAGCTTCTTCGGAGTATCGAAAATCGGTGTCTCGCCGAGCGGCGAGCACCGCATCTATATGCACGGTTCGACCGTTCATGGCGCAGAGCGCCTGAAGGACGCTGCTGGCAATCGCGGTCCATTCCCGCCGACGATGTACTATCACCCTGGCGCTCCCATGGCGCGCGGTGTTGACGTGGCCCGGCGGGCAATCGCGGGCCGGGCGGAGCCTCTCTCGATCGGGATTATTGGTCTCGGTACAGGCTCGCTCGCCTGCTACCGCCAGCCGAATGAGACGATGACGTTCTACGAGATCGACCCAGTCGTCGACAGGATTGCGCGCAATCCAGACTACTTCACGTTCGTGACGCGCTGTGCCCCGAACGCGCCGACGCGCCTCGGCGACGCCAGGGTCGTGCTCGAAACGTCCGATGCCCGCTATGACTATCTTGTGGTCGATGCGTTCTCTTCTGACGCCGTTCCCGTCCATCTTTTGACACGGGAAGCGCTGTTGCTCTACGCGAACCGCATCAGCGAACGTGGGCTTATCGCGCTGCACATTTCGAACCGACACATGGATCTCGAAAGTGTGGTTGCCGCTACTGCACGGACGATCCCGGGCCTCCACGCCGTGCTCGCCCTCGATCCCGACGGCCTTGCAGGCTATGACGGCAGCTCGAGCCGCGTTGCGTTCCTGTCGTGGGACGAGAGCATCATCGCCGAGATCGCCGCGTGGCCCCACAGTGAGCCTGCCAACAGCCATGGCGTCGCGGCCTGGACCGACGATTATGCTGACGTGGTGAGCGCGATCTGGCGCAACTATGCGCGCTGAGCGCAATGGTGTGTGACGGTGGAGGTTGTCGTCGGGGTTGCGCGTTGCGTGTGCGCCGTGAGCCGGACCGCCGCGGTCACGTCATCCCTCCATGACGCCCGCCGTGGTGTAACCGCCGTCCACCCCATAAACGTGGCCGGTGACGAATGAGCACTCGTCCGAGGCGAGAAACGCGGCAACCGCCGCAATCTCCTCGGGCTCGCCATAGCGACGCAAGGGCATCCTCGACATTACGCTCGGCGGCGGCGTGTCGCCGCTCGTGGCCCGCGTCCGTGTCGCGCCGGGCGCAACCGCGTTGACAAGAATGCCGTGCTCGGCGAGTTCGATCGCCATGGTCTGGGTGAGGTTGATGATCCCAGCCTTGGAAGCTCCGTAGGCGGCCCGCCCCCGACCTCCGAACACACCGGAGTTCGAGGCCACGGTCACGATCCGGCCGCCGCCGCCCTGGGCGACCATTTGCCGTGCGGCGGCCTGCGACGAGACAAACGCTCCATAGAGGTTGGTCTCGATGACCTTGCGCCAGAGGTCGTCGGTGAATTCAAGGAACGGCAGTCGGTCGACGATGCCGGCATTGGCGATCAGCACATCGAGGCGTCCGAACTGTGCGACGGTCGCAGCCACCACGCTCTCAACCGCGCTGCGATCCCTGACGTCGACCATGGCCGCGGTCGCGCGTTCCCCGAGTTCGGTTGCGAGGGCGGCAGCGGCTGCGTGATCGAAGTCTGCAATCACCACGTTCGCCCCTTCGACATGGAGCCTGCGTGCGATAGCGGCACCGATGCCATGGGCTGAACCCGTAACGATGGCGGTCTTGTCGGAGAAGCGGGTCATGGGGTGCGTCAGAGCCTTGCTGCAAGGGGTGCGGTTGGCGGTGAGCCTCATGCGGCGTTGTACCGCTGAGGATCGGGTGGCAGGTCAGACGACGCGGCGCTCGTCCAGGAACTCGCTGACGAACAACGGCGCGACGGTTTCGATTGCCCCAATCGAGTAGCCGCCCTCCTGCATGATGACAGTGGGGAAGGGGAGTTCGCCGTAGAGGCGGCCGAGCCGCCGGAACGCATCTGTCGTCACCTGAAGCTTTGACAGTGGGTCGTCGCGATGAGCGTCCCAGCCAGCCGAAATCACCAGCGCATCGGCCCCGAACGCCAGCGCAGCGACGATCAGCTTCTGGTTTGCTTCGTAGAACGTCTCGTCATCGGAGCCAGGGGGCAAGGGAATGTTGAGGTTCGACTTGTCGCCTGCGCCAAATCCCGTCTCCTCTCGGTAGCCGGTGAAGAACGGATAATAGTTCGATGGGTCAGTATGGGCTGAGCCAACGAACACATCCGGGCGCTGAAAGAAGATCGCCTGTGTGCCGTCGCCGTGGTGGGTGTCGAAATCGAGGACCGCGACGCGCTGGAACCGACGGCGCAGGACCTCCGTTGCGATCGCAGCATTGTTCAGAAAGCAAAAGCCGGACGCCCGATCCTGATAGGCGTGGTGGCCCGGCGGCCGGCAGAGCGCGAGCGCCTCGCGTTCGCCAGCCAAAACCGCCTCGGCGGCTCCAATGGCAGCTTGTGCGGAGGCATAAGCCGCCCGCCACGTTCCTTCTCCGATGGCGCAAGCCATGTCGCCGACGTACCAGCCGAACTGCCCGACGATGCTCTGAGGCCGAGGCCGTTCGCGCGCCCCGAGTGCCGGCATCGCTGATAAATGAGGGTGCACGTTGGGGAAGCCTTCCGGGCCCGCACCCGGCAGTTCCCTGAAACGCGCGTAAGCCGACTCCAGGAAATCGAGATAGTGGGGCGGGTGAATTGCCTCGATCGGTGTGCGACCATGGTCCTTCGGCGTAAGGACCTCAAGCCCCATGCTCTGGAACCGCCGGGCGAGGGTCCGGGCGCGCTCGGGCACCTCGAATGGCGCGACGAAGCGGCCAGCCACCATAAACTGCTGCGGTGCATGGGCGAGTTGGGCGTCGGAGAAAAAGACCTTCATGGCACACCCTCCCCAGGGTCACGGGATGTCGTCGGCTTGGAGCGCAGGATTTCAGGGGCGCACCCATCCAGCCAGCACGATCCTTGCGGACGCTCCGGTGTCGAAGGACGCCTTGCCGGGCCAGCGCTCGTCTCGGCGCTGCTATCATGCCGACACCAGCTTACATGGTTGGGCGCGCTTGGCCACAGCAACGCAGCCGCGCGGGGGTTCATGCCCGCCCCGTGAAAGGGCGCGCGCCGCTCGTGGTGGCAGGGCAGAAAATAGCTGCATGCATCACCCGCCGCGTCGCTTCAGCCAGCACCCCTCGCCTGTTCACGCCGCGGCAGAGCCTGCCTGTCGAAGGCGACGGCTTTGATAAGGGCCGTGATCGCGTCGCCCTCGCGCAGCGCAAGGTCCTCAACAGCTGCCCGCGTGACGCGGGCGCGCAGGTGCTGGCCCGCTACGTCGAGCAGCACTTCGGCATAGGCGCTTTGCGGCTCGAGGGTGATCGACAGCACGCGCCCTGCCAGCATGTTGCGGATGCTCAGGCCCGTGGGTTGCCCGCGCGCCAGAGCAACGTCGCGGGCACGCACACGCAACCGGATCTCGGCACCAATCTCAAGGCCGATCTGGGGAACTTCGACACTGGCTCCGCCAAGATCGACGCGCGAGAGGTGGAGGATCATGTCCTGCGCTGTAACCGTCCCGGTCAGAACCGCGCCCGCCTCGAACCGTCCCTGGACATCGGCAAGATCGAGCCTCTCGAGTGTCTCAGCGACGCCGCCGGTCGCCACGACGCGCCCGCCGGCGAGTGCGACCACCCGGTCGCAAAGTTGCGCCACTTCCTCGAGCGCATGGGTCACATAGATGATCGGGATGCCGAAGGCCCGAGGCAGACGGGCAATATAGGGCAGGATATCAGCCTTGCGGCGCGTATCGAGCGCGGCGAGTGGCTCATCCATCAGCAGGAGCCGCGGTCGTGCCAAGAGCGTTCGCCCGATCGCCACGCGTTGACGTTCGCCGCCCGAGAGCTCGGTGGCGCGACGCGCAAATAGCGGTGCGAGGTCGAGGACCTCCACCACATCGTCGTAGGTATAGCGCGCGGCAATCCTGGCTGAACGCTTGTGAGCATAGTCGAGATTGCCGCGTGCAGTCAGATGCGGGAAGAGGCGGGCATCCTGGAATACGTAGCCGACGCCGCGTTTGTGGGGCGGCATCGCGCCGCCGGGTCCGAGCCAGACCTCCTCGCCGAACGTGACGCGGCCGCGAGCCCCGCGTTCGAAGCCCGCGATGACGCGCAGAAGGGTTGATTTCCCGCAGCCCGACGGGCCGAACAGAGCCGTGATCCCATCGCCTGGGAAGCTCTGTGCGACATCGAGCGTGAAGTCTCGGAAGCGGACCTCGACGCTGGTGCTGAGCTCGGTCATCCGGGCCCCAAGTGCACAGGGTAGCGTCGGTTGAAGCTGTAGACTGCCAGCAGGACTACGAAAGAAAAGACCAGCAGGATCCCGGCCAGCGTGTGCGCGGCGTCGTAGTCGATCATCTCGACATGCTCATAAATCTGGATGGATACGACCTTCGTCCGGCCAGGGATGTTGCCACCGACCATCAGCACGACGCCGAATTCGCCGATGGTATGGGCAAAGCTCAGCACGATGGCGGTCAGGTAGCCGCGCACGGCCATCGGGCTTGCTACTGTGAAAAACGCATCGAGCGGCGTTGCACGCAGACTTGCCGCGGCTTCGAGCGGCGCGCGACCAACAGCCTCGAATGCGGCCTGCAATGGCTGGACCATGAAGGGAAGCGAATAGAGCATTGAGGCGATGATCAGGCCGGTGAACGAGAACGTCAGGGTCGAGCCAGTCGCAGAGACCCAAAGCCCGCCAAGGGAAGAATTGGGGCTGAGGAATACCAGCAGATAGAAGCCGAGGACCGTGGGCGGTAGGACCAGCGGCAACGCCGTGACAGCCTCAACCGCTGGCTTTGCTCGCGATCGTGTGAAGGCGAGCCACCAGGCGATCGGTGTGCCAACGACCAGCAGCAGGGCCGTGGTGATGGCGGCGAGCTGGATCGTCAGCCAGAGTGGACCGAGGTCGGGTATCGTCATGTCATTTCTCGGCCGCGTAGCCAAAGGCCGTGATCACCTCAAAGGCTTGAGGTGTCCGAAGAAACTCCATGAAGGCGTGAGCCGCCGCATTGTCGGCCGCCCTGTTCAGGACCACGGCATCCTGCCGGATCGGCTGGAACATCTCCTGCGGGACGTCCCAGCGGCTGCCTTCGTTGCGCCCTCCCGGCCTCAGGACTGCCGAAAGCGCAACGAACCCGATCTCGGCCGCGCCCGTCGCGACCATCGAATGCGTTTGGCCGATATTCTGTCCCATCACGATCTTCGCGTGCAGGGCTTCCCAAAGGCCCAGGGCCTGCAGGGCCTCACGTGCTGCGAAGCCATAGGGCGCAAGGTCGGGGTTGGCGATCGCGACGAAGCGAAGCCGCGGATCAAGCAGGGCCATGCGTCCATCGTTGCCGATCCGGGTTGGATCGGCGCTCCATAGCGCGAGCTGTCCGATGGCATAGGTGAACGACGAGCCGTTGACGGCCTTTCCTTCCTCGATCAGGCGCGCGGGCGTTGCTGCATCCGCCGATAGAAGAATATCGAACGGCGCACCTTCGGTGATTTGGGCATAGAGTTTGCCGGTCGAGCCCGTTGTAAGCAACACCGCGCGGCCCGTTGCCGCGCTGAACACCGGCACCATCGCCGCAGCAGCTTCAGCGAAATTTGCAGCAACGGCAATGAGAGCACTCTCGGCGCGCGCCGCAATGGACGTCGGCATCATGCTCAGGGCCGCGACAAGCGCCGTCACCGTCCGGCGGGTCGGGGGACATGACATGGCAGCGCTCCAACTGGTTATATTTCATGAAACATATCGAGTTCGGCCGCTCCCTGAGTCAACCGCTATTTTCCTTCAGGAATATCCCTTAGGAGCTGCTGCATCGTGCGCAGCTGCGCGTCGCCGCCGGCCGCTGCGTCGCGCTCGAAGGCTCGATAAAGCGCCAGGACCTCACGCCCGAGGTCGGTCAGCACCGCACCGCCCCCGCCTGGACCGCCGCGCACGCTGTCGACCAGCGGCTCACGGAACATGGCGTTGAGCGTTCCAACGAGTTCCCATGCGCGCTTGTAGCTCATGCCCATGCCGCGCCCAGCGGCCGCGATCGAGCCATGACGGTCGATACGCTCGAGAAGCTCGGCCTTGCCGGGCCCAATCATCTCCTGGTCGCCGAAGATGATGCGGATGCGCAGGCGAGGTGATCTGGGTTCCGGGTTCATAGCCCAATGGTCTGGCCAATCCGGGCTTCGTGCAAGGCTTGCGGAAGCATGATCGTGGCGTGAGCCTGTGCGAGGTCGAGCCCCGCTGTAGACGTCGTCGCGACCCGGGTACTCGCATCCCGTCGTTCGTCTGTCACCCTCATCAGGCGCCGAAACGAACGACGGAAAGCCAAGGGTACGAGCAACACATTGGTCTAGTGTGCCGTCTCCGACACTTGGCTTCTTATGCAGCACCCGATTGACCAAGTGTCGGAGACACAGGGAGCACGAGTAACGTCATGTTTCTCGGGCTGTTTTCGTCACTAGCGCTTGGCAGGCGAGACTGCAGAAGGTGGGGACCAAGCGTGAGTGACGCAACACTCGGTACCGCGTCGCGATCAGAAGCCCCGGCAAACGCGTCATGCAGATCGTGCAGGGACTTCTGATCGGCGGTACGTGTACCGCCGGCTCCGGCGGCACAAAAGGCGGTGGTCCCAACGAGCTTGAGGGCTGTTCAAGCGGCGACCGATGTCGGCGGTCCGCCCGCTGCCGTGAGAGATCAGCCGAGTTTTGCAGCAAAGCGTTCGAGCTCTGCGGCGAACGGGCCCGGCCTCTCGACGGGGATCATGTGACCTGCATCGGCGATTTCCACCATCTCGACGCCCGCTATCGATCGGGCGAGCTCGTCGACGTCCTCTGCGACACGGAACAGCCGGTCATGCGGTCCCGTCATCACCAACGTTGGGACGGCCAGGGACGACCAGGGGTAGGCCCAGTCCGTCTCCAGCGAGCCCTGCATCAAGCGGTACAGACCATTCGACGGGTCCATCGGCTCATAGGGTTGCGGCGCGAATGCAGTCGGCCGCATCGCTGCCAGTTGGTCCGGGTTGAGCAGGACCGGGGCGAGGGCCTCGCCCACGAGCCGTCCACCGCCGATTGCCGACAGTGTTGCGACAGCTTTGTTGATCCAATCGAGCCGGAGGGTCGGCTTGCGCAGCGTGTTGACGAGCACGAGACCGCTGGCTGGAGCACCTTTGCTGATCGCCTGCGCTGCAAACAGCCCGCCGATCGACAGCCCGACATAGATCGGTCGCGGCGGCGCGCAGTGGGCGACAACCCTGACCAGGTCCTCAACGATTTGACGCGGGCCGAGCGGGCTCTCCGGGCCGAACGATGTGCCCTCCTGACCCCGGAAGTTCCACGCCAGCGTGCCGAAGCCTTTCGCGCGCAGGGCAGGTCCGATCAGCGCGTGCTCCCAATGTGCGATGGAGCCCGTCAGCGCGTTGACAAAAACGAACGTTGGCGCGGCCGCCTGCGGCGGCGCAAACTCGTAGACGAGGGTTTCGCCGGCTGAGATGTCGAGCGTGTCCATGGTCGTTACTCCAGGTGCTTGGGATGGGAGACGCCCGCGGGCGTCTTCAGGAACAGGGCCGCGACGGCACAGGCGAGCGGCGCGATCGCCAGCAATTGCAACGTAAGCCGGGCGCTGCCGACCAAATCGAAGGCCATGCCAACCGGCAAAGGCCCAAGCGAGGCGCCGATGACGCCGATCAACTGTCCCGTGCCCTGGAGGTGACCGAGGTGCTTGCGGCCAAAGAAGCGGGGCATCAGGTAACCGAACATTGTCATGCTCAACGCGTTGTTGAGCCCGAAGGAAATCGCATAGGCCACGGCTGAGACCGTATCGTGTGCAACGGAGGCGAGCAGCAGCGATGTTGCAGTGACGACGAGGCCTGCTGCAAACACATAACGCGTGCGAACCCGGTCGAATGTCCGCCCGACAAGCGGCATGGCGATCACCATGGTCAGCGCTGACAAGGGGAAGAGTTGCGCTGCGACATCGGCGCCGACGCCCTGTTGCGTCATGATGGCGACCTGATGGAAGTGCAGCGTCGTCACGAGCATTGCGATGAATGCCCAGCCAATGGTCACGATATAGAACGTTGGCGTCCGCAGCGCCTCCTTGAGGTTGAGCCCGTCGATTTGGGCGGTTGTGCTTGTTTCAGTTTGCGCTGCCGACGCCCCGTCGGGCGCGAGGCCGCGATCCTCGGGCTTATTCCAGACCAGGAATATGATGGGCGGGATCAGGATCACCCACGTCGTGACACCGAGCACGATCCAAGCGGTCCGCCAGCCGAGTTCGCCCGTGAGCCAGTGCCCGAGTGGGGGGTGAACCGCCATCGATGCGGCAAATCCTAGGGCCATGAGCCCCATGGCGGTCCCGCGCTTGTCGCGAAACCATTGTCCGACGAGGTTTGCTGAACACATCATCAGCGAGCCTTGGCCGAAGAAGCGCAGCGCCGCGAAGGCAACCGCGAGCATGATCGGTCCCGCCGCAGCGGCGAACATCAGGCAGGCGGCACCGAGCGCAATCGCGATCCAGCCCATGACTGTTCGGGTGCCAAAGGTGTCGATCAGCTTGCCCATCCGCGGCAATGCGAACGCTGCAATGAAGGTCGCAAGCCCATAGGCTGTTGCGATCGCAGAGTTCGAGATGCCGAGGTCGCGGGCGACATGCGGCATGAACACGCTGAACGTGTGCGACTGGCCAGGCCCGCTGGCAAAGATTGCGAGCGCTGCAATCGCAACGATTGTCCAACCGTAAAATGCGCGGCGCGACAGGGCATCGAATGTCGCATCACGAATGGCATTCACCGGCATCGTCTGACCCTTGGGTTGGCTTGGGAATGTTTCTTGGGAATGCTTAGACGTGTGAGCCGTCGCGCCTTACGTCATCGGTCCGTGCATCGCAGTCGATGTCAATTGCGGGACGAGAAACGCCTCACTCAGGCCGTGATGGTGCGAGGGGTCCTCATGTCGCGCCAAGATCGGTTGGCGGTGGCTGCGATGGCGCGATTTTGACGCGCTGAGCCAGTACATCGCGATCCGGCGAACAGAACAACGGTCGATCGGCGCACATCAGACCCAGTCTGACGGCATATGACACGAGAAGGGCGGCCGGCCTCTGCGCAAGCGTGCCATGGTTCTCGAATTCGCGGATCTCCGCTTGCAACGTCGCTGCACGGGTGAGCGACGGTTGGGCCGGCAATTCACGGTGATCCAATCGATGAGATCCAATCGATCAACCGAGCGCTTCGGCGTGATTGTCCCAATGCCAGGGTGTTGCAGTGGTGTGGTCGTCGGTGTCCGATGCGGCCGCTTCAGCGATGATGCCGTGGCCCGATGTCAGCAAGAAGCCGCCCCGCGGTCGACCCAAACCCGCTCCCGCGCGGCCTTCCACCCTTAACGGCAACGGCGCGACGCCTGAGACATCGGCCAGGGTTCGATGGCCGAGCAGCCGGCCGGTCGACACGTCGATAAAGGCAACAACACCGCCCCGCGCGCTTGTGACAGCTGCAATGTCGCCTGAAGTATCCACGGCCACCGAGCTCACATATCCGCGAAACCGACGCGCAAGGCTCTCGCCGAGGTCGACGCGCACCAACGACCGCCCGCGCCTATGGATCGTGACGAGAGGCACCTCGGCCTCAGGCGCGCCCTCGAACTGACTGCCGATAACCGTCCGCGCGCCGGCGCCGATCGCCAGATGCCGCAGCGAGAGGCGGCTGAGATCTGCCGGCAGGCGGTGGCTCTCGATCAGATCCCCGGTCACGCTGTCGATATAGGCAAGGCTCGGTTCCATCGTTGGCAGGTTCAGTTTTTCCCGGCCCCCGCCGATGTCGGGGTGCGTCTCGATGCCCCCGTTCGCAACAACGAGCGTTCTGCCGCCCTCGATGAGGGCAATGTCGTGAGGCCCGGTGCCATGGCTTGGGAACTCTCCGATCCGCCTGAAGCGGTCGGTTGCATCGTAGATGCCAAGGCAACCTGTCGCGGCCTCATAATCGTTCTCGGTGGCATAGAGCAGCCGTCCGTCAGTCGAGAAAACCCCATGTCCATAGAAATGCCGGCCCGCAGGCGAGGCAAACGTGACCGGCCGATGGTTATGATCGGGGCTGATGGCAACGGCGAACGTGCCCGGTCTACGGGCAAAGATCACACATGTCCGGGTTGCCTTGCACCAGGCCGCGTCATGACCGCGGCCCGGGAGCGGCACCGAGGCCACGTCAGTTCCGTCGCGGCGGAAGATCGAGGCGGAGTAGCCCAAGCTCGGGGCCTTGCGCGCTGCAACAAACAGTATTTCATCAAGTCCAGTCTCGTTGGTCGCGATCCTGTCAGCTCCTCCCGCCGCAGCCGCCTCGTGTCCTGCAAACCAAGCTGCTGCCGGCGCCGCCATGAACCAGGCCAATGCCGTTCGCCGATCAATCGCCGTCATTGGCATTGAACCCCAGCGGAAGATCACTCGTCTGCTGCAAGGCAGTCTCGAGCTGTAGCCTCGCGAGTTTGAGCGGTGCACCAAGCGCGATCGCCTCGCGTCTGCGCCCGGTGCCAAAAAATCGGTCGATCGAGGACAATCGTGACGCGAGGCGGACACTCTCATCGAGTGACTGTCGTGCGTCTTGGGCTGCGACCTCTGAGCCGCTATCGCCCGTCGCCGTGGCGATGGCGCTGACCGCATCGAGCAGTCCACTGTCTACGACGAGTGAGCGTAGTCCTTCGAGGCGGGCTGCAAGGAACACCATCGTCAGCCCTGTTCGATCGAACGGACCGGGCAGCCTTCGATTGCGTGCGGCAAAGCCCAGGGGGCGCATCAGCTCGACGTCGCGCACACGGGTCATCTGGGCGAGAAAGCTCGTGGCGAGTGCGAAGGTGGTCTCGCGGTCCGAGACGAAGCGCGGATTGCCAGCGCCTGGCGCGAGCCAGTGGCGCGTCCAGGGACCTGCGGGCGACCAGTCTGCTGCAATTTCGGCTGCAATCGTGCTCACGTTCTGCGCAATAGCAATGGCGAAGCGGCACAGGTGGGCACGATCTGCCGCAACGCGCTGGGCCTCGCCCGACACCAGGAACTCGAGGGCTGGCAGGCCTTGCAAGCCGACGCTGCGCTGCGCCAGCGATTGTGCGGCTGCAACCTTCGGGTCTGCGCCCGCGATGGCCGCCATCACCTGGCGCCGCGCAATCCCCTTTCGATCGAGCCAAAAATAGAGCCGCTCGAGCCTGTTCTCGACCATGACGGGGCCGAAGCTGATATGCGCAATGCGTCCCCACGCCATCACCAGTTCGCGAAATGCGGGCATCAGCATTTCGTACTCGAAGGCAGCACGTGATTGGCACTGCTGGGTTTGGCTCACAAAGCGTGCGGCAGCAGCAGCAAACCTGTCATAGCCGGGCCTGATGTGCCCTTCGAGTGCCGATGTCGCGACCTCACGGTGCGGAAAGGCGTTGTCAGCCGCGAGGGTCGGGGACGACGGTTGTGCGCACACGAGCGCCAGCGCGAGCGTGATGGCGGCCCTAGTGTTCCGTCTCCGACACTTGGTTCCCTGTTCAGCCGCCGATTGACCAAGTGTCGGAGCCATCAGGAACACGAGCAACTTCATAAGTCTCGTGTTGCTTTTGTTACGAACGCTTGGCAGGCGAGGCTGTATAATGTGGGGACCCAGCGTTAGTGACGCAACATGCGTGGCGCGGCTGAGACCGGCTGCGCGCCAAGCTCTGAAGCTTGAAGCGAGCCGGAAATCCGGCTCATTGTGGCTCAGGCTCATCGACTGCACACTCCCCTCGGACAGCGGCCGTTATCGCCGCAGGTCAAAGCGACCGGAGGAACGCAATCAGCTGCTCGCGCTGCGTGCGCGTCAATACCGTGAAGCGGTCGCGTGCAGCCTGGGCTGTGCCGCCGTGCCAGAGGATGGCCTCCTCAAGGCTACGTGCTCGCCCATCATGCAGAAAATAGCTGTGCCCGTTGACGATTTCGGTCAGCCCGATTCCCCAGAGCGGCGCGGTCCGCCATTCGCGACCCGTCGCGCTGCCTTCCGGCCGGCCATCGGCCAGCCCCTCTCCCATGTCATGCAGCAAGAGATCAGTATATGGCCAGATGCGCAAGCCCGCCAAGTTCGGGTCCGGTGTCTCTGATCCGGTCGTAAAACTCGGCACATGGCAACTCGCGCAGCCGATCGCCGAGAAGAGCCGTTCACCCGCGAGCACGTCCGCCGCGTCGGCGTTTCGTCGCGGCGGCACCGCGAGGTTGCGGGCATAGAAGGCTGTCAGCCGCAGAAGCTGCATCGACATCTCGACCCCCGCAACCTGCGAGGTGCCGCCCTGTGGTGCTGCACGGCATGCAGCCTGACGATTCGTGCAATCTCCCGATGCGAGTGGCAGCATCGGGGTGCCAATGCCGATATCGAAGGCCGCAGCTTCGGCCGATTGTTGCAGCCCGGTCGGGGATGCCGCTTTCCAGCCGAAGCGGCCGATCATGCGTCGCCCGTGCTCGATCGACCAGACAATGTTTGGTCGCCCTGCAATCCCGTCGCCGTCCCTGCGCTGTCGGTCGGCCTCGGCCAGGATGTCTGCCTCGGGGATCGCCTCAAGCAAGCCAAGACCAATCATCGGGTTGGCGACGCGCGGAGAAATCATGGTCTCAGGGTGCAGCGGGCCATAGCCGAGGTCGGTGATCGTGTAGGTCGGGCGGCGCAGGCTCACGACGTCGCCGTCGGCAAGCGTGACTGGCACCTCCTCGTAGGTGATGTGCATGCGCCCTTCGCCGCGATGTCCAACGATGGCGAGGTCTTGAAGCTGGGTGCCGTAAGTCGGTTCGGGAATAACGAGCGCCTGTCCGCTGTCGATCAGGGACTGCTCGGAGGCCGTCCGCGGCGGGATTGAGAGGCGCAGCACCATCGAAATCGCATCATCGCCGGGCCAATTGGCTTCCGGCGGATGGCCTCGCCCGTCCTTGATGTGGCAACTTTGGCAGCTGCGGGCGTTATAAAGCGGGCCAAGCCCGGACGAGGCGCGCGTCGATGCCGGTGCCGAGACCCAGATTTTGCGGAACATGGCCTTGCCGAGGCGAAAGTCCATGCCGCCTGCGAATTCGAGATTTCCCGATGGGTGGGAGAACGCGTTCGCATGATCCAATGAACCGCGGGACGTTGCAGCCCCACCCGGCATCAGTGAACTTGGGTCGCGCTCGGCGCCGGCCGCTGCACGCGCGCTCAGCCCCGCGAGGTTGAGGCCGAGCGCCATGATCAGGCCGACGCCGAAGGACACCGAGGCCAGCCCGGCCACCAAACCCAACGGCATGACGGTTTCCCTGCGGTCACATCTGCGCGGCGGCACTGTCCCGACCCCGTTGTTGAATTACTGCAAGACCTTGCTTGGATCATCGAGACTATCCGAGCCCTCGAAGGCGATGGCTCCAAGGCCGAGTGCGGTTATTGCGCGCTCAAACTCCCGCGTCTGCCGAACGAGGGCATCAATCCCCGCTTCGAGAACCGCGTTCCCTTCGACATTCCCGTCTGCGAGCATCTGATCGTAGGCCTCGATCGTCTCCGCGCGGACCTTGATCTCGGTGAAGCGCTCGAAGGTGGTCTCAAGCGCGGCGCGGACACGCGCGTCGACATCGGCATCCCGGCTGCGGACGAGGTCTGATACGCTCGGCCCTTCGACAATTCTCCCGTCGACCCGCTGATAGCGGCCCAAATAGACGTTCTGGATGCCAACCACGTTGTAAAAGTGCGAGTTGTGCGTGTTGTCGGAGAAGCAGTCGTGCTCCTCCTCAGGATCGCCGAGCAAGAGCCCGAGCTTCATGCGCTCGCCAGCAAGCTCGCCGTAGGAGAGCGACCCGATCCCGGTGAAGATCGCAGCGAGCTGTTCGGCCGGCGTCAATGCGTCGAGTGCAGCACGTGCCTCCCCGCCCTCGGCCCATTGTTCGGCCATCCAAGTCAGATCGTCGATCAGCAGCTCTGTCACAACTCTGAGGTAGTCCCGCCGCCGGTCGCAATTGCCGTTGGTGCACGCAGCCAAATCGTAGTCGGTGGGTGGGCGGTCCCCCGCGCCAGGCCCCGTGCCGTTCATGTCCTGACCCCAGAGCAAGAACTCGATGGCATGGTAGCCCGTCGCAACATTGGCCTCGATCCCGCCGGCCTCATGCAGCGTGTCTTACAGTAATTCCTTGGTAATTCGTGACGCGTCGACGTCGCGCCCGGAAATCCGCAACACCGGATTGGCGATGACATTGGCGATATATAACGGGTTCTCCTCTGACGTATCACCGTAATCTCCTGCAACATAATCAATGAGGCCTTCATCGAGCGGCCAAGCATTTACCTTGCCCTCCCAGTCGTCAACGATCCTGTTGCCGAACCTGTAGGCCTCCGTTTGCTGGTAGGGAACGCGCGCCGCGATCCAAGCCGCGCGTGCTGCCTCGAGCGTTTCTCGTGTCGGCCGATCGAGAAATGCCGCGATCGCTGTCTGCATGCTGCGGGCTTGTGAAAGCGCGTCTTCGTATTTTGCTCGCGCGATATCGCCGTAGGTGCGCACGACGCCAACGACGGCCTCGACCGACACCGGGCTCATCGTATCACGAGGCGCTTCAACCGTCGTCGTTGGTGGGGCCGGTCCCGTTTGACCATGGGCCCCACCCGCAACCAGGGCGATGAGCAAGGCGGCTGCAACGGTGGTTCGTGTGCCAACGGCCCGACGGTTCCGTTGGGGGCCGTCTATTGCGGTCATGGCGTCCATGGTGTCTGCCTCGTATCGTGGGCGTCGCGAGTGGCGCGCCGGCAATCACTGGGTGTGCGTTGACTCGGTCAGCGTTGACTCGGGCAGCGTTGACTCGCTCAGCGTTGCCTGGGCCAGAGATGAATTCAAGTCTCCCTGGCCTCCCTGGCCGGGCGCGTGGAGCCCCCGGCCAACTCCCGAGTTTTGGCCACCTGATGGATCCGGGAGGCCATGCCATCTGGCGAAGGCGAGCGCCCCTTATCCGGCCTTCGATTACTTGAAGCCGACTTCATCATAAATCCGCTGCGCGGCCGCTTGATTTGCACCAAGCTTCGCAAGCGGAAGCTCATCAGGCTTGAACGTGCCCAGTTTGACCACACTCGAGCTGAGCCCGACACCCGAAACCACCGGGTACTCGTCATTGCCGGAGGCGAAGTAATTCTGAGCGTCCGTCGAGGCGAGATATTCGAGAAACTTGATCGCATTCTCGCGGTTGGGTGAGGTCTTCAGAACACCTCCGCCCGACACGTTGACGTGCGTGCCACGGTCACCCTGGTTTGGGAAAACGACGCCGATTCCGTCTGTCTTGCCGCTCAGATCCTTCACGTCGGTGCGGAGCGCACGCGCAAAATAGTAGGTGTTCGACACTGCGATGCCGCACTGGCCCGAGGCGATGGCTCTCAGCTGATCAGTATCGCCGCCCTGCGGGTCACGTGCACGGTTCGCCCAGACGCCGGCCGCCCAGGCCTTGGCCTTGTCAGGTCCGGCGTGCGCGATGATCGACGCGAGCAGTGACAGCATGTAGATGTTCGAGCCGGAGCGCGTGCATACGAGTCCTTTGTACTTCGGGTCAGCCAGATCTTCGTAGGTTTGCGGCGGTTCGGCCACACGCGCTTTGTCGTAGAAAATCACACGCGCACGGGTCGAGAAGCCGAACCAATGCCCGTCCGGATCGCGCAGGTATGCAGGGATCGCAGCCGCGAGCGCTTCGGAATTGACGGGCTGGAACAGGCCATCGTCCTTGGCCTTCGAAAGCCGCCCCACGTCAACGGTCAACAGAACGTCGGCTGGGCTGTTCGCGCCCTCGCTTTCGATCCGCTTGAGAAGCGCCGATGCATCGGCCTCGATGCGGTTGATCTTGATCCCGGTCGCTTTCTCGAAGTCGCTATAAAGGCGTTCGTCGGTATCGTAATGGCGCGACGAATACAAATTCAGTTCGCCAGCCGCCATCGCGGGAACCGGTGAGATCGTCACAGCAACAGCGGCGACTGAAGCAGCCAGCACGCGCTGATGCCGGCCCGACGTGTCGAGCGATCGGATCCATCTCCAAAGCGTGAACATTGAGAGCAACTCCGTTGCAAAGGCGGTGCAAGGCCGCCCTGGTTGGGATCGGTCGCGCAGGTGCGTTCCACTGCGCGACCACATGCCAACATTTGGATAAGTGGAATTGCCGAGTCAACAATAATCTCTTGGCGCCGAGCTTCGGGCACTCAGCTTCGGGCACTTAACTTAGGGCGCCATGCCTCGGCAGAGAGAAGCGCAGCAGACACTGCAACTTTCGCGGCAGCCCGCATGGCACCCCAAGTCCACGTGTCACACAACTGAAATGGAGGGCGGGCAATAGAGGGCAGCTTCGGGGATTCCGACAGCACAAGGAGGGTCACGTGAAAGTTGCATACGGGTTGCTGGCGGCCGCCGGCATGTCTCTTGTCTTATCGAGCGGCGCATTCGCGCAAACCAAGCTCACTGCTTACACTGCGCTGGAAAACGATCAGCTTGCTCCGTTTAAGGTGGCGATCGAGCAGGCGGTCCCTGGTGTCGAGATCGATTGGGTCCGCGATTCGACCGGTGTCATCACCGCAAGATTCCTGGCCGAGAAGGCCGCGCCGAAAGCAGATTTGGTGCTCGGACTGGCCGCATCGTCGCTGCTGCTGTTCGAGGCCGAGGGCCTGCTCGAGACCTACAAGCCAGCCGGTGCCGACCAGCTCAAGCCTGCTTTCATTGACCCGACCGAGCCCTACACTTGGACTGGCATGGACGCCTTCCTTTCTGTTGTTTGCTACAATCTCCCAGAAGGCAGCAAACGGAATGCTGTCCAGCCGACCTCCTGGAAAGACCTCACCAAGCCAGAGTTCAAGGATCAAGTCGTGATGCCCCATCCGGCATCGTCGGGCACGGGTTACCTGACCGTCGCGGCCTGGATCCAGATCATGGGCGAAGAAGCGGCTTGGGCGTTCATGGACCAACTGCACCAGAACATCGCCGTCTATACCCATTCTGGTTCTGCACCCTGCGTGCAGGCTGCCAAGGGTGAGAGGACGATCGGCATCGGGTTCGACATGCGCGGCGCACGTGAAAAGTCGAACGGTGCGCCAATCGAGATCGTGCTTCCCACGGAAGGCGCTGGCTGGGACCTTGAAGCGACGGCCATCGTGAAGGGGACGCCAAACCTCGAAGCTGCCAAACGCGTAGCCGATTGGGTCGCATCGAAGGCCGCCAATGAGCTTTATGGCAAGTACTACGCCATCGTCGCCCATCCCGAGGTCAACTCGGCACCACCGAACTATCCGGCGAACGCCGAAGTCGCGATGGTCAAGAATGACTTCTCCTGGATGGCTGCGAACCGCGAGCGCATTCTGGCCGAGTGGACGAAGCGCTACGACGCAAAGGCTGCGCCGCGGCAGTAGGCTGTAGGCTCAGGCAAGCGCCAAAACAGTGCTCACAGGTGGGGCTGCCGCAGCCCCACCCATTTTGTTCGAGCAAAGCGGTCGCGCTCCACGGAATGGGCCGCAGCGAGTGTTCAATTGGTCCCTGCTTGGGGCGCCGCACTCACCCATGATCGACACCACCGATTTCAGATAGAGGACTTGGCGCGATGGCGATCGAAGACGTGGTTCACTCCGACACACGCAGTCGCTCGAGCCCAGAGCCTGTGGAGCATGCGTCGGAGAGCGTCAGCGCTTCGTCCCGTTCAACTCCAGCGCCGGAACAGGCGCGCGTTCATGTGAGCATTCGAGACGTGACCAAACGTTTCGGGGCCTTCGTGGCGCTCCAATCGGTCAACCTTGATATTTTCGAAGGCGAGTTCATCTGCTTCCTAGGCCCATCCGGGTGCGGCAAGACCACGTTGCTCCGCGCGATCGCGGGCCTTGACCCTCAGAGCGAGGGGCAGATCTACATTGGCGGGCGCGACGTCAGTCACCTGCCGCCATCCGACCGCGACTTTGGGATCGTCTTTCAATCCTACGCGCTGTTTCCGAACCTGACGGTGAGCGCAAATGTCGGATATGGTCTTGTCAATCGTCGCGGCGATCGCGCTTCGATTGCGCGGCGCGTCGCAGAGCTCCTCGAAACGGTCGGCCTTAGCGATCAGGCTCGCAAATACCCGGTGCAGCTGTCGGGCGGCCAGCAGCAGCGCGTCGCGCTGGCCCGGGCGCTCGCCACTGAACCGACGCTGTTACTGCTCGATGAGCCGTTGTCAGCCCTCGACGCCCGGGTGCGCGTGCGCCTGCGCGATGAACTGAAGTCCCTGCAGCGCCGGCTTGGCCTGACGACCATCATGGTCACGCATGACCAGGAGGAGGCGATGGGGCTCGCCGATCGGATCGTGGTCATGAACAAGGGCCTGATTGAGCAGGTCGGCACACCGGCGAGCATCTATCGTGCGCCGAATTCACCATTCGTGGCTGATTTCGTCGGGACCATGAATTTCATTCCCGCCGAAGTTGCGGGTCCCCGCACGCTCAAAGTCGGCGCTATGACCCTCGAAACAGCTCACGACCTCAATCAGGTGAACGGCGGACGGGCGTTTGCTGCAATCAGGCCAGAGGAACTGAGCCTGACACACACGGCAAGCGGCAATACGTTGTCGGCGACGGTCCGTCACCTCGGATTCCACGGCGGTTTCTGTCGCGTCACCGTCGCGCCATCGCATGACGACAGCGCGATCATCTACGTCGATATCCCGGCACAAAAGCTGCGCGAAATCGAACTCGCCGAGGGCCAGCCGCTCGAACTCACCCTGCCACCGGAACATCTCCTCGTGTTCCCGCGCGACTGACGACCACCGGCCTAAGACCGTCTCATCGCAACTGGCGCGAGCAAAAATGGCAACCATCGACACGAACCTGCTGGGCCCCACTCACGAAAGGCGTCGTGGACCAACGAACCGGTCGAAAGCGCTTATTTTCTCGGATGGTTTCGTGCTCGGCCTGACGACAGCGCTGATGCTGGCGCTGCTGTTGCTGATCGTTGCCATTCCGCTCGCGACATTGCTCATCAAAAGCGTCCAGAACAACCGCGGCGAGTTCGTTGGACTTGCCAACTATGCTCAGTATTTTGCAACGCCGGCGCTGGTCAGCTCGCTGTGGAACAGTCTCTTCATCGCGACGGTCTCGACCGCGATTGTCGTACCGCTGGCTTTCGTCTATGCCTACGCGCTCAAGCGCACTTGCATGCCGTTCAAGACCCTGTTTTTCTCAATCGCACTCCTGCCGATTTTTGCGCCATCGCTGCTTTCTGCAATTTCGCTGATCTACATTTTTGGCAATCAGGGGTTTCTGAAGCCTATGCTGATGGGCGGTGAAATCTATGGACCGCTTGGGATCGTTATTGCGCAGGTGTTCTACTGCTTTCCCCACGCGGTTCTGATTCTTTCGACCGCGCTTGCCCTTTCAGACCAGCGTCTTTACGAAGCGGCTAATGCGCTTGGAACGAGCCGCTTGCGCACATTTCTCACGGTCACGCTGCCGGGCGCAAAATATGGACTTGTAAGCGCCAGCTTTGTCATCTTCACGTTGGTGATCACGGATTTCGGCATAGCCAAAGTGATTGGTGGCCAGTTCAATGTGCTTGCAACCGATGCCTATAAGCAGGTCGTAGGCCAGCAGAACTTCGAGATGGGCGCCGTGGTCGGCTTCGTCCTCCTCGTGCCGGCTCTGTTCGCGTTTGCCATTGATCGGATCGTTCAACGCCGACAGGTCGCCCTGCTCTCGGCCCGTGCGGTGCCCTATTCCCCGCGGCCACATCTGCTCGGTGACCGCCTGGCTGTGGCCTATTGCATGGTCGTTGGCGGGTTGATCACGGCCATGATCGGCGTTGCGGTCTGGGCCTCGTTCATCACCTATTGGCCCTATAATCTTACGCTGACCCTGCGCAACTACGATTTTGTCCAGTTCGAAGCGACGGGCTGGGCGCCGTACTGGAATTCGGTGGCCATGTCCGGGATTGTCGCGATCCTCGGAACCGCGATGATCTTCATCGGTGCGTATGTCGTCGAAAAGGGCCGCGGGCTGGTGGTTTGGCGTGGCGTCATCCAACTCCTTGCCATGGTTCCCATGGCTGTTCCGGGACTGGTTATCGGGCTCGCGTACGTGTTTTTTATCAACGCGCCATGGAACCCGCTTGGGTTTCTTTACGGGACGATCCTGGTCCTTGCGATCAATTCGATCGCCCATTTTTACACGGTTGCGCATATCACCGCTGCGACAGCGTTGAAACAAATCGATTCAGAGTTCGAATCGGTCGGCTCTTCGCTGAAGGTTCCTGTCCACACGACGTTCATGCGCGTTACTGTGCCGATCTGCATGCCGACCCTGCTCGACATCGCGGTCTATCTTTTCGTCAACGCGATGACGACAGTCTCGGCCGTGATCTTCCTCTATGGGGCGCACACCAAACTTGCAGCCATCTCAATTGTGCATATGGACGAGGCCGGGATGACGGCGGCTGCGGCTGCCATGGCGACGATGGTGCTCATGACTGCCCTCGGCGTCAAACTGCTTCACATCGTACTTGATAGAGTGATCTTCGGGCGTCTCCAGGCGTGGCGCCGTCGCTGACCACGCAGCACGACATACTCAGACGCGGGCAGATGCGGGCAGTTGGCGGGCGCTTGCCGCCCGCATTAGGTGGCGCTTCAACGCTCTCCCGTCATTGGCCCCACACGAAACAATCCATCCCGATCACGCCGTGCTCGACGCTGGCGTGAACCCTGACGCCGCTCTCGCCAGCGGCCGCACCGAGCGCTGAGAACAACGGCAGCAGATGCTCATCAGCTCCGTCTGGATGATTGTCTCGCGCATGTGGGGCAGCGCTGCGGTAGTCGAGCACGTCGGACACGCGGTTGCTTTCGATCTCCTCCGTCATCCAGCCGCGGAACGACGCGACCCAGGGCGGCTCCGGGGCATCGACGGGCTGGCCGCGAAATGCAGCAAGGTTGTGCGTGATCGCGCCGGACCCGATCAAAAGAACACCATCGTCGCGCAGCGGTGACAGCGCGCGGCCGATCTCAAAATGTTGAATTGGCGAGCGGTCCGGCTGAATCGAAACCTGCGTGATGGGAATGTCGTGCGCCGGGAACATCAGATGCAGCGGGGTCCACACGCCATGGTCGCGCCCGCGATCGGGATCGCGGCCAACGGGAAGTCCTGTTGCCTCGCAGATCAACTGCGCAGCTCGTTCCGCGACATCGTCAGCACCAGGGGCGCGATAATCAATCTCCCACAACCGTCGGTCGAACTGGGGCGAAAAATCGTAGACCGTCGCTGGCGCTCTACCCGTTGCTACTTTTGGAGCCGCGGTCTCCCAGTGGGCCGAGATAACGACGATTGCAGACGGTTTTGGCAAGCTCGTGCCGAGGTCTACAAGCGCCCTATGCGCTGGCGTACGTCGGACCGCGATGTCCGGCGAACCGTGAGAAACGAAAAGCACTGGAAAGCGAGGCATTACAGGTCTCCTCAGGTCGCAAGCCGGCAGATAAGGTCCGATCACACCTCATATGGATACGCAAGTCTTGAAGACAATTATGGTATGAATGCACGATTTGTTCAATTTGAGGGGACAATGGATACGATCCAGCAGATGCGCGCCTTGATTGCGGTCGTCGATCGCGGCGGCTTCACGGCCGCGGCTCGTTCGC
>JBHJOC010000017.1:0-60562 GCA_050330095.1 Hyphomicrobiaceae bacterium
GTTAGAAGTGTCTTGTTCATGGCTGCTCTCGGCCCAATATTTGTATCGAACTTTGCGCAAAGCCTCAAATCATAGGTTTCCAATGCGGTTTCTTCCTCCCGAACCTGAGGTTATCCTCTACGAAACGGTCTTCGATAATGACATTCTGGGTCGTGAAAGCGTCAGCAAGTCGCTCTCTGCGTTGCTGGACCGAATAGAGGACCCCCTAGTCATCGCTCTTGACGGACCTTGGGGAAGCGGAAAATCCTACTTTCTGAAAAGGTGGGTCGGGGCGCACAGGGAGCAAAACAACGGGAAAGCATTAACGCTATACTTCGATGCATTTGCGAATGACTATCTCTCGGACCCAATGGTGGCTCTGCTCAGTGCATTGACGGATCGCATCCCTGCCGAGGATGCTTGCAAACTGAAGCAGCTTAAGACTACCGCGAGTAAATTTGTAAAGCCACTGGCGAGAATCGGATTGAGTATGATCACTTTCGGTGCAAAGGCAACGCTCGATGAGCTGGGCGGCGCCCTTGTAGAAGCCTCGCACTCCGAAGCTCGGAATCTTGTCGATGACTTCTGGAGCCATGAAGAAGGCCGACAGAAGGCAATGCAAGATTTCCGGGTTGCTTTGACGGAGCTGATTGAGGGGTCAAATCCTAACCATCCAACACCTCTGGTCATTGTTATAGATGAACTGGATCGCTGCAGGCCGGATTATGCTCTTGAGATCCTGGAAGTTGTCAAGCATTTCTTCGCGGTTCCAATGGTTCATTTTGTCTTGGGGGTGAATCTGGCTTCTTTAGAGAACAGTGTCAAAGCAAGGTATGGTCCAGAGGCTGACGCCACTGCATACTTGCAGAAGTTTATCAGCCTAACGTTTACTTTGCCCGACGAGGTCGTAAATCGGGCTAGTCCCGTTCAAGTGCCAGCGGTGCTGGCCTATGCAAAATCCGCAGCGCAGAATATGGGCTTTAAACGCGATTATTCAATATATTTTGAAAAATTCGTCTACCCACAGCTTAAAGGAGTAATCCGCCGCAATCGTGTGTCCATCCGTGATGTTGGAAAAATCCTCGGCGCTGTCGCCATATTGCCGTCTTCAGCAACGGCTACAACAGTGGGCGATGGTCGGCGATATATTTCTTCTATTTCTTCAAGCATGTTGATCGCGCGGGTTGTGAGAAAAGACGTATTCTCGAAGATGTTGGCGTCATCTTTAACCAATGATGAGTTGAGAACCTACCTCGATGCAACACCAAGGACGATCGATAAAAAATCGTCGGGTGGCTCAGATAATCCTGATTACCATGAGCCGACATGGGAATTGTATCAACTGTGGCAGTTGATCTTGTCGGACGGCGTTGCCAAGTTTGATGGGGCAGTAGAGTTAAAGAAGAGTCTTGGCCAATTTTGTGATTTGCGGGGATTCGGAGAAATTCCGAAAATTATCTTCGATGACTGGTTGAATAATTTTGAGTTCCTTGATGATACGTAAAGGTCATCACCTGCCCCCAGAATTTCGTCCAGCTGAAGTTGAGCGTCGCGAGTTGAAGCGATGGGTTCGTTACAGTGTCGCAACCAGGAACGACAATGATAGGCAGCGTCCCTCAAAAAGTCACGCGGCCCTGTCTTCGGCTCTGTGGCTGCGTTGTGACCGATGCAGTTCCAAGGCAGTGCTTTATGGCGGTCGCTGCGCTTGTCTCGAGCATGATCCGACCATGCGTGACCGCTTTGGCGGTCAAGTGGTCGAATGAAAATCCTCTATGACTCTGAGTCGACAACGACTTTGTCAGATCGACGAGTCGAACTGGCGATTCCGTCAGATCGAATGTTGCGCTGGCGCGCGAGATCGCCAGGATCGCCCCGGACCTCAGCTCGCGCACGTGTGCGAGCCCAAAAGCCGACGACGGATCATGTTGCCTTGAGTCATTTGAAATGATTGGTGGGTGTACCAGGGCTCGAACCTGGGACCCGCTGATTAAGAGTCAGCTGCTCTACCAACTGAGCTATACACCCCTCACCGTCAGGGATGCGGGACTAACAGGCACGTGCTGCGCTGTCCAGGCGAAACTCTGGCCCGCTCCGGGATGCGATCGACACCGCCGGTGCGCTGGTGGCGCTCCGCGCCGCGGTGTCGCGTCCGCCTCGGCCGAGTGTTCGAATGCTTGTGTGCGCGCGCTCGATCGGAACATTTTGCACATGGGCAGGGCCGGCCTCGAGTTTCGGCTCAATCGCCGCACCATCCGATCGATTCTGGCGCGACATGAGGGCCACTCGCATCATCCAAGACGTCGTGAGGCGACTTTCGCGCCGTCATTGACACCTGCCGCGCTGGACGGGCGGGTCAATGATGGCGCGACGCCTCACGAGTGGCCTCATCCTCGTAGCGTTCGATTGCAGCAAGCCAGTCATCTTCCGCAGTGGCCAGTTCCTTGGCGAGGCGTCCGCGCTCCATCGAGAGCTTCTGAGCGCGCTCCGGGTCCGCGCTGAACACCACGCCATCAGCGAGCGCTGCATCAATCTTGCTGAGCTTTGCAGACAGTGCGCCCACATGCCGCTCTGCCTGCTCCACCTGCCGCTTCAGCGGTGCGAGTTCGGCACGTCGCTGAGCCGCCGCACGCCGTTGTTCGGCGCGATCAACCGGCACCAGGTTGGCACCTCCCGATGTCCGGGACGTCTCGCGTGCATCAATCCGGCGCGCGCCCCTCGCCTCGAGTAAGCGCTTGCGGTAGGACTCCAGATCGCCGTCGTAGGCGCGCACCGTGCCGTCCTCGACAATCCAAAGCCGATCGACCGTCGCCTCGATGAGATGGCGGTCATGGCTGATGACGATGACGGCGCCCTCGAACGCGTTCAGCCCTCGAATGAGCGCCTCACGGCTATCGACGTCCAGGTGGTTCGTTGGCTCGTCGAGGATCAAGAGGTTCGGACCCTCGAAGGCGGTCACCAACAGCAACAGCCTCGCGCGCTCACCTCCCGAAAGATGTTCGCAGCGCGTATCGGCCTTGTCGACGCCAAATCCGTGAGACCCGAGCCGCGCCCGACGTTGCGCCTCGGTGGCGTCGGGCATGAGGCGCTCGATGATCGAATAGGGTGTGTCGCGCGGGTTGAGATCGTCGAGCTGGTGCTGGGCGAAGTAACCAACCGAGACCTTTTTGGCACCGAACAAGTCGCCGGCCATCACGGGCAGTCGTCCGGCGATCAGCTTGGCAAACGTCGATTTGCCATTGCCGTTCTGGCCGAGCAGGGCAATCCGGTCATCGGCGTCAATCCGGAGGTCAAGCCCCTGGAGGACAGGGGCATTTTCGACATAGCCCACGGCTGCCCGCTCCAGGCGCATGAGCGGACTTGCAAGCTTCTTTGCCGGGTCTGGAAGTCTGATTTCTGCGACCTCGTCCTCGACGGCCGCGGCGATCGGCTGCATCCGCGCCAGAGCCTTGATGCGGCTCTGAGCCTGCGCTGCCTTGTTCGCTTGGGCGCGGAACCGATTGACGAAGGCTTCGATCCTGCGGCGCTCGTCGTCCTGCTTCTTCTTGAGCTTGAGCTCGAGGCGTTGGCGCTCCCGCCGCGCCTCTTCAAAGGCATCGTAGTTGCCGGAGTAGAGCGTGAGTTTGCCGCGCTCCAGGTGCAGGATCGCATGCACGGCCTTGTTCAACAGATCACGGTCATGACTGACGATCAAAACCGTATGCGGATAGCTCGACAGATAGCTTTCGAGCCACAGCGTCCCTTCGAGATCGAGATAGTTGGTCGGCTCGTCCAGCAGGAGAAGTTCGGGCTCCAGGAACAAGACGGACGCAAGCGCCACGCGCATTCGCCAGCCGCCGGAAAACGAGCGACATGGCCGGTTCTGTGCGGCCTCATCGAACCCGAGACCGGCAAGGATCTGGGCCGCGCGCGCGGGGGCTGCATGCGCGTCGATGTCGTTCAAGCGCAGCTGTATGTCTGCGATCCTTGCTGGATCGGAAGCCGTCTCGGCCTCCATCAGCAGGGTTGCGCGTTCCGTGTGTGTCGAGAGGACCCATTCGATCAGCGTCTCATCGCCGCCGGGCGCCTCTTGGGCCACATAGCCGAGGCGGTGGCGTCGCGGCCAAGAGATTGCGCCGTCATCGGGCGCGAGCATACCGGCGATCAACTTCAACAGCGTTGTCTTGCCGGTGCCGTTGCGCCCGACGAAACCCACTTTGTGACCAGCCGGAATCCCGACGGTTGCATGATCGAAGATCGTTTTTCCGTCGATGCGATAGGTCAGCTCGTTGATGTGGAGCATGGGGATCGCATCAGTTGTTCGGTTGCGACGCGTCGTGCGACGTCTGGCCTACCCGACGTTCGAACGGTGTTGCAACCGCTCACCCTGCCACGACGGGCCGCAGCGACTGAACGAGCAGTCGGGCTTGCATCGCGTCGTCTTGCACGAGCAGTTGAGCCGTGAACCAGTCTGTCACAAGCTGACACACCTTCGCAGGGTCGGACCTTGAGAGCGCTTGTGGGTCGCCGAAGAGCGTCATATCGGCATTGGTCCACCCCATCTTCTGCAGCTCTTGCGATAGGACGCGGAAATCCTCGGGGTTCGGCGGCATGTAGGTTTGTGGCTGCTCTCGGCCGGCGACGATCGCGGTGATGGTCACGTCCATCTGCTTATAGATCGGCGTCGCGACCTCCGGCTCGTTGATGAGTTCGAGGATCCTGGGGCTCGTTTCGCCGCGCGAGATGTAGTCGTAGCACGGGACCGGACCACGCGCGGTCAGCGTCCGCAGGTTCGCGAGAAACGCGCTGGCGAGGCTGCGCAACCGTTCGGGCGATGCCGACAGCGCCTCGCGCGCATACTGGCGGCGCAATCCAGCCATACCCGTCACGAGATGGCGGACCATCGCGTCATCCTGCTGTCCGCTGCGGCGCATTTCCTCGACTTCTTCGAGTTTGCGGGCTGTCCAGTCCGGAAATGCAGCTCGCGCTGTCTCCCATGCCGGGCTCTCGAGCAACGCCAGCCTGAGGGGCGGAGCCTCGGTCGCAGCCGGCGCCGTCACGCTGCGCGGAGCACTATCACGTGAGGCCCTCACGATCGGGGTGTCCTGAGAAGCGCCGGCATCCGTGATCATTGCCATCAGCGATTCACGGTTTTCGAAGGCGAACCAACCGGCACCGCCCACGACGGCCAAACCAACGATGCCCGCTGCGAGAGCCCCGAACGGGAACCGGCGCCGTGGGCTTGTTGCGTCATCATCGTCGTCGATAATGACGGGGCGCCCGCGCGCTTGTGGCTCGATGGCCGAGGTCTCGGCGCGTTGCCCGACGCTGCCCGCGCTATCGAAATCGTAGGCACGTGATTGGCCAGGCTGACCCTCTCGTCCGGTCCGCCCGGTGCCAGAACCGCGCGGATCTTGTACGTAGGGCTCGCCATGTCGTCCGCCACGGATGCGCATGTCATCATGGTCTGCCGCAGGATCAAATGCTGCTCTTCGCGCGCCTTGCTGCTCCACGCCCCGTGCTGCTGCGTGTGTCGACGCTCTTGCCGCTGCATCGTCGAAGCGTTGGCGGTCACGTGCCGCTTGCGGGTCGGCGTCCAGGCGGCGCCACTGATCGTCTGCAGCCGGTGAACTGCCCCAGCTCGGCTCGGCCCCGCGCGCGCCGGGTGCATTCCAGCTATCCCGGCCGAGGTCAGTCGAGGGCTGTCCGTAGCCCTGCCGGTACGTCTCGGGTCTTGGGCCCTGCGTTGTCGGTTCGACGAGCGAATCTGGATCGATGTGCGTGGCAGGTGGCACGAACGTCGGCTTCGGCTCAGGGGGCCGCCTCGCGGGGCCAAGCAGGAGCGCAGCGGGCTGCCAATCGGCAAACGTCTGGTTCCAGACGAGATCGTCCTCGCGCAGGTGTCCAAGCTCAACGAGCTTGTCGAACTCGGCTTCGGAGATCGGTCCGTACTGTTGTCCGTCGCGGGCAAGATACCAGACCAGTGCGGACGCTTCGTTGCTCGTCATTGGCGTTCGTAGTCCTTTGGCGCTAAGTCGCGACAGTTGCGCAGTGTGCGCTGGTCGGCGTCCTCGTTGCGATGCGCGTCGAATCATTTGAGCCCGCACTGTGAACGGGCGCACGCCACTCAGCCACCACGACGCCCCCTCGATCGCGCATGCACACCACGTGGACGGAGCTTCCGGCCAGCGACGACGCTGATGCAGGGGTCAGCAGCGCTGACGCGCACGCATCTATTGCCGCAAATAGCCCAAAACAATGACGTGATGAAGCCGAACAGCTGGCAGCACTCACAATCTTATGCGCACTTTTATACGCATGGGCGGCAAAGATTGAAGATGCCGGCAGAGATTGCGACGCTGCGACGGCCCAGGGCGCCTTGAAGCTGTAACACCCCGTCTGTATAAGCCGACACCTGCGGCGGCGCTGCCGTGACGCGAACCTGATCACAAGGGTCGGCCCATTGCGGAGCCGGCAAGCCAACGGGGCCACAATGGCTGTTGAACGCACGTTCTCTATTATCAAGCCGGACGCGACCAAGCGCAATCTGACCGGCAAGATCAATGCCATCATCGAGGACGCTGGTCTGCGCATCGTCGCGCAGAAGCGCGTGCGGTGGACTGACGCGCAAGCCAAGAAATTTTATGAAGAGCATGCAGCACGGCCGTTCTATGGCGAACTCGTCGAGTTCATGACGTCTGGTCCGATCGTTGTTCAGGTACTCGAAGGCGACGATGCGATCGGAACCTATCGCCAGATCATGGGTGCGACCAATCCAGCCAACGCGGACGAGGGCACGATCCGCAAGCTGTACGCTGAGTCCGTGGGCGAGAATTCAGTGCATGGATCGGACAGTTCAGCCAGCGCCGCGCGCGAAATCGCCTTGAACTTCGCTGAATATGAAATTGTCGGTTAGTCCGGTGGCGAGCGACACCGCTGGCGGCGGACGCCGGTTGATTTCTTCGGGGTCTGACTTCGAGGCTCGGTTCGGGTACTCGCGCGCTGTTGTTGACGGCCGCGACGTGTTCGTCGCGGGGACGACCGGTTTCGACTACGCGACGATGACGATCAGCGACGACGTCGTCGCGCAGTGCCGTCAGACCCTTGCCAATATCGAGGCGTCGCTCCGCGAGGCAGGCGCGACCCTCGATGATGTGGTCCGCGTGCGATACATCGTTCCGCACGCAGCAGACTTTGCTCCGTGTGCGCCGCTCATTGCAGCAGCGTTTTCCCGTGCGCGACCTGCAGCCACGATGATTGTCGCGGGTCTGCTCGATGCGCGCATGAAAATCGAGATCGAAGTGACGGCGAGGCTCAGGGGCTAAGCCCCCGACGGGGCCGAGGCATGCTCAAGGTGCGTTGCGCGGTCGCCAATCCCAAACGAGCACCGCGATCGAACGTCGGCGGCCGAGATCGCGTCAATCAGGTCGTTGATTAACCACTCTTGTTTCTGTTTTGTCAGGAATCATTGCTTAACGTCGGCACCGCAATCAAAAGTATTCTTGCGGAGAGCCAGTTCATGATTGTCGCTCTAAGATTTTTCTGCGGCATTGCTTCTTTCGCAGCGCAGCGATCCGGCGCCGTAGCTCCCCTGACCGCGATGGTCGTGCTCGTTCTAATTGGTGCTGCTGGCGCGGCCGTGGATTTGGGTCGCGCCGTGACCGTCCGAAGCGAACTGCAAGCGCGCGCCGACGCTGCGGTGATCGCGATGGCGCGCGTCGCTGCCGATGATCGCGAGCGGGCGAGACAAGTCGGCGAGCGCACTTTCTGGGCCACCAAGGAGCGCAAGGACATCGACGCTGACATCACTGTCGACTTCAGCGTCTCCAGCGCAGGCGCAGCGCGCGTGACTGTGGATGGTACGATCTCCACCGGGCTTCTCGGCGCAGTTGGCATCGGCACCATCCCCATCGCCGTTGCAGCCGAAGCTGCCGTCGGCGGCGGGCAATACATCGACCTCAATTTTGTTGTCGATGTCAGTGGATCGATGAACATACCCGACAGCGAGGCAGACATCGCACTACTTAGCAATGTCTTCAGACCATTCGGCGGCCACAGTACCTGTGCCTTCGCCTGCCACAACGGTGGTGCCGGAGACGCGCTCGACCATGCGACGGGGCAAACCGGATTTGAGATCGCGCGCAGCCTCGGGATCTACTTGCGGGAAGATCGTATCCGCGATGCTATTCGGCGGCTTGTCGATCGCATTGATTCCAGCCCAGAGCGCAACCGCGTACGTTTCGGCCTCTATGACTTCACGGGCGATTTCGTTGTGCACACGCCACCGACGAACGCCGTTTCGGTGTTCAAGACGCGACTTGCAGAGCTCAGGACTGAGCTTTCCGGTGGAACCCATCTTGGCGGCGTGATGCCGAATATCGCCACCGCCATCGGCGAGTCAGGCACAGGCTCGGCCTCTAATCCCAAGAGCATCGTGATCCTCATCACTGATGGCGTGGATTACCAAGGGTGGGGGAGTGTCCCGACCGGCCTTGCAATGAACGCTTGCGAGCCGCTCAAGGCCCGGGGGCACGACGTCTATGTGCTGAACATCAAGTACCCAGACCCAGATCGGCTCACTGACTTTGCATCAAACCCGAATGTGGTCATCATGCGGACCCTGGTTGGGGATCTTGAAGGGCAGCTGCGGTCGTGCGCTTCTCCCGGTCACTACTATGAGGCCGATTACGGAATCTCGATCGATATGGCACTCGGCGAGATGACCGGGGCCGCAATTGGGACCGGCACGCTGCGCTTGACGCACTGACCGGCGTTTGCGGTTCGAACTGCCTGAGCATTGGATCGGCCGAGGGCCAAATTGCCCTGGTCAGGCCATCGCGCGTCGACCTGGGACGACGGTGGCCCGAGTTGAACGAATCCACCGCAAGAGTGTTGCACGACGGGCCCGCGTTGGCCTACACAGTCGAGACCGCCGCTGTCCAAGGCCCGGATTTCGCCATGTGCGCTCGCGCCACCAGTTTTGCAGCTTCGATGCTTCGTGACGCCTCGTCGTGCGAAGCTCTGGCGCAGCATGCGGCGCGCCTCGGCTTGACCCTTTCGATCGGCCTTCTGCTTAGCAGCCCCTGGGCGCCGGCTGCCGCGATCTGACCGCGGCGGGCTCTCAGGGGGACCGCCGACCGCAGCCGATCACCAGCCCATTCGCGCGACAACGCGCTTGCCCGAGAAGGCCTGATTTCCATGCCCGAGACCAACACCGAAACCGCCCCAGCCGTGGCTAGTCCCAAGCCCCATCCCTCCGTAAGCGACACCGACCGCGTGCTGATCTTCGACACGACGCTTCGCGATGGCGAGCAATGTCCAGGCGCAACGATGACGCTCGACGAGAAGCTCCAAATCGCTGACTTGCTTGATGAAATGGGTGTCGACATCATTGAGGCCGGCTTCCCGATCGCGTCTGACGGTGATTTCGAGGCGGTCTCCCTGATCGCTGAGCGGATGCAGAACGCCGTTGTCGCTGGCCTCAGCCGTGCCGGTGAGCGGGACATCGAGCGCTGCGCCGAGGCTGTCCGCAAGGCGCGCCGGCCACGCATCCACACGTTCCTCTCGACGTCGCCGATTCATATGAAGTTCAAGCTGCAAAAAGAGCCGGAAGAGGTGCGCCACATGGTGCACCGTTCGGTCACCCAGGCACGCAACCTCTGCGACGATGTCGAGTGGTCCGCCGAGGACGGCACGCGCACCGAGTTCGATTTCCTGTGCCAATGCATCGACACGGCCATCAAGGCTGGGGCGACGACGATCAACGTGCCCGACACGGTCGGCTACACGACGCCTGAGGAGCACTTCGATCTGTTCAAGCGGCTGCGCGAGACGATCCCTGACGCCGACAAGGTGATCTTCTCAGTGCACTGCCACAACGACCTTGGGATGGCCGTCGCCAATGCGCTCGCTGGTGTCAGAGCAGGTGCCCGCCAGATCGAGTGCACCGTGAACGGGATCGGCGAGCGGGCAGGGAACGCGGCCCTCGAAGAGATCGTGATGGCGATCAAGACGCGTCGCGACGTGCTGCCCTATACGACTGGGGTGGATACCACGATGCTCAACCGCGCCTCGCGCCTCGTCTCGGCGGCGACGTCCTTTCCGGTCCAGTACAACAAAGCGATCGTTGGCCGGAATGCGTTCGCGCACGAGAGCGGCATCCATCAGGACGGCATGCTGAAGCACACCCAGACTTATGAGATCATGACGCCCGAGAGCGTTGGCGTCAGCAAGACGTCGCTCGTCATGGGCAAGCATTCGGGACGCAATGCCTTTCGAACCAAGTTGACCGAACTTGGCTACAAGCTCGGCGAGAACGCGCTCGAGGACGCATTCGTGCGTTTCAAGAGCTTGGCGGATCGAAAGAAGGTGATCTACGACGAAGACATCGAGGCGCTTGTCGACGAAGGCATTGCAACAGCGCAGGATCGGATCACGGTTGTCTCGCTGACGGTCATCGCGGGAACGCAGGGTCCTCAATCGGCGACCTTGACGCTCGATCTCGACGGCAAGCACCAGACTGTTCAGGCGACGGGCAACGGCCCTGTCGATGCGACCTTCAATGCGATCAAGTCCATTGTCCCGCATGAGGCAACGCTCGAACTCTACCAAGTCCACGCCGTCACCGAGGGCACGGATGCCCAGGCTGAAGTCTCGGTCCGCCTGTCTGAAGCTGGCCGTGCCGTCACTGGGCGGGCTGCTGACCCCGATACACTCGTTGCATCGGCAAAAGCCTACATCGCCTGCTTGAACAAGCTCTTGCTGAAACGGACGCGGGGCGCGCCGGCGCAGCATTACGTGGGTTGACGGCCACGTCGCAACGGCCGCACCGCCGAGATGCGTCGGCGGTGTGGTTGCTTTACTGAAGCCGAACAAGTGTCCCCGCATGGGACACTGACGCAATTCCTCCAAGCCCATCGTACTGAAAACTGGCGTTGACCGGCGGGCCGCACGTCGTCGACCGCCCCATTTGAAGGGAAGCCACGGCAAGTCGCGTGTTGCGGTTGGCGTGCACAGGCGCGAGGCGCATGGTGGTGCGTCTCAATTGCAGGGCGGCAGTGGTTCGGCGCGGCGAAGGCGGTCGATTGGAAAACAGTCATTCCGAATTGAGCGAAGCTCATCACCAAATCGCACGTGTGTCCCGTTTCTGAATTCCCGACCCGGTGCGCTGCACGCTCTCATCGGCACTTCGGAAACAATGAGACACGCGCAGAGTCAATGGCTTAGTGTGGCGCGAGTCTCGCAGTTGCCGACTATGAACTTGGCCGGAGTGTCGGTCGGCAATTGCGAGGCACTACACAAGCGTTGATCAAGTTCGAGGCTGCCGTGCCATGCAAACGGCACCGGAGTTGCAAATCCGAGGTCGCGACGGAGCTGTCGGGCATGGTCACATGGCCGCTGACAGGGTCTTGGTAGTGCAGGCGCGTGCGCTGAAGAGACTGGCGCACGCTCGATGCTGTGTGAGTCCCCAGGGATTAAAGGACGCAAACGATGTTGAGCGGCGTCGGCAGTCTGTTTTCCGACGACATTTCGATCGATCTTGGAACGTCGAACACGCTTGTGCATGTCCGCGGACGGGGCACTGTGATCGACGAGCCGTCCGTCGTCGCAATTCGCACCCGCAATGGCGTGCGCGAGGTTCTGGCCGTTGGCACTGTTGCAAAGCAGATGCTGGGGCGGACACCGGAATCGATCGAAACCATAAGACCACTGCGCGATGGCGTTATTGCCGACTTCATCGCGACGGAGGAGATGCTGCGGCAATTCATCAAGCGCACCAAGCGGATGTTTGGCTTGGTGAAGCCGCGCATTCTGATCTGCGTCCCTGCCGGCGCTACGCCGGTGGAGCGCCGCGCGGTGTTTGAAACGGCCGTCAGCGCCGGCGCGCGCAAGGTTTACCTGATCGAGGAGCCCGTTGCGGCAGCGATCGGCGCCGGGCTGCCGGTCGATGATCCGTCAGGGCTGATGGTTCTCGATATCGGCGGCGGGACCACGGACATCGCCGTTCTCTCACTTGGTGGTGTCGTTCAGGCGCGTTCGCTGCGCTGTGCCGGCAACGCCTTCGACGAAGCCATCATTCGCTATGTGCGCCGGCGCCATCAGCTGTTGATCGGCGAGGCCAATGCCGAGCGCATCAAGATCGAAGCGGGCACCGCGGTCGCCCAGCTCAACGGCCGCGACGCAGAGATCCACATTCGCGGACGTGATCTGCGCCAGGGCCGGCCAAAATCGATCGTCCTGACGCCGAGCCATATTGCCGAAGCCCTTGAGGACCCAATCGAGGAGATCGCCGAGTTCGTCCAGCGTTCGCTCGAGGACCTGCCGCCCGAGGTTTCGACCGATGTTTGCGAGACCGGCATCTATATGAGTGGCGGCGGCGCGCTGCTCGACAAGCTTGATGTCGAACTCGAGCGCAGGGTCGGGGTCAGGTTCATGATCCCAGAACGGCCGATGCAGTGCGTCGTCGATGGTACGGCCGAGGTCTTGCGGACTTTGCCACAACGCGATCATTTACTGATAAAGCCTTGATGCGGCGCGAACTGTATCATCCCTTTAATCGCGCAGAGGCTGGGCCTGAGCCGGAAATGGCTTGGCGCAGGCGGTCAGGGGATGATGCGTGGAACTGGTGATCGGGCATAAATGACGCAGGCCGGCCGGTGGCGGCGAGTGACGCCATCGAGGTCTGCGGTGCCAACATCGGTCATGGCCGGATGGAGCGTGTGACGCCGTCCAGTTCTAAGGTGCGAGTTCAAAGGGTGTGCCGTGTCAGTTCTGCGTGACGATGCCTTCAGCCGGAGGGGACGGGCCCAGCCTCAGCGCCGCCACGCAGGTGCGCTGATTTTCATTCTGATGTTCATTTCGCTCGCGTTGATCGTGCTCTCGCGTCTCGACCACGATATCGTCAAAGGCCTTCGCGCACTGGCGGCGCCCATTCTCGATCCCATCATCATCGCGGTCGGCAGCAAGACAGAGCCCGTTCGCCGACTTGGCTCGCGCCTCGACGCGGCGCTTGTCTCGCAGGCAGAAGTTGAGGCGCTGCGCGAAGAAGTGCAACGCCTCAGGGGTTGGGAATGGCGCGCCCGAGAGCTCGAACGAGAGTTGGCTTTATTGCGCGCGCAGGTTGGCTTTATCGAGCCGCCACCGATCCCATTTCTGACTGCGCGCGTCATTGCTGACTCAGCTGGTCCGTTCGCACGCACAGTTCTCCTCAGCGCTGGCCGAGAGCGGGGCGTGCAGCTCGGTCATCCTGTCATCAATGCCGATGGTCTGATCGGGCGCGTCGTCGATGTCACGGAGCACGCGGCCCGCGTGCTTTTGATCACGGACGTTAACAGCCAGATCCCGGTTGTGATTGGCTCGGCGAATGTGCGCGCCATCGCGAGTGGGGATAACGGCAACGGGCTGGTGCTCCGCCACTTGCCGCATGATGCCGAAGCCCCCTCCGGCAGTTTCGTTGCAACTTCGGGCCTCGACGGGATCTTTCCACCGTCACTGCGGCTTGGCACCCTCGCAACGCGCGATGGGCGCACGATCGTCGAACCAGCGGCTGAACTCACCAACATCGAGTTCGTCAGCGTCATGCTTTATGAAAGCCCGGTGCAAGACCTCTTGCTCGATACACGCGGCCGGAGGGCACCATGATGGTGGCCGGCCTCGGCGATACTGCGGGTTCCACTCGCCGGGCCAAACGGGCGAGTCAGCGCGCCGTCGTCACGCCCGTGATGCTCCTGGCGTTCGCTGTATTTATTGCGATCTTGCCCTGGGGGCTGCCGAGCGGAGCGCGGTACGTTATGCCCATGCTGCCTTATGCTGTGATCCATTACTTCACAACCAATGCGCGCGGCCTGATGCCATCATGGCTGATCTTCTTGGCCGGACTGACGATCGATGTGGCAACGCAAGGGCCGCTCGGGTTGTGGCCGCTTGTGTTCCTCACTGGAAAACTGTTGGCGATCAACCTGTCAGGGTCGCTTGGCGCGACGAGCTTCAAACGCGTGCTCGGATATGCTGTGACGCTCGTGCTGCTTGCCGGGCTACAGTGGGGGGCGACGTCGCTCTACTTCCTCGAACCTGTTGATGGGATGCCGTTTTTTGAGGCTTCAATGGTCCTCGTGTTCGCCTATCCCCTCGTCGCACTGTTCGGAAGAGACAGGTCCAGGTCCGAAAGCACACCGGCCAGCGCCGCTTTGGGACGGGCGACCTCTTGATGTTCAGCGAGACCGCACGCGAAGACAGTGAGAGCGGTGCGCGTTTCACGCGCCGCGCGCTTGTGCTCACCGGCTTGCAGGCCATTGGCTTCGGCGTGCTTGGCGCACGCCTCTACCAGCTTCAGGTCATGGAGCAGAACCGCTTTGCACCGCTCGCCGCATCGAACCGTCACGCCGCCCAGGTCCTGGCGCCGATCCGCGGCTTGATCTACGACCGCAGCGGCCGCGTTCTTGCAGAAAATGTCGAGAGCTTCAGGCTGATCATGACGCCGTCGCTGGCGCCTGATCCGGGCATGGTTCTGTCGCGGATCGCAACGCTCGTGCCGCTCGATGCCAGTGAACGCGACAAGCTGCTTGCACGGATCCGCCGCCAAAGCCCCAACACGCGCGTCGTGGTCCTCGAAGACCTCACATTCGAGGACATTGCCCGGGTCGGCGTTCTGTCGCCACAGCTGCCCGGCATCGAATCCGAGATGGTCGGGCGCCGGCGCTACCACCGTGGCGATGCGATGGGCCATCTCGTTGGACACGTCGGCGGCGTGACCCGCTTGGCACTTGATGACGATCCCGTGCTGCGCGTCGCAGGCTTCAGGGTCGGGCGAATTGGCGTCGAACATGCGCTCGAACATGTGCTGCGCGGCAAACGGGGGCACGTACGCCGCGAGGTCGACGCCCGCGGGCGTGTCGTCAATGAGCTCGATCGGGTTGAGCCGGAGCGTGGCCTCGATGTCGTCCTCACCGTCGATACCGAACTTCAAGAGCGCGTTCTTGCACAACTCTCGCGCGTCAAGCGCGGTGCAGCCGCCGTGCTGAAGGTCGACACAGGGCGCGTCCTCGCGCTCGCAAATTGGCCGTCGGCTGACGTAACCGAACTCGGTGACAACGTTTCGCGGCAGCGTCTGCAAAGTCTTGCCAACCGTCAGGATGCAGCGCTTCTCGACCGCACGATCCGCGGCCTCTATCCGCCCGGGTCGACATTCAAGATGGTGACCGCGCTAGCCGGGCTCGAGGCAGGCGTCGTACAGCTCGGTGAGAAGATTGCGTGCGAAGGCACCTATCACTTTCACGGGCAGCAATATCGGTGTTGGAATCGGCGCGGACACGGCCCTTGCGACTTGCACCGCGCACTCCGCGAGAGCTGCGACGTCTACTTTTACGAGCTCGCGCGTCGCCTTGGCATCGAACGGCTTGCCGACATGGCCCGGCGCCTCGGGCTCGGGCAGGTCTACGACGGTCTCGGCTTGTCGTTCCAGGCGCAAGGCATTGTCCCGACGCCCGCCTGGAAGCGCTCACGGTTTGCAACCAACTGGTTCGCCGGCGAGACACTCCATGCAGCGATCGGCCAGGGCTACGTCTCGACGACGCCGTTGCAACTCGCAGTCATGACCGCGCGATTGGCAACCGGGCGTGTCGTCACGCCGACGGTGATCGCAAGCGCCGGCGAGGCAGCGGGAGTGCCAACGTCTCTCCCCGGCCTCGACATCGCGCCAGGCCACCTCGCCGCAGTCCAACGTGCCATGCGGGCCGTCGTCCATGAGCAGGGTGGCACTGGTAGCAGGGCGCGCCATTCCGGTGGCATCGAGGTTGCTGGCAAAACCGGGACATCACAGGTCACGCGGCTGTCGGCACAGCGCCAGAATTCGCTGCTGCGATGGAACCAGCGTGATCATGCGCTGTTCGTCGCCTACTGGCCGGCACGGCGACCCGAGTTCGCGATGTCACTGATCGTCGAGCATGGAGGCGGCGGGGGTACCGCGGCAGCGCCGCTTGCACGATCAATCATGGAGACCGTCACTGCCTTCGAGCGGGACGCCCGCCCGCCCTTCACGCTTGGCGGTCGTGATGCGGGGGTCGAGCGTGGTTGAAGATCGCGAACGGCCGAGTTGGATCAATCGAGAACACCAGGTTCCGAGTGAGCTTGCCCATGGTGGAAGACCGTGAACCGTCGCATCACCAACCCTAACGAGCCGGTTTCTCTCGCACGCAAGCTCATCGCCGTGAACTGGCTGATGCTTGCCTTGCTGTGTGCGCTGGCTGCAGTCGGCCTGATCGCGCTCTATTCGGTGTCCGGGGGGGCGATCGAGCCCTGGGCTGACCGCCAGATCCTGCGGTTCATCTCGGGAATAGCGCTCGTCATCGTGATCAGCCTGCTACCGATTGCGCTGTGGCTGCGGCTCGCCTACCCAGCCTACGCGCTCGCAATCCTGCTGCTCGCGCTCGTCCCGTTCGTTGGCTTCGAAGCCATGGGCGCGCGACGTTGGCTCGGCACGCCCGCCTTCAGTCTTCAGCCTTCAGAGCTGATGAAGATTGCGCTCGTTCTCGCGCTTGCCCGGTACTACCAGTGGCTGCCCCTGGAGAAGGTGTCGTCGCCGGTCTACGTGGCCCTGCCGACATTCGCAATCCTGCTGCCGGTTGGCCTGACGCTCGAGCAGCCCGATCTCGGCACAGCTTTGCTGTTCGCGTTCGTCGGTTTCGGCACTATGTTTCTCGCCGGTGTGAGCTACCTCTATTTCCTGGCGGCCGGCGGACTAGCTGCCGCCGCTGTTCCCGTCGCCTACGGGTTTCTGCACGACTATCAGAAACGGCGCATCGAGGTGTTCTTCAACCCGGATGGTGACCCGCTCGGCAGCGGGTATCACATCACGCAGTCGAAAATTGCGTTCGCCTCAGGTGGGTTATCTGGACAGGGATACATGAAGGGGACCCAGTCCCAGTTGAACTTCCTGCCCGAGAAGCACACCGACTTCATTTTCACGATGATCGGTGAGGAATGGGGCTTCATTGGTGCAGTCAGCGTTCTTGCAATCTACGCAGCGTTGATCCTGACGCTCCTTTACATGGCCCTTGCGACCCGAAACCGGTTTGCGCGCCTCCTCATCGCTGGCGCCTCTTTGGGACTTTTCCTTTATCTGTTTATCAATGTTGCGATGGTGACGGGGCTGGTCCCGGTCGTCGGCGTGCCGCTGCCACTCGTGTCCTATGGCGGAACATCCATGACGACGTTCCTGATCGGTTTTGGGCTCGCGATGTCAGGCTATGTTCACCGTGAGGTGGCGTTCCGGCGCCAGGATGTCGGGCCGATCTGGTGAGGGTCTCATCGGCGGCGGCCCGCCGCCAAGCGCCGACCCCGCGGCGGCCCTTGGCGGAGTTCATCAGAGCCTGCCGGTAACCCGGTCACCCCAAAAATCTGTCCTGTTCCAGCCGGAACAGCGCTGCCGGGCAGACCCCGGCATTCTCCTCTCATCGGCGGACGGAACCGTCGACACCAACACAGAGGAGACGAAAATGCTTAAGACCCTTACGATTGCAACACTTGCCCTGGCGACGCTGGCTGGTGGCAACTTCACGTCAACGGCGAACGCGGCATCGGCACTTGCTTCGGTCGGAGCCTCGGCTCAAATCGAGCAGTCTGGCCAAGCCACAAATCTGATCGAGGTCAGCCGTCGCGGCGGGCATCGCGGTCACTTCCGCGGCGGACATCGCGGTGGGCATCACTTCAAGCGCCACTTCGGCTTCTACAAGCACTATGGACCCCGCTACTACGGCCACGCCTACAAGGTCTATGACAGCTGTGGGTATGCCCGGCGGAAGTGGACCCAGACGGGCTCGCAGTCCTGGAAGCGCCGCTACTATGTCTGCAAGGGCTGGTGGTGATAGCACCGAATTCATGGGCCCGAACGGTTGCCGGGCTGACCCTCCGCGAGGCCTGACCTTGCGGAGGGTTGACATTGCAGCCCCTGCGCGCCTGCATCTCAGTCGGCGGTGCTTGATGCACGCCACACACCGATCCGAAAGGTGAGATCTTCGACATGGCGCCAAAAACTGACGCGGAAGCCGGACAGCGCTCCGCGTCACTGCCGCTCGCCGGGCTGTTGATGCTCATCGCGCTCACGATCGTCTGGGGCGTCAATTGGCCCGTCATGAAGCTGGTGCTCGTCGAAATTCCGGTTTGGTGGTTCCGGGCGGTGTGCCTGATCTTCGGCGGCTTTGGCCTGCTTGCGATCGCGCTCGCGACTGGATCGCGTGTGTTCTGCCGCTGGTACGAAGTCGGCCCGCTCATCCTGACGACAATATTTGCCGTCGCTGGCTGGCACATCTGCTCTGGCTATGGTGTGTCGCTGATGCCGGCAGGGCGCGCCGTCATCATTGCGTTCACGATGCCGATCTGGGCCGCACTGTTTGCGTGGGCAATGCTCGGGGAGACATTGTCTCGCCTGAAGGTTCTCGGCCTTGGGCTTGGCGTTGCGGGACTTGCCGTGCTGATCGGCCCGGACCTCGCCGTGCTCGAGACCGCTCCGATCGGGGCCTTGTTCATGCTTGGCTCTGCGGTCTGCTGGGGGCTCGGCACGGTCTTGTTCAAACGGTTCAACTGGACCATCCCGGTCGTCGCGAACATGGCCTGGCAACTGCTGATCTCAGCCGTGCCGGTCACAGCCATCGCGCTCGCCTTCGAGCCGGTCCCGGACCCGCTTGCGTTGAGTACGCCGGTTGCCTGGTCAATGGTCTACATCCTGCTGCTGCCGATGACGTTCGGTCAATGGGCGTATTTCACCATCGTCCGAATGTTTCCGGCTTCGGTGGCCGCACTCGGGACGCTCGCAATCCCGGTGGTCGGCGTCTATTCGAGTGCCTTGCTGCTCGGCGAGCCGATCGGTGCGGCCGAAGTGCTTTCGCTCACGCTGATCTGCGCGGCGCTTGCCGTCATCTTGGTTTTGCCGTCGGTCCTGGCGCGGCGTTCCCGTGCCTGAGGCCGCGAACGCCCTGCGGCTGTTGCACACATGCCAGCGTCCGTGGTTCCGGCTATCGCTGGGCGTGCACGGTGCTCGCGCTTCGCTCGGCGGCAGGCTATCGCTTCAAGGGGAGCCACGCTATGCGGGCTGCCAGGGCAATATCCGATCGGACGGTATCGCTTCGCGGGTCGCTGATCGAATGAAATTGCCCTAGAATCAAAATGGTAGAGCATCTTTGCCCGTTCGCCTGGCCGCCTTGCGGCCGCGAGCGATCGCACGATGCACTCGGTCAGTCGCGTTGAGGGGTGGTATCATGCTGCGTGGGGCGCATACGTTCGTCGCGATCGTATTCGTCGCTCTCGCGTTTTCATTCATCGCGACGACCGTTTCGCTGGCGCTTGAGTTCAAGGACGCTGGCTGGCTGAACATGCTGGCGATCGACAGCCACCTGTTCCTGTTCTACCCGACGTTCGGCATTATCGCGCTCGTCGCGTTCTATCTGCCCGCGGTTGCGTTCGTCGACCACTACTGGCGGTCGGTCAGCCTCGGCAAGCTCCGGTTCCTCGCCGGATTGCTTGCACTGGTCTGGGTTGCCAACGCCGTCAGCGGGTATATCCTCGACACGCCAAATCGATCTGTTTGGGAACTGAAGCCTGAGGTCTTGCTTGCGGACACGGGGCAGCCGGAAACATGCGGAGCCAGCGGCGATCAGACCTGTGATAGGCTGCCGCTGCTTCCGGCAATCGAAAACCTGCGGAAGCTTGCAACCACAGATGTCACGCTTGCCGACTTCGTTCGGGACTGCAGCGAGCGGCGACTGATCGAGCGGCACACACTTGCCGAGCCGCGACGCTACTGCGTCGTCACGACCAGGTTCTCGCAGCGTCCCGACTTGGTGGATGACGCCACCTGTTGCGCGGCCCAGCAATCCCTGGTCGACGAGATCATGCGGCTGCACGCTGACCCTGCTAATCGGTCAGTGACCGCTCAGGTGCATGCGGCACTACTGCCGCTCAAGGTCTTTTTCCTGGTGATGCTGTTCGCGATCAGCCTGCTGCTATCGCTGCATTTCGATGCCGTTGCCAAGGCCTACAGCAATCGCCTGCTCGCCATCGAGATCGGCTTGATCATCGGCACGATTGCGACGTTGTTCTTCCCGCTCATGGCGCAGGCCTTCGTGCAATCGCTAAAGGTTTTTGCGGGCGAAGCCGGTCGCGGGGCCTTCAGCATGATGGTGCCATGGCTCAGTGCTGGCTTTGGCCTCTGGACTTTGCTCAACATCGTTTACTTTTTGCGGGACGACAAGAAGGCTGAACTCCTCGCGAAGGTCGGCAGCGGCGTTCTCGGTCTGCTCGCCTTGCTCAAGTACGACGTGGTTGTGTCCTACCTCGTCTGGATCATCGGCAATTCAGCGACGGTCATCGCACTTACCATCCTTGCGATCCTAACCATCATAGTCGTGTTGTGCGTCTGGACAGTTATAAGTTGGGCAGCGAAAACACGAACCAACACCAGTCGGCTGCCTCATGTATGATGGCCGCGGGTGCGTGCCCCAGGCTCAAGCTGCCCGCGTCTGATGCGGCGCGATCAAGGGGCTCTTGGCCGATGTCATTGACTTGCCGCACAGGTTTGCGAGTACTGAACAGCCGTATTGATCATTCAGGCACATGCAATTAATCTGTTGGCGCTGTTCCCATGCAATATTGCCCAGTTCCTCCGCGCACAGAAAAATGGCTGGTGATCAATACACAGCCCCATCGCGAGCAGTTCGCCGCCGAGAATTTGAGGCGCCAAGGCTTCGAAGCGTACTGCCCTCAGATCGGCAAACGCATTCGCCACGCTCGACGCATCTACGACACGCGCCGACCGCTGTTCCCATCCTATGTTTTTGTCCGCGCTGATGGGGCTCAAATGAACTGGCGCGTGATGCTCTCGACCTATGGGGTGCGCACCGTCATCTGCATGGGCGATGCGCCGGGTACGATCGACGGAGCGTTCATCGAAACGCTGCGGTCGCGTGAGGTTGACGGGGTCGTCTGCAGTAAGCCGTCAGACTTTGACGTCGGGCAGACTGTCAAGATCAGCGCTGGACCGTTTGAAGGGCTCGTGGGTCAGATCGTAGAGCTTCGTGACAAAGACCGCGTTGGCATCCTGCTCGATCTTCTGAACAACAGGATCAAAGCACATCTGCCAGCGTCGCAGCTTCGGCTCGTTTGAGCGGACGGACGGCTGAGAGCCTTCCCACAAGACATCACGAGAGCAACATCCGGTCGGACGGAGCCGCCCATGCGATTCACTGTCCGGATGAGGTCGCTCAAGCATCACAGGAGTAGAGCATTGTCATCCGACGCCTTACCGCGAGTGCGGTCAGGTGTGGCCGGAGAAAGGTCAGGCCGGCTCCTCGACGGTGTCGGCCAGTTCCGCCTGGATCAGATGGCGCCTTGATGCGGAGTGATCTAAAGCGGCAATCTCGCGATTGAGGCAGAGAAGTAATTGTCGACCGCTTCCATGATCGAGGCTGCTACTTTCTGTCGCCATTCCGCCGAGCGGAGGCGTTGCGCGTCGCGCTGGTTGGAAACGTAGGCGAGTTCGATCAGAACCGAGGGCACCTTAGCGGTACGGAGCACCTTGAAGGCGGCTTCCTGGTCGGGCCTGCGCCGCATATCGGTCGAGGCGGACATGGTCTCGATCACGGCTCGCGTGAAGACCTCTGTGCGGTCCCTCACGACATCGACCTCCTTGGCGGCAAGATCGGCCAGCATCGCCCGTATTGCGTCGAGGTCTGCTGAAGCCATGGCCTCGAGCCTGCGGGCTTCGTCGGTCGGCAGCACGCCGTCACGCACCTCCTGGCGCGCGGAGGAGCGAAGTCGCTCCGCAACGCGCTCGCGCAACGAATAGATGGTCGCTCCGCTGGCGTTGGTCGTGGCGTAATCGGCGTGGATTGCAATGAACAGGTCGGCCTTGTTGCGCTCCGCGAAGTCGCGCCGCTCGCCGAGCGGAATGAAGACATCGGTCTCGCGGGTCATCATCACGCGGTATCGGCCTGTCGCGAGCAGGAGGTCGCGCAGAACAAGCCCGAACTCAAGCACCACTTGCTTCTCGACGGTGCCATGCTTCATCGCACCCGAATCTCTGCCACCGTGACCCGGATCCAGCACGATCAGCGGCTTGGACGTCTTATCGTCGATTTCCTTCGGCGTTGCTGCGACCCGCGGCAACGGCGGGGCGACCCCGAGACCCATGCGGTGGTTGCGCAGCTTTGCAAGCCGTGCATCGCGCGCTGCCTGTTCCCTCAGCGGTAGCATCGTCACGGTGAGTTCGATGGCATTGGTGGTCGGATTGCGGCGGATCTCGGCTGCTGTGACGAGCACTTCCTCGGTCAACGCGATGATCAGGCGTGTGCGGTTCTGGCCTTCGCTGCCGGCCCGGAAGTTCGCGACAACGCCGACGGGGCGCGTCGGCACGGGCGGCAAGCGCATGCGCACATTCGGCATGTCGACGATGAGGCGGTTCGGTGATGCGAGCTGTGAGACCTTGAAATCGACGGCGCGATCAAGCTCCGCAGTGAACGTCGTTTCCAGGGTTTCGGGTTCCGGAGACGCTTGGCCCGTCGCTGCGTTCGCAATCTCAGAAATCAGATCACCAATGCTGAACCCCGAGGCCTGAGGCTGTTGAGCGCTGGCCCCGGTTGCGGCCATCGTGACGATCATCAGCAGGCAAAACAAAAGTCCCGGCGACGCCGCCCGGCGATCGCCGCGACGCGTCGTTTGACGCAGTACCATGAACTCCCCCGTAGGCACGCGGCGCCATCGCTGGCACCCTTTCCCACAGACGCGAGAAGTTTGCGCATTTTAAGGTTTGACTGGGTCAGAATTAGAACAGAGGCAGCCTAAGCCTTGGTTAACCGACGTTGCCGCCTTCGTTTCGGCCCTCGTGATCCGGGCAAAACAAGCCGGCGGGCGCCCCCGTGCGTGTCGCAAAATGGCTGATGGCATCCGCCGACAGATGGTCAGCGGGGGACGCCATTCCGGCGCCTGCTGAACAGGACCCGCGCACGGATTGTGCCTTCGAGGGAACGAATTTCGTCGAGCACGGTTCCGGCATCCGCGACATCGGATTCTGCATCCAGCACCACGTAACCGAGTTCGGCTCCGGTCTGGTAGTATTGGGCAGCGATGTTGATGCCGCGGCGGGCGAAAATGGCGTTGAGGGTCTGCAACTGTCCGGGAAGGTTGCGTTGAACCTGGATGAAGCGCGTTCCAGACGGGCTCACTGGCAGTTGCACGTTGGGAAAATTCACCGCTCCGGTGGTCGAGCCAACATCGGAAAAGTCGACGAACTTGCGCGCCACCTCCGAACCGATGCGCTCTTGGGCTTCCTGCGTCGAGCCACCGATGTGCGGCGTCAGGATCACGTTGTCGAGGCCCTGTAGCGGGGATTCGAACTGCTCCCTGTTGGAGCCCGGCTCGATTGGAAAGACATCGATTGCAGCGCCGCGCAGATGTCCGTCCCGCAGAGCACTGGCGAGGGCTTCGAGATCGACCACCGTGCCGCGAGCGTTGTTGATCAGGAAGGCCCCGGGCTTCATCGCGCGCAACTCGCTCGCGCCGATCATATTTTGTGTTTCAGCCGTTTCTGGCACGTGCAGCGTCACGACATCCGATTGCGCAAGCAGCTGTTCGAGCGTGTCAGTCGGTTCGACGTTGCCGTGCCGCAACTTGTCGGTCCGATCATAATAAATGACACGCATGCCCATGGCTTCCGCGAGCACAGCGAGTTGGCTGCCGATATTTCCGTAGCCGACGATGCCGAGGGTCTTGCCTCGGATTTCGTGGCTGTCGGTCGCGGACTTGTCCCAGGCGCCTTGGTGGGCTGCGTTCGAGCGCGGGAAGATGCGTCGGAACAGCATGATCGCTTCGGCAATCGTCAGCTCCGCGACGCTGCGCGTATTCGAAAACGGCGCGTTGAAAACAGGAATTCCCATCGCGTGCGTTAGATCGAGGTCAACCTGGTTGGTGCCGACCGAAAAGCAGCCTATCGCGATCAGCGACCGGTTGCCGTCGATTGCCCTGGCATCGATCCGAGTCCGCGAGCGAATGCCGAGCATCCGCACACCGGCAAGCTTCTCTCGCAGCTCCGCTCCGTCGAGCGCTGTCGGAAGCCGCTCCACATTCGTGTAACCCGCTTGCTTGAGCGTCGCGACCGCACTGTCGGAGATCCCCTCCAGCAGGAGGACCTTGATGTTCTCTTTAGCAAGCGAGAGCGACTTCGGCATGGCATCGACTTTCCAGGGCAGACCGCCGGCAACGACCACCGCGCCGGCGATTGAGGATGCCTCGATCCTCCACCGCGCCGTCGATTGCAAGTGGGCTCGGCACCGCTGCGCTCAATCAGCGCGCCGGTCCCCGACTGTTCATGTCGACCCAGCGTCCGGGCCGCGTTGCGGTGGCGGCTTGGGTGCCCGTAGGAACAGAGCGACGAGGCTGCCGGCGGCGGCGAGCGCTGCGAGGACCCAAAGAGAGAGAACATAGTCGCCGGTCAAGTCGCGAAAGCCCCCGGAAAGCACAGGTCCGATCGCCTGCGCAACGACCTGCACTGACAGTGCGGCCCCGCGGATCGCACCAAAGCTCCGACGACCGAAAAAGTCGGCCCAGGCTAGCGGCAGCATCGTCAACAAGCCACCGATCGCAAAGCCGAACAGGGCAGCCGAGGCATAGGCTTCGAGAGCGGTCTCAAGGTAGACCATCATGATCGCGCTGCCCGACAGGCACGCGCCGATACTTGCAAGCAGCAGCCAGATTGGCAGGCGGCGGGCAACGGCTCCGTAGAGCAGCCCCGAAACTGCAGACAGAACCGAAAACGTGCCGACGACGGTCGCTGCGATCGTAAGGTCGAAGTTGCGCTCGAGCAGATGTGGCGCCTGATGCAGGCTGATGCCGGCCTGCACCGGGTAGACCAGCAGCGTAAACAGGCAGAGCAACCAGAACGTTGGTGTTCTCAGCGCTTCGGCTCGGGTGAACGTTGCTTCGGCAACGTCAGATGCCGGCGCACCATCAACGTCGCTTCCGGGGTCGGCCTCCGCATCTGGCAGTTTGCGCCCGTCGGGAAGAAGACCCATGTCTTCGGGGCGGCGCACCATCAGGAGCCAGTTTGGCAGTAAGCCGACGATCAGCACGGTCAGGCCGACTGCGACCCAGGCCAAGCGCCAGTCGTCGAACCATAGCATGGCCGCAGTCGCGATGAGTGGCATCGCCGTCAGGCCGATCATCTGGAACGTCGTGGCAATGGCCGTTGCGGTTGGCCGCTTTGCAATGAACCAGGCGTTGATCGAGCCGTAGATGCCAAGGTCGAACGGACCTGCGAAATTCATCCGTCCGATGCAGAACAAGACGTAGAACACCGGCAGCGTCATGACGAGTGACAGCCCCATCATGGCAAGGCCGGTGGTCAGGATCGCCACGACGAGAATTGCACGCGCGCCGTGTCGATCGAGCAGCCCGCCGAGATAGGGTGCCGTAATCGCTGCAAGGACGCCGCCGAGCGAAACTGCACCTGAGATTGCCGTCTTCGACCAGTCGAGCTCGGCCGCCATCGGCGCAATGAAGATGGACAAGGTCGCTACGGCCGGTCCTTGGCGTGCGAAGCCAGCACAGCAGGCACATCCGAGCACGACCCAGCCGTAGAAGAACGGCAGCCGCCGGGCGAGCAGGGATGGGAGAAGGCGTGGGCGGGACATGTGTCAGGGTTCCGGCGCGGGTCGATGGCGGCCCAGCGGCGCGGGGACCAATCGTCATCCTGAGCAATTCTCAGGCACGATGCAATTCGGGCCGCGTGCGGCCGTGCGAAGGGCTGCGATGCGACGGCAGGTATAGGAAGGCGCAGCCGAAGCTGCTTAGCTGCCGGCCACACACACCGCGAAGACAACGCTCGAACGCAACATAGAAGAATCCCGGCCACCTGGCATCGTTCGGCGCCTCGGCGAAACGGACCGCTGCCCAGCGTCCGGCGCATGATTTGGGGAAGACGCGCAATGGCGAATACGATTACCGGACGGTCGGCTTTCCTTGCTCTGCTCATGGACGAGGGCATCACGCACTTGTTCGGCAATCCCGGCACCACCGAGTTGCCCGTGATGCACGCCTTGAAGGACTTCCCCGATCTGACCTACGTCATGGCCATGCAGGAGAGCCTCGTCGTTGCAATGGCCGACGGCTTCTCGCGGGCGTCGGGCAAGCTCACGGCGTGCAACGTGCATGTGGCGCCTGGCCTCGGGAATGCGATGGGCGCACTTTACAATGCCAAGTTCACCGGGACGCCCCTCATTCTCACCGCAGGCCAACAAGAGCAGGGCCACGGCCTCATGGAGCCGCTGCTCTACGATCCGCTGGTGCCCATTGCGCAACCGCTGGTCAAATGGGCGGTCGAGGTCAACCGCCTGGAGGATCTGCCGCGGATCGTGCGCAGAGCCGCCAAGATCGCAATGACGCCGCCAACGGGTCCTGTGTTCCTCTCTCTGCCGGGCGACATCCTGAACGCAGAAGGCGGGGTCGATCTTGGGAAGCGTTCGCGGGTCGATGCAAAGGTGCGCCCGAGTGAGGAAGCCCTGGTTGCGCTTGCCGATCGGCTGATTGCGGCGAAGGCTCCGGTGCTGCTTGCCGGTGACGAGGTCGTCAAAAGCGACGCGCTCGAGGAAGCAGCCGAACTGTCCGAAGTGCTCGGCTGTCCGGCGTGGCAGTCGACAATTGCTTATGGGGCGCACTTCCTCTCAGAACGCCCGGCCTTCATGGGAACGCCGGGGCGCGAGCAGGCGATCGTTCGCAAGCACCTCGAAGGCCATGACCTGATGCTGGTGCTCGGTGCCGACGTGCTGCGCATGTCGGTGTGGAGCCCGATCGATGCCAAGCCCGACCATCTCGCGATTGCGCAAATCGGCCTCGTCGACAACGAGCTAGCCAAGAACTATTCCGCAGACATTGCGCTCAAGGCTGATGTCAAAGAGACGCTCAAGGCACTGATCCCGATCCTGAGGGCGCGTGGCGGCACAGCCCTGTCTGAGCGCGCGGCCACCGGGCTCGCGGCGCTGTCGACGCGAAACTGGTCTGCCAAACGTGCCGCGCTCGTGAGCCAGATCAGCGCACGCGCCGATCAGACGCCGATGTCGGGCGACTGGCTCACGCTGCAGGTGTGCGAAGCCATCCCGGCGCACGGTATTCTCGTGCACGAAGGCCTGACCTCGGCGCGCCACGCCAACGCGCTCTATCCCTATCGTGACCGCTACAACTTCCACGGGTTGGCGTCGGGTGGGATCGGCTGGGGGCTTCCGGCGGCCGTCGGTGTCCAACTGGCCCATCCCGACCGACCGGTGACTGCGTTGATCGGCGACGGCTCGGCCATGTACTCGGTCCAAGCGCTTTGGACCGCGGCCCACCACAAGCTGCCGATGGCGTTCATCATATGCAACAATGGCGGATATCGCATCATCAAGCAGCGGCTTTTGTCGTTCCACGGCGACGACAACTTCATCGGGATGGACTTCAAGGACCCACCGCTGGACTGGGTGAGCCTCGCCAGCGGTCTTGGCATGCGCGCAATCAGGCTGAGCGATCCTGGTGAGGTCCGCGGCGTTCTGAACGAAGCCTGCCGAGGAGACCTCGGCCCGGTGTTGATCGACGCCGTTCTCGATGGAAGTCTCTGATCCGATCAATGGCGTCTGAGAAGAAATGTGCTTGCTGAGGAAACGCTATGCTCGAAGACCGATCAGCCGAGACCACCGCAGCGCACGCGGCCATGGAGGCAGCGCCGTCTGACGGCCCCGACTTCGATGTGCTTATAATCGGAGCGGGCTTTGGCGGGATGTATGCGCTGCACAAGTTGCGGGGCGCTGGCTTTCGCGTCCGCGTCCTTGAGATGGCCGATGGTGTCGGAGGGACGTGGTACTGGAACCGCTATCCTGGCGCGCGCTGCGACGTGGAGAGCATTCAATACTCCTATTCGTTCTCGCGCGACCTCGAACAGCACTGGGACTGGTCGGAGCGGTACGCGGCGCAACCGGAGATCCTCGCCTATGCGAACCATGTTGCCGATCGGTTCGACCTACGCCGCGACATGACCTTCAATACGCGCGTGACGGGTGCAGCATTCGACGAGGCGACTCGAGCCTGGCGGGTCTGCACGGATGTTGGGGCCGAATATTCGACGCGTTTTCTGATCACGGCGGTCGGCTGTCTTTCGACGACCAACCTGCCCGACTTCCCGGATCGCGAGTTGTTTCGAGGGCCGATCTATCATACGGGCGACTGGCCGCGTAACGGCGTCGACTTCACCGGACTCCGGGTCGCCGTCATCGGCACTGGCTCGTCGGGCATTCAAAGCATTCCAGTGATCGCCGAGCAGGCCCAGGAACTGTTCGTGTTCCAACGCACGCCGAACTTCATCGTGCCGGCGCGAAACCGCCCGCTGACGGATGACGAGCGCGCGCGCGTGAAACAGAGCTATGCCGAGCTCAGGGCCAAGGGGCGCCAGCGACCGACCGGCTTCTATTTCCGCCACAATACTTTCGGCGCGCTCGAGGTGTCCGATGAGGAGCGGGAACGGCTTTTCGATGAGTGGTGGAACATTGGCGGATTGCCGTTTCTCGGGGTCTTCAACGACCTCCTCATCAACCCACGCTCCAACGAAGAAGCGGCCGCGTTCGTTCGGCGCAAAATTCGGGAAGTGGTGAAGGATCCTGCGACAGCCGAACTGCTGTCGCCGCGCGACATCATCGGCTGCAAGCGGCTCTGCGCCGATACGAACTATTATGAAACGTTCAACCTGCAACACGTCCGGCTGGTCGACATCTCGAAGCAGCCGATCACGCGATTCTGTGCCGAAGGGGTCGTGGTTGGTGAGACGTCCTACGCGGTGGACGCGATCGTCTGCGCAACCGGGTTCGATGCGATGACGGGGACATTGCTGAAGCTTGACCTGCGCGGCAGGGGCGGGCTTCGGCTTGCCGATAAGTGGGAGCATGGCCCCCGCAGCTATCTCGGTCTTGGCATCGCCGGTTTCCCGAACTTGTTCACGATCACCGGCCCGGGCAGCCCCTCCGTTTTTGCCAACATGATCCTCGCGATCGAGCAGCACGTCGATTGGATCGCCACGTGTCTCGATGACATGCGCCAGCGCGGTGAGACGTTGATCGAGGCGGCGGCGGCAGACGAAGACGCCTGGGTTGCGCACAATGCCGACGTCGGCGCCCAATCACTGAGGTCGCAATGTCAGTCCTGGTATCTCGGCTCGAATGTGCCGGGCAAGCCAAAGGTATTTGCGCCCTACATTGGCGGCATACCGACGTACCAGACCAAGATTGACGACATCGCGGCGGACGGGTTTCGCGGGTTTCGGAGATCTTGAGGTTGTGTCACAGCTCGCCGATGGACCGCGCAGGGCTGTGAAGGGCCAAAGCCAGGGCGCCGCTTACATGTCGTAGCCGTCACGCCACGACCCTTGCATAACCGCCGGCGATCGTCGCGTTGAGCAATTCCCGGTAGCGCTGGTAGAGCCTGTGGCCCTCTGCAATCTCGCCGCAAGCGTCGGCGGCGACGTCAACCTGCTTGACATAGACGATCGGCCCGCTCACCGGCACGACCATGGCCTGGTGACGGCTGATCGTTGTGATCAATCCCCGCATTTGGCCGACTTGGTCAAGCTGTGAGACCACGATCATGCGCATCGCTCCCTTGGTGAGAGACACGAAGTGCATGAACATCGACGAGGCTGGCACGTGAAGCCTGCCGCGGTGCTCATAGGCCTGATCTGGGCGCTGCCGCTCCTGGAACACAAGGCTCGGCCAAGCCGGGTCCCACTCGATATCGGTGCGATAGGCGATGACGGTGCGCGCCACGGCAAAAGCCGGCCTGATGGTGAGGTATGAGCCGATCATGTGATCGACGGCCGCCTTTGTGTAGGCGCCCATGTACACCGGTGCCACGTCGCGTCCGGGCGCTGGCTGGGCCGGCATGTTGCTTGGCACGTCGTAAAGCGTTGCACTATCGCCCGACCATTCGCCCTTGAGCACGTCGAACGGCAGGTCGAGCACCATGCACACATCGAACAGTGTCTGGTCGCGGACCGGTCGGCCGCCAAGCAGGTTCTGGATCGTCTTCTCGTGACAATCGGCGCCGTCGGCGAGCTCAGCTTGCGTCATCTTCTTCTCGATCAGAGCCGTTCTGATCCGAGCGATGGCGTCTTTTCGAGTGGGCGGCGGCGAGGCAGCAGGCATAGAGCAGGATCCCGTCCCAAGTCTTGTCCGCAGTGACGGCAGACCATAGGCGGTGGGCAGCCTTAAGCGCAATCGCGGCAGCGACCGAAAGCGGCCTCGAGGCCAAAAGCCTCGAGGCCATTGTTTTGTTACCGACCGAGTACGGTCACACGGACCGGCACGACTCCGGCCTGCTGCATGCCGATAACTCCGGCTGCACGCTTCGACAGGTCAATGATCCGTCCGGCGATGTAGGGACCGCGGTCATTGATCACCACGTCGACGGACCTGTTGTTGCGCAGGTTGGTCACGCGCACGCGGGTTCCGAAAGCGAGCGTCTTGTGGGCAGCGGTCAGTGCGTTCGGGTTGAAGCGACCTCCCGAAGCGACAGGCTGTGGCTGCCAGTAGTACGAAGCCAATCCGGTCAGCACGGTTCCGGTTGGGCGGACTTTCCGCTCCGGAACGAACGCCGAGACGCTGAGGCGCTGCGTCGTGCGGTAGGAAACGCGGCGGTTGGACTTGCCGCTTGCGACGCGTCGACCGGTTTGAGTGCGGGCCGTGCCGCGCTTCGAGGATGCACTCGCGGTCCGGCGCCGCGTGCTTTTCGCTGCTTCCCGGCGGCTCGAGCGATTTTTCGCCGTGCGTCGGGTCGTGGCCTTGCGGTTGGTTGATGTCGTCACGCGCTTAGCCTGGCGCTGACCGGATTCTCTGGCTCCGGCTTCTGCCTTGGCCGCAGCGAAGGATGGCTGAGCGAATCCAAGGGTTAGGACGGCGCAGGCAATGGCTAGGAAGGTCCTCACGGAAGCCTCCTTTCTTGGTTACTGAATAGGCAGGCGCATGCGCGACCGCGCGCTGCGGGCCATCTTGGGCCTCAGTCACGGTGAGCCGTTTCGGACACCGGTCGGATCGCACCTTGCCGTTTGGACGGGCCGCCGGAACCCACCTGCCTCAATTTGAAAAGTCCCTCTGATCCGGCGGCGCGCCTCAGAGCACAGGCAACTCGACGGCGTCAAATTCCGAAATCGCAGGTCTGACGGGATGTTCGAAGGCAGCGCTCAAATAGATCTCATCGAGATCACGAAGTGTTTCGGATTGATTGCAGCGCGTGACCGGGCGCTTGCGGATGAGGTCGTGCGCTGGCTGCATTCAGGCGAACCACGATCAAGCTGGACGCCAAATTGTGGGAATCAGGAGCTGATATTCAGCTCAAGGAAGAAATTATCGACAAGTTATTCTCAAGTCAAAATCAGTGCGCTCAGCCGGGATGCTGCGACAACTTGACATCCCGAGGCCAGCCGCGCGCACGGCACTGGCGCCACTCTTGAGCTGGTCCGCAAGGGCTCTTGGCAGCTGCAATCACGCTCAGTGAAGGTGACACGAGCCAAGCGCGGCTGGCGGGAGGTCACGGGCGTGCGGGGGGGGGGGGCCAGATCCTTGGGCAAATCATGGGCTGGCGTCCCGGGCTTGCGCCAGCTCAACCGATCCGGGGATCGAGTTCGCCGCGCGCATACCGATTTGCCATCTCGGCAAGCGTGAAAACACGCCTGATCTTGGAGGCTTGTCCAGCCGCGTTGAACTGTTCGAGCCGCTCCCGGCAGAGCTTGGTCATGGCCTCCTGAGCCGGCTTCAGGTATTTGCGCGGGTCGAACTCGCCCGGGTTTTCAGCAAGCACTTTTCTGATCTGGCCCGTCATCGCCATCCGGTTGTCGGTGTCGATGTTGATCTTCCGGACGCCGTGCTTGATGCCGCGCTGGATCTCTTCGACCGGGACGCCCCACGTCGGCTTGATCTTGCCGCCATGGGCATTGATGAGGTCCTGCAGGTCCTGCGGCACCGACGATGACCCGTGCATCACGAGGTGTGTGTTCGGCAGCTTCCGGTGGATCTCTTCGATCACGTGCATGGCAAGCACAGCGCCGTCGGGCTTGCGCGAAAACTTGTAGGCGCCGTGCGAGGTGCCCATGGCAATGGCGAGCGCGTCGACCTTCGTTTCGGCAACGAACCTGACCGCTTCGTCTGGGTTTGTCAGAAGCTGATCGTGTGAGAGCTTGCCCTCAGCGCCGTGTCCGTCTTCTTTCTCGCCCATGCCGGTTTCGAGGGATCCAAGGACCCCGAGCTCGCCTTCGACCGAAATGCCGCCAAGGTGGGCCATCTCGACGACCTTCCTTGTGACGCCGACATTGTAGTCCCAGTCGCCTGGTGTTTTGCCGTCTTCCTTCAGGGATCCGTCCATCATCACGGACGTGAAACCGGCCTGGATCGCCGTCATGCAGGTTGCGGGATTGTTGCCATGATCGAGATGGACGCACACGGGAATGTGCGGATAGATCTCGGTCACGGCATCCATCATGTGGCGGAGCATCACGTCGTTTGCGTACTGGCGGGCGCCGCGCGAGGCTTGGATAATCACCGGTGCGTCGACGGCATCGGCTGCGGCCATGATCGCAAGAGCTTGTTCCATATTGTTGATGTTGAACGCTGGCACGCCGTAGTCGTTTTCGGCTGCGTGATCGAGAAGCTGCCTCAGCGTGATGCGTGCCATGTTCATCATCTCCGTGTACGTTTCCGAGGCCGCCCCATCTCGCGATCAGGGTGCAGCTCTCACACCAAAATTGGCGCTCGTTTAGCCTGTCCCTGGTGCTGCCGCCAGACACATGGTGAGGGCTGGTGAAAACCGGTCTTGCTGGGTGTGATGGACTTCCCCTCGCGGGCTGGTGGTGCGGACAACGCGAGCAAAGCGACAGTGTTCCGCCGATTGAGAAGTCCCTGCACCATCTGCAGCACCCGCCTGCCAGGGACGCCAGATTGAAAAGCGGTACGGGATCGAAATTGTTGCTCGTGCCCTTTGCGCTCCGTCGTTCGTTTCTGCGCCTGACGAGGGTGACAGACGAACGAGGGAAACGGGGTAGCAGGGGCAGATTGCTTGTTTGGATTGGTGGTCGTGTCTCAGTGGTCTTTCGGCCCTGAACCGCGCGAGCTGCGAACAGCCGGCACCTGGACCCACGGCTCTCGGTCAGGGCCCTGCTCAACAGGGCTGTTGCCCTGTTGACGCACACTACAGCCTGCTCAACAGGGCTGTTTCCTGCCGCCCTGTTACGCTGTTGCCGAACGAAAGACCAATCAAGCGGTAGCTATTCAGCGGCCTCAGAGCCACGGCGACGCGAGCCGCGCTTGAGGGCGGGCGCATGACCACATGCGCCTTGCCGCCCGAGAACCTCCCGCAAGAACCGGCCGGTGTGGCTCTCCTCACATCGAGCGACATCTTCAGGTGTGCCTGCCGCGACGACGCGGCCTCCACCGTCACCACCCTCGGGCCCATGTCGATCACCCAGTCGGCGGTTTTGATCACTTCGAGATTGTGCTCGATGATCGCCACGGTGTTGCCTGCTGCCACGAGTTCGTGAAGCACCTCGAGCAGCTTTGCGACGTCATGGAAATGCAGCCCGGTTGTCGGCTCGTCCAAAATATAAAGCGTGCGTCCCGTCGCGCGCTTAGAGAGTTCCTTGGCGAGCTTGACGCGCTGCGCTTCTCCACCGGACAGCGTCGTTGCCTGCTGGCCGATCTTGATATAGCCGAGCCCGACGCGACGCAGCGTCTCGAGTTTGTCGCGGATGACCGGCACGGCCGTAAAGAAGCCGCAGCCCTCTTCGACCGTCATATCGAGCACGTCGGCGATCGACTTGTCCCGGAAGCGAACTTCGAGCGTCTCGCGATTGTAACGCTTGCCCTTGCACTGGTCGCACTCGACGTAGACGTCGGGCAAGAAGTGCATTTCGATCTTGATAACGCCATCGCCCTGGCAGGCTTCGCAACGGCCGCCTTTGACGTTGAATGAGAAGCGGCCCGGCTGGTAGCCGCGTGCTTTGGCTTCGGGCAGGCTTGCGAACCATTCGCGGATCGGCGTGAACGCGCCAGTGTACGTCGCGGGGTTTGAGCGCGGCGTTCGCCCGATCGGCGATTGGTCGATGTCGATCACCTTATCGAGATGCTCGAGGCCGTCGAGGCCATCATGCGCTCCGGGCTGCGATCGTGCCCCGTTGAGCCGGCGTGCGACGGCCTTGTAGAGGGTTTCGATCAGGAATGTGGATTTTCCCCCGCCAGACACGCCCGTGACACATGTCATGACGCCGAGCGGAATGCTCGCTGTGACGTTCTGCAGGTTGTTGGCGCGTGCCCCCCGGACGGTGAGCAGCCGTCCGCGCTTGTGCTGGCGGCGCCCGGTCGGAACCGGCACTTGGCGCCGCCCGGACAGATATTGTCCGGTCAGGCTCTCGGTCGCCGAGATGATGTCGTCCGGCGCACCTTGCGCAATGATGCGCCCGCCATGGACCCCGGCGCCGGGGCCGATATCGACCACGTGATCTGCGGTTCGGATGGCGTCCTCGTCGTGCTCGACGACGATGACGGTATTGCCGAGGTCGCGCAGATGTCGGAGGGTTGCGAGCAAGCGCTCGTTGTCGCGCTGATGCAGCCCGATCGAGGGCTCGTCCAGAACGTAAAGCACGCCCGTGAGGCCAGAGCCGATCTGCGAGGCGAGCCTGATGCGCTGGCTTTCACCTCCAGACAGCGTGCCGGACGACCGCGCAAGCGACAGGTAGTCGAGTCCGACATCATTCAAGAAGCGAAGCCGTTCGCGGATTTCCTTGAGGATACGCCCTGCGATTTCGCGCTTCTGTGCCGACAGTTTCGCTTCGATCCCGTCGAACCAGATAGCTGCCTTGCGGATCGACATGTCGGTGATTTGGCCGATGTGCAGCCCGTCGATTTTCACGCAGAGCGCTTGCGGTTTCAGGCGATAGCCGTTGCAAGCTTGGCATGGTCGGTCCCCTTGAAACTGGGACAACTCTTCCCGCACCCACTGGCTCTCCGTTTCGCGCCAGCGCCGCTCAATGTTCGAGATCACGCCCTCGAATGATTTCACCGTCTTGTATTTTCTCAGGCCATCCTCGTAGACGAAGGAAATTTCCTCGGACCCGGACCCGAACAGGATCGTGTTCTGGATCGGGAGGGGTAACTCGTTCCAGGGGGTCGTCATCTGGAATTTGTAATGCCGGGCGAGCGCTTGCAGCGTCTGCTCGTAATACGGTGAGGTGGCGCCGGTCTTGGCCCACGGAACAATGGCACCTTGTCGCAGCGACAGTGAGCCGTCGGGCACGACGAGTTCGGGTTCGAACTTCAATTCGGTCCCAAGGCCATCGCACGTTGGGCAGGCTCCTGCTGGAGCATTGAAGGAGAACAGGCGGGGCTCGACTTCGTCAATCGTGAAGCCTGAGACTGGGCAGGCAAAGCGCGATGAGAAGGTGATCCGCTCGTGGGTCTCATTCTTGGACCGGTTCGGCCCTTTCGTGTCGGCTTCGGAAAGTGGCCTGTCGGCGAACTCGATGATCGCGAGGCCATCCGCGATTTCAAGCGCAGTCTCGAAGCTGTCTGCAAGGCGTGTGCGGGTGGCGTCGTCGCGGCGCACAACGATCCGGTCGACGACCACGTCGATGTCATGCTTGAACTTCTTGTCGAGGGATGGCGCGTCGGGGATTTCGTGGAACTGGCCGTTGACCTTGACTCGCTGGAACCCCTTTTTCTGTAGTTCAACCAGGTCTTTGCGGAACTCGCCCTTGCGGCCGCGAACGATCGGAGCCAGCAGATAGAGCCTTGTTCCCTCATCGAGGTCGAGCGTTCGGTCGACCATCTGGCTGAAGGTTTGGCTTTCGATCGGCAGACCTGTCGCTGGCGAGTAGGGCGTTCCGACACGCGCGAACAGCAGGCGAAGATAATCATAAATCTCCGTCACGGTGCCGACGGTTGAACGCGGGTTGCGGCTCGTCGTCTTCTGCTCGATCGAGATGGCAGGCGACAAACCATCGATGTGGTCCACATCCGGCTTCTGCATCATCTCGAGGAACTGGCGTGCGTACGCCGACAGGCTTTCAACGTAGCGGCGTTGCCCTTCGGCGTAGATCGTGTCGAACGCGAGGGACGATTTCCCCGAACCAGAAAGGCCGGTAAACACAATCAGCTTGTCGCGCGGGATGGTGAGATCGACGTTCTTGAGATTGTGCTCGCGTGCACCGCGCACATGAATGACTTTGTCATGGGCCGTGGCGCGGGGCATTTCTTGGGCGCGTGAGCGCTTCGCAGGGCCTTGCCCGGACTTTTGCGCAGCAATCTTGGGGCGCTTCGATGCTGAGCGTGGCGTCTGCGCCCTTTGCGAGCGGGATGAAGCTGGCTTGTCGGTCATGGAAACTCGTTAGCCCAAGGTCGCGGGCGCGACAATTGACATACCGTTACGCTGAAGCGCCCGGGTGTGGATGCGCCAACCGCGCAAGGGCGATCACTTTACCCGCTCACAGACATCGTTCAGGCCCGCTCGAAGCCGATGCATGATGTCTTGGCCGATCAGGTCGTCGAGTTCGGCCTGCACGTCACCCCAGAGCGGCAGGGCACGGCCAAGCAGGTCGACCCCTTCGGCCGTGATTGAGATGATGCGATTGCGCCGATCGTCACGGCCCGTCGTGACAGTCACGAGCCCACGACGCTGCAGCGGTTTCAGCGCTGCCGTGAGCGACGTCCGGTCCATTGCGAGAAAGCTGGCAATCTGGCCGATCGTGGGCGGCTCGGGGCGGTTGAGCGCCATCAGCAGCGAGAACTGTCCGTTGGTCAGGCCGAGGGGTCTGAACGCCTCGTCGAAACGTCGGGACAGCGCCCGCGCGGCGCGCTGTGCATGCAAGCACAGGCACGATTTCGCGACATTCCGGACGATCTCCGGGGGCAGGCGATTAACAGTCGACTCGGCCATGAAGCGTTGATATCAACTTATTCGTTGTTTGTGGAGATGAGCCTACGTAACACAAGGATGCCCGCCATGTATGTCGACGGATTTCTGCTTGCTGTGCCGACCGCCGACAAGGACGCCTATCTCAAGCATGCCGCAGATGCTGCGGTCGTTTTCAAGGAGTATGGCGCGCTCACGTTGGTCGAGTGCTGGGGCGACGACGTGCCAGAGGGCAAGGTCAATTCGATGCACACCGCGGTCATGCGCAAGGAGGATGAGACCATCGTGTTCTCCTGGATCACCTGGCCCGACAAGGCCACCCGAGACGCCGGTCTGCCAAAGGTCTTCGCCGACCCGCGCCTGCGGCCCGACGTGAACCCGATGCCTTTCGACGGCACGCGCATGATCTTCGGCGGCTTCGAGATGATCCTTGGCTCCTGACCCACGCCGGCCAGTTGCCTTGTCCTGTTGCCTCACGCAGCCGCCTCGCCGCATCATCGCCCCTTGAAGTTGGGGCGACGCTTCTCGATGAAGGCGGCCATTCCCTCGGATTTATCTTCGGTGGCAAACATCGTGTGCAGCGCCTTGCGCTCCAAAGCGAGGCCTGCGTCGAGGGAGGCGTTGCCACCCTGGATGATGCATTCTTTGATGGCCATTGCGGCGAACGGTGGCATGCGCGCAATCGCCTGCGCCATCTTGAGGGCTGTTTCGAATACCTGATCGTTCGGCACGCACTCGCACGCAAGACCCATGGCCAGCGCCTCACGGCCGGAGAACGGCTTGCCCGTGAGGCAGATCTTCATCGCTTGATACTTGCCGACTGCCCGCGTGAGACGCTGTGTTCCGCCAGCCCCCGGCATGATGCCAACCCTGATCTCCGGCTGCCCGAGTTGCGCGTCTTCGCCGACCACGATCATGTCGCACATCATCGCGAGTTCTAGGCCGCCGCCCAGGGCATAACCGTTTACGGCCGCAATGACCGGCTGTGGCGTTGCGGCAACAACATTCCAATACCGCTCCGACCGACGCCGGATCATGTCGGTCATCGCGAGGGTCGACATATCCTTGAGATCGGCACCGGCTGCGAACGATTTCTCGTTTCCGGTTAGAACGATGGCGCGCACGTTCGGGTCATCGTGGAGGGCGAGAAACGCTTCTGCGAGCTGTTGGCGCAGCGGCAATGACAGCGCATTGAGAGCATCCGGCCGGTTGAGACGCACCACGGCAACCCCATCGGCTTGGGTTTCACTGAGCACCAGTTTCTCTTCGCCGCCCATCGGATCCTCCCTGCGCTGAGGGCATGCGGTCGTTGCGCCGGCTGCCCCTTCCAATCGTTGGCTTGGCTGTTACCTTGCGAGCAACGCGCGCCGATCACAAGGCAACCAATTGCACGATCGCCATGCCGGTGGCGGCGATAACAGGGCGCACCCCGGGGAAGAAGCGCATGAAATCAGTATCGGCAGCCGATTACACCATTGCCGTGGTCGGCGCGGGAGCCATGGGCCAAGGGATCGCCCAGGTCTCCGTACAGGGCGGCATGCGGACCTTGTTGCTCGACGCCCGGCAGGGCGCCGCGGAGGCCGGTCGTGTGGCCATCCTCGGTCGGCTTGATCGGCTGGTCGAGAAAGGGCGCATGCGTGTCGAGGACGCAACGATGGCTGCCCGCGACCTGGTCGCCGTCGCCTCGATCGCCGAACTTGCTGGCGCTGATTGCGTCATCGAGGCCGTGTTCGAAGACCTCGAGATCAAGCGGGCCTTGTTCAAGGATATCGAGGCCGTCGTTGGGCCGGACTGCATCATCGCCTCGAACACGTCCTCGATACCGATCGCGTCGATCGCTCGCGTCTGCACGAAGCGGGACCGGATCGCTGGCTTTCACTTCTTCAACCCCGTGCCCTTGATGAAGCTCGTCGAGGTCATCCGGGCGATCGAGACATCAGATCCTGTGGTTGCGGCCCTGACAGAGGTCGGCCACCGCATGACGCGCGTGCCGGTGACGGTGAAGGACAGTCCGGGATTTCTCGTCAACATGGGTGGGCGAGCCTTCACCACGGAAGGCCTCAGGATGGCGCACGAGGGCGTCGCACGTCCCGAGCAGATCGACGCGATCATGCGCGATTGCCGACACTTCCGAATGGGCCCGTTCGAGTTGATGGACCTCACCGGCATCGACGTGAACTATCCGGTGAGTGGCATCATCTACGAGGGTTACGTCCACGATCCGCGCCTGAAGACATCACCGAACCATCGCGCGAAATTCGACGCCGGCCAGTTCGGTCGCAAGACGGGGCAAGGCTGGTACGGCTACGCCAAAGGCGAGCCGCTCGCGCGGCCATCGCCGGACCACCAGCCCACGTGCCTGCCGGCTCAAGCGGTTGCGATCTCGACATCGGACGACCGGCTCTCGGCCTTCCTCGACGTCATCGGCGTCGCAATCGTCGATGACGATGGCTCGGTTCCCATTGTCGCGGCGCCGGTCGGAGCAGATGCAACGCACACGGCAGTGTTTGATCAGGTCGACCATCGCAGGCTCGTCTGCGTCGATCTTCTGTGTGACACGAGCAAGCGCGTCACCATCATGACGGCACCCGGCGCAAGCCATGAGCATCGCGATGCTGTCGCGGCCGCCATTATCGCAAGCGGCCGCAAGGTGACAGCAATCAACGACAGCCCGGGCTTCGTCGCGCAGCGCATGTGCGCGATGATCGGCAATCTCGGCTGCTACATGGCCGAGATTGGGCTTGCGTCGCCGGAAGATATCGACACTGCTCTTGAACTCGGCCTCAACTATCCGCTCGGCCCGATGAAGCTCGTTGAGGCCCTAACGCCGGCGGACACGCTCGAAATTCTGGACCAACTGCACGAAGCGACTGGCGAGGACCGCTATCGCCCGACGCTCTGGCTTAAACGCCGCACGATGCTCGATCTCTCGATTTACACGCGGAGCTGAGCGATGGCACGGCAAACGGTGCTCGTGACGGGCGTCAGCCGCGGCATAGGGCAGGCCATCGCGGCCCACCTTTCGGCAAGCGGCTACGAGGTGATCGGGCTCTCCCGCACCCGTCCGGAGGGGTTCGCGGGCCGGCACGTTGCCCTTGATCTTGCAGACCCCGCAGCGCGCCAGACCCTTGCAGATCTCTGTGCCGAGGTTCGACCTGGGCGCGTCGTCGCGAACGCCGGCATTGCCGGGGCTTCGAGCCTGCTCGACGTGGCGGATGCACATCTTGAAGCTGTGGTACGCGTGAACCTGACCTCGGTTGTCTGGCTCATGCAGGCGGCAGCGAGGCACATGATGGCCGATGGCTTCGGGCGCATGGTTGTTCTCGGCAGCCGTGCAGCGCTCGGAAAGCGCGACAGGATTGCCTATTCGGCATCCAAAGCCGCGCTTGGCGGGCTCGTGCGAACGGCGGCGCTGGAACTCGGCCAACATGGCATCACGATCAACATCGTCGCCCCTGGGCCGATCGAGACGGAAATGTTTGCAAAGCTCCAGCCCGCGGGCTCACCGCAGCGTGACGCGATCGTCGCCGAGACGGCCGTGGGTCGGGTCGGGCAGCCCGGCGAAGTGGCAGCGGCAGTTGATTATTTCCTTTCGGATGCAGCAGGCTTCACGACGGGCCAGACCCTCTACGTCTGTGGCGGCCTGACAGTGGGATCAGTGGGATGATGCGACCACGCACGACGACGCTCGACGATCTTGTCTCGCCGCGATCCATTGCCATCGTTGGCGCGTCCGATGACAAGCGCCGGATCGGCGGTCGCCCGCTTGCGCATATGATCGAGCAGCGCTTCGACGGCGCTGTTTATCCGGTCAATGCGAACCGCGAGACTGTCCAGGGACTCAGGGCCTATCCGAGCGTTTCCGATATCCCTGGTGACGTCGATTTCGTGCTCGTGGCCGTGCCGGCGCCGAGTGTCCCCGAGGTGGTTCGACAGGCCGCCGAGAAGAACGCCAAGACCGTGCTGATCTTCTCGTCCGGCTTCGCTGAAATGGGGCCACATGGGGCTGTCCTGCAGGCGCAGTTGTCGAACGTCCAGCGCAAGACCGGTATTCGCGTGGTCGGTCCGAACTGCCTCGGTGCATTCAACTCCGAGCGACGGTTCTATCCGACGTTCACCTCGACGATCGACCGCGCGACGCCGGTGCCCGGTGGCATCGGGATCATCAGCCAGTCAGGAGCCTACGGCAGCCATATTTATCTGGTGTCGCATTTTCGCGGCCTCGGCATTCGCTACTGGCTGACAACGGGTAACGAAAGCGACGTTCATGTCGCCGAGGTCATCAAGCTCTTGGCCGAGGACGATGGCGTTCACACGATCATGGCCTATGCCGAAAGCATCAAGGACGGTCCCGCGCTGATCGATGCGCTGGAGACGGCGCGCATGGCGAAGAAGCCTGTGATCGTCATGAAGGTTGGCCGGTCGTCAGTAGGTGCGGCGGCCGCGAGTTCTCACACGGCATCGATGGCCGGCGAGGATGCGATCTACGATACGATCTTTCGCCAGTATGGCGCGCATCGGGTCCGTTCGACCGAAGAGATGCTCGATGTCGCTTATGCGTCGAAGCCGCGCATTTATCCAGCCGGGCGCAAGGTCGGACTGATCACGATCTCGGGCGGCGCTGGTGTTCTGATGGCCGACGCTGCTGAGGACTATGGGCTCGATGTGGCGCCGATGCCGACCGATGCTCAGGTGGAGCTGAAGACAATCGTGCCGTTTGCCTCACCGCTCAACCCGGTCGACGTCACGGCCCAATTCTTCAACGACCTGACGCTCGTCCCGCGCTTTACTCAAACAATGCTCGATCGCGGCGGCTATGATGCACTGATCGGGTTCTGGACATCGGTTGCGGGGTCGCCGCTGCTTGCCGATCCCCTGATCACCGCTCTGATCGAGACGATGAAGGGGCGCGCGGATACGCTGTTCCTGCAGTCGATCGTCGCCCCGCCAGAGGTTCAAAAGCGTTACGAGGATGCCGGTTTCCCCTGCTTTGAGGACCCGACACGCGCCATCGCTGCGATGGCCGCGTTGATGCACTTCGGTCGCTCGTTCGCAGCCGAGCCGCGCTCGCGGCCTGCGGTGCCGTCCGCTTCAGCGCTACCACCCGGGCCGCTGGGCGAGCGCGAGGCCAAACAGGTCCTGGCACGTTTTGGTCTGCCCGTCGTTCAAGACCAACTCGCGCAATCGGCTGAAGATGCGGGTCGGATTGCTGGCGAGATCGGCGCACCCGTGGCGCTCAAGATCGCTTCCCCTGATATTGCCCATAAAACGGACGTGGGCGGGATCGCGCTCGGCATCGTTGGCGCCGATGCGGCACGCGCGGCCGCTCACGCGATAATCGCGCGTGTCCGTTCCAAGCTGCCCGACGCGCGGATCGACGGCGTGCTTGTGGCGCCGATGGTGGGCGACGGTGTCGACTGCATCCTTGGCGCGAAAATCGACCCCGTGTTCGGCCCGGTCGTCCTGTTCGGGCTCGGTGGGATATTTGCCGAAGTCATGCAAGACGTTGCCATGCGGCACGCCCCTGTCGACCTTGCGACGGCCCGGGAGATGATTCTCGAGCTCAAAGGGGCAGCGCTGTTGCAGGGCGCCCGGGGTACGGCGGCTTGCGATCTCGATGCGCTTGGCGATGCGATCTCCCGCTTTTCGGTCTTTGCAGCCGCCTACGCCGACGCGATCGAAAGCGCTGAGATCAATCCCCTGCGCGCGTTTCCGGCCGGCTGTTGCGGCCTGGATGCGCTGATCATCAAGCGGCCCACACAACAGGAGACCCAACCATGAGCGCTGCGGACTACTTCGCCGGCCCTGGCCCCGAGAGGCAATTCCATGATTTTCTGGCTTCAGGCCGCTTCATGATCCAGCGCTCGCAATCGACGGGTGCCCATGTGTTCTATCCGCGCACCGCTGCTCCAGGCACCGGGGCCGCCGATCTCGAATGGGTCGAGGCCTCGGGTGAGGGCACTGTGTATGCAACGACCGTCAACCGTCAGCGTCCCGAGCAAGGTGGCGACTATAACGTTGCGCTTATCGACCTCGCCGAGGGGCCGCGCATGATGTCAAGGGTCGTCGGCATTCCGCCGGATCAGGTTACGATCGGCATGAAAGTCCGCGCAAGGATCGATCGCATCGGTGACACGCCGGCCGTCGTATTTGAACCAGCCTGACGCCAGTTTCGAGGAGATCACCCATGACCCATCCCCTGAGAGGGAAGGCGGCTTGTGTCGGCGTCGCCACCGCTGGCATCGGTATGGCGCCCGGGCGGAATGCAATGGAGTTGATGGCCGAGGCCGTGCATCGGGCCCTTGACGATGCAAAGATCCCGCTCGCCGAGGTTGACGGCCTGTTTGCGGCAACGGCCTTTCACTCGATGGCTGCGATGTCGCTTGCGGAGCATCTCGGCATCAAGCCCAAGTTCTCGGACGGCTCCAACATCGGGGGCTCGTCGTTCATGGCCCATGCCCTATATGCGGCGATGGCGTTCGAGATGGGGCTCTGCAACGTCGCGGTCATTGCGTACGGGTCGAACCAGCGGACCGCGGGGGGCTTCAAGTCGATCTCAGAGCCGATGCCGTTCGAAGCGGTGTACGGCCCGCGCAATCCCATAACGGCTTATGCGCTCGCGACCTCGAGGTATATGCACCAGTTCGGGGCAACGCGGTCCGATCTTGCAGAAGTCGCGGTTGCGGCCCGCAAGTGGGCGCAGCTCAACCCCGAAGCCTGTGAGCGCGATCCGCTCACCATCGAAGATGTGCTCAAGGCGCGGATGGTGTCAGATCCGCTGACAAAGCTCGACTGCTGCCTCGTCACCGACGGCGCTGCTGCGATCGTCTTGACGCGGCCTGACCGGGCCAAGGATTGCCCGAACCGCCCCGTCTATCTGCTCGGCGCCGCCATCGAGCACCATCACCGCATGATCTCGGCCATGCCCGATCTGGTGGTCACTGCGGCAGCTGCAAGTGGGCCTCGCGCCTTTGAGATGGCGGGCTACAAGCCATCCGATATGGACACAGTCCAGCTCTATGACGCCTTCACGATCAACACGATCCTGTTCCTCGAGGACCTCGGCTACTGCGCCAAGGGGGAGGGCAAGGACTTCGTCAAGGGTGGCCGCATTGCGCCGGGCGGCGCCCTGCCCGTCAACACCAACGGTGGGGGACTGTCGTGCGTGCATCCCGGCATGTACGGCCTGTTCGTGACGGCAGAAGCCATTCGCCAGATCCGCGGTGGCTGCGGAGAGCGCCAGGTGGAGGGGGCAAATCTCTCCGTTGCGCATGGGAATGGCGGCGTTCTGTCAAGCCAGGTCACGTGCGTCTGGGGCAGCGCGGACACGCTCTGATCGGACGTCACGATCGGTCCGAAAAACGCAGTCGGGCGTGAAAGGCTTGCGCCCTTCACGCCCTTGACTGGAGTTTGTGTCGCTCAGGCCGGGTTTAGTCGATCAGACGGACCTGGACCTTGTCTGCAACGTATTCTGGGCACGAGACCGTCAGGCGGATGTCGTCGTAGTCGCGGTCGCCGCCCGGATCAGACACGCCAGCCGGATGCGGCAGTCCATAACCGTTGCCACCTTGGTTTTGCGGCGGGCGGTCTTCCCAGCCGAAGTACATGAACTTGCCCTTTGCGCAGACCTTCGTGTGCTTTTGCGGAACCCGGTGGCGCTGGTTGTTGCCCGGGATGAACGCGCCAGCTTCAGTGCGCACGTTGCAATGCTTGTCTTCGCACAGCACGGTCTCGAGCTGATAGGGCGAGACGTGGTGCTGTTCGACACCGTTCCAGAACGTCGTATCCGTGTACCAGCTCCAGCAGGCTGTGCTCTTGCCGCCTTGACCAGGTGCACGTCTGTCGAGATGGGTCCGGCAACGCCAGTGGTTGCTGCCCCAGTTGCCAGGGTTCGTTCTGCTGTTGCGGGTGTTCCACATCATGTAGCTGATCGTTTCATGCTCGAGGCATGTCGGCAGCTTGTGGCGGAACACGCCCGGGCCGTTATGGGCAATCAGGCGGAAGTCCGAGCGTCCGAAACGGTTCTCCTGGGTTGCAACCGTCATCGTCCAGTTCAGGGCCCACTTGTGGTCGCGTGCCAGGGTGCGTTGAGTTTCGGCTGCCGCGATTTGGGTGTTCGTCAGACCGGCTTTCTCGTCGGCCGACAGCGGTGTGAACAGGTCGTCGAACTCGGACCGATCCTTCGTGCCTTCGTCGCTTGCGCGAGTTCCATTCACACCCCAGTTGCGGTCATAGCAGTAGGCCCACACTTGGTTGTAGTCGCCCGCTTCATAGGACAGGTCGACCTTGCTTGGAGGGCCTGCGACGAGCTTCAAGGTGTAGCCGCGAGCCGTCACGCTCACGTCCATGGGAATGCGATCCATGCCTGGGATGATGCCGAGGATGGCCGTGCGCATCTCGCCAGACAGCGAAACGGTCACGTCGGTGTCGCTCACGCGCTCGACGCTGGACTGAACGTTTTCGAGGCCGGCCTCGAGGGCCTTCGCTTCTGCAGCAGCAGCAAGCGCCGATTCCTGATCGCTTGTCGTTTGATTGCCTTGAGAAACGGCCGCCAGTGCAAGCGCGTCGGCCTGGTTTTGAAGCATAGTGCGGGCATTGTAGATGCGGCCCATGTCGATCGCAGAGCCGATCAGTCCGAACGCGATCAGGGACATGAATGAAAAGATGATCGCGACGGTGCCGCGTTCATCGTTGGACCACCTGGTCCAAGGCAGGTTGTGTCGCATGTGACATCTCCAGTCGGGTTTAATCCGATGTGCTCGGATACTGCGACGTTATCGGCTGGACGTTCTAAAATGTTATTGGGATGCTCGGTGAATTCGTCCTCAATTGCAGAGGTTTCCGTTATCGTTTGTTTAGCCCTAGTTGCGGATAATTCTATCTATGTTTTCCGAAAACGTGACAGTCTCGGCATCGCGGTGATGAGGTGCTGGGCAGGATGCAGGCCGGACGGTGAGTTGCCGCCCAGTTGCTCGACGCACCTCGAATCTGCTGATTTTGCTGGCCTTCTCTCTATTTTGACTGGGTGAGGATCGGCTGGTCTAGCGTCGCCTCGCACGATCAACGGGCAGTCAAGAGCCTCAGCGATACAGCGTTCACTATGAGGTTGACTCGGTTAACACGGGCTCGCTAGGCCAAGAGCAATTATTCGGTTTCATCGATTTTCGTGAGTGACCCGAGGACCTGACAGCAATAGTCGCATCGGTGGAAATTTTGAATTGGTATATTTTTTCTAAACGAGAAGTGGATCGACCTGCAATGCCCATTCATGTCTTGCGACTTTTTGTGGTGTTCGGTTTTGTGCAGTTGTTGATCCGTGAGGCGATCTGAGAATCTCGTTAACAGTTTGTTGCGTCACTGCGCGCGTGCATCGGCCGGATAAAAAACAATCAGAATCAATGATCTGTATGTGAGTCCTTGTCGGGATCGTCAGGTTTCCATCGCTAGCCGATATCGTGCCCCGGAGCAGAAGTGGCGACCGTGGACGATTTCATCAGATTCGGTTCGGATTGCGACTTGGCCGCCCAGTGTATGTTATCACCCGGCCATGTAGCGCTCTTCTCGAAGTAAGGAGAGGTGTGCGATGATCAGAACAATAAACATGCCGGGACCAGCGACGCGAGCGTCAATTAAGTGGTTCATTTCCGATCGGGAAGGCGCTGTCGCCCCGATGTTCGCGGCCGTCGCCTCGATTGCACTGATCATGCCGGGCATCGCGCTCGATATCGGCCGCTTCAACACCGAGCGGTTCCGCGTGCAGATGGCTGCGGATGCTGCCGCCATTGCGGGAGCCCGCGCGTTCGCACTTGACGTGGGCGATCCGGTGCAGGTCGCAACCGATACGTTCAAGGCGAATGCGAGCACGTCGAACGTCACGCCCGTGGTGACGCGCACGTCGGACGGCGTGTCGGTGACCGCCAACGTTCAGCTCGACACAACGTTCCTCAAGTTCGCTCAGATCAACGAGTTGTCGACGCGGGTCGAGAGCGCGGCGAGCACGGTGTTCGAGGAGGTCGCCGGGGGCGCTGCTCCAGGCGGCGACGTGTGCATCCTTCTGATGGATGGCTTCAAGCATCATTCGTTGCTGCTTAATGGCAGCATGTATCTGTCAGCGCCGTCGTGCGAGGTCCAGGTCAAGTCGACCCGCCAGAACGAGGCAATGATGGTCAATACGAACGTGCATTTCGATGTCGCGAAGACCTGCGTCGAGGGCAAAGTTCGCCGCAATGGCGGCAACCGAGGGGTTGTGGGTCCGATCGAGGAGAACTGCCGGACCATTGCTGATCCTTTCGTCGGCAAGCTGCCGGTCCCAACGATCGGGACTTGCAAGCAGCGGCCAAATTTCAACGGCAGCACAGCGAACCTTACACCCGGCACCTACTGCGGGTCCTGGAATTTCAACGGGAACGTCAAAGATATCGTGCTTTCGCCGGGCGTTTACGTTCTCAACAACTCCGTTTGGACGTTCAATGGGAGGCTGCGTGGCGAAGGCGTGACGATCTATTATGCGACGGCGAGTTCCCGCCTGCAGCTCAATGGTCAAGGCTCGATTTCGATCCAGGCACCGACCAGCGGCACCTATGCCGGGATAGTCATGTACGAGAGTGGTGCGATCACGCAGAAGACGCAAATCACGGTCAATGGCGGATCGAACTCCGTCTGGCGTGGCCTCGTCTACCTGCCAAGCCGCGACATGACGTGGAACGGCAACTCGGGTGTCGAGTCGGATGAACTGACGGTGGTGTTCAACTCTCTGATCCTGAACGGCAACACGACCTGGAGGGTGAAGCCGTTCGAGCAGCGCGGGATCAAGTCGGTCGGCAACGGCAATGGCGCCAACACGACGCGCGTCGTCAAGTCGGTCAAGCTCTCGCCCTGAGCGGCCCGCGCAGAGGCGCAGGTGCGCCGCCACAACCATACCCCCTGGCTCGGAAATGGGCGGTGATCATTGGATCGCCGCCCACGCTGCGTTTGATGGCGCTTCAGAGACACCCTTGCATCGGTGCCGCGCGTTCCCACATCCCATCGTGAACACGCGCCCGTGATGCGCGCCGAGCAGAGGAGCACCACGCATGAACCAGGACGAGCGCGCCCTGATTACCGGGCTTTTCGATCGTATGCGCACCATGTCCGGCATCGAGAAAGACCGCGATGCGGCCGATCTCATCTCTCGCGAAATGCGCGACAACCCTGATGCCGGCTACCTGTTGACACAATCCGTGCTGGTTCAGGATCATGCGCTGGCCGAGGCCGATCGGCGCATCAAGGCTCTGGAAGCTGAAGTCGCGGGGCTCAAGCAGCGCGGCGGTTCGACTGGTGTCGCCGGAGGCGTCAGTGCTGGCGGTTTTCTCGGTGGTGCGCGGTCCGGCACGCCGGGCGGTGGTTTCGGCAGCGTTCCCACGGCCGGCGCTGGCCGCAACGACCGCGGCGTCGCGGCGCCCGCAACCCCTTCTCAAGCGGCTCAGCCACCGCAGCGCGGTGGGTTCATGGGGCAGGCGATGTCGACGGCCATGGGTGTCGCGGGCGGCATGCTGCTCGCGAGTGGCATCTCAAGCTTGTTTTCAAGCAGTGCGAGCGCAACCGAGCCGGTGTCTCAGCCGACGGATACGGCTGCAGCCGATCAGGCATCAGCTGCGAACCAGCAGCCCGCTGCCGAGGATCCGGCGCTGCAGGACGCAGCCTACGATGACGGGGCAGATGACAGCTGGTTCGGTGACGGCGGTGACTGGGGCGGTGACTTCGACGTCTGAGCCAGCGCGCCAGAACCGCCGATCAGACGTCCGTTCCGATCCACAACGCCCGCGTTCCACGGACATGTGATCGAAACGCGGGCACGTGTTGATGGCCGACCCAGATTCTGCGTTCAGCCGAAAGGCCTGAGCCAGAACTGCATCTGCTTATTGGTAGCTGTCGACTGGTCGACGTCGCGCCACGCCAGCGGCGCAATCATCCCGGCTTTTGGCGTGTAGCCACGTGCGCGCCAAAATGGTTCGAGGCTTCGGGCATTGCCTGGGTTAAGCGGGTGATCTGCAGGGCGGATCACCCCGCAGAATGCGAACACGGCAAAGGGTCGACCGCGTGCTGTGGCGATCGTGCGTCCACCGTCTTCGCGCAGATCGAAAAAGGCGTGGCCGATGCCGCGGCCTCGATAGCGCGCATCGAGCACGCTTTCACCCAGATAGAAAACCTCGTCAGGCGCGATGCCGTGCGACTCGAACAATGCCGCAAACGAGTTCGTGTGTGCGCCAAGGGGCGCGGCCGTTGCCGCACCGACGATCTCGTCCTCGGCTTTGGCAACAACGAGCACCGCTTCTGGGGACGCAGCATAGTCAGACAAATAAGCCCGCTCGTAGGCTTCGTCGCCGTCGTAGAGATACGGCCACGCGCGGAAAACACGGCAGCGCAGCGCTGACACGGCGGGCACCGCTTGCGCCACGGCCGAGCCTATGAGCCGCTCGACGGTCAGGGATCCGATGGTGATCGACGCTTGGCTCATCACGTCAGTCCCGAGGGCGGAGGCGGCGTTCCAGCGCCAACTTTGCTGGTCAGTCTGCGGCGCGACATCACTCGACCATCACCTGCGTGATCCAGTCAGTGAGGTTGTAGTAGGTGGTGACCCTCGTGATCTCACCGTTGGCGACGGCGAAGAAGGCGCCGCCGGGCAACTGGTACGATTGCCCTCTGGCGGGCGGCAGTCCATCCTCCGTGGCGTTGTAGACGCCCGTGACGTTGTATTCCGCCGCAGCGCGCGTGCCGTCGTCGGAAACAAAGATCACGACGTCGCTTAACTGCTCGTCGTAGTGGTGGTGCATGCGCGCCATGAAAGCTGCGAAGCGGTCCCGCCCGATCCGGCGTTCGCCGCCCTGATTGACATCGTGCACGACATCAAGGGCGAGGCAACCGGCCATTGCTTCGCTATCGCCGGCATTGAACCCCGCATAATAGCGCTCGATCAAGGCTCTGGTTTCAGACTTGCTCATGGTGGGCCCTGCTGCCTGTTTCGTGGCGTTGTTTTGAACATCGGCGGTCGCATTCCTGCCCCCTGTGGAGCAGCAGCGCGCGCCCGTCAACGTGCGCCGTCTGGGCGTCCCCGCGCTCGTCTGGCATCAGCCATCATTGGACAAATGTCTCGCCAGCCAGCGGGCGCAAGCCTCGAACGCATCGACGGCGTCGATCGCCTCTGGCCCGGCCTCGCGGCCCACTTGCGGATCAAGTCCGCTTTCCGAGATCGCGACCGCGATCATGAGGTTGTCGGCCAGGCCGAAGTCTTCAACGTGCCAGTCAACGCGATCACACTCACCGATGCGGACTTTGACGTCGTGCAAAGCGGAAGCATCGGAACCGGTCCCGCCCCGCCACAAGCGCGAGCGGGCTGCGAAGTCCTCGGCCACAGCACTATAGCCGAGAACGGGACGCTGGAGCGCGCGCATGAACCCAATCTCAAACGCCGTGCCGGCATCGACGCTGACGCCGCGGAACGGCGTCAGGTTCGCGATCAGGGCGTCGCAGGACCGCATGAGGGCTTCGTTCGTCAGCGAAATCCGGCGCGCAAGTTCAACCGGCGCCAGATCCCCGACCGACAATTCGACATCGAGCGGAAACACACCCTCGAGCCCGAACTTCGCGAGCATGTCCGTCTTGGTTCGCCCGACGGCCACGGCATTCGGCATGAACACATCTGGCCCTGCAAGGTAGACGCGCGGCCTGACGGCGCGGTTTTCGGGGCGCTCGGTTTCCGCTGCATGATGTCGGGTGGTCTGCACAATCGTTCTCATCTGGGGCCGGGTCGCCAGGGCGCGCCAGAGCGTCGGCGCGCTTCGGTGAGCGTGGTGTGATCCACAACTTTGGCCTCGATTTTTGATCCGTCAACAGCCAGACGGTCGAGCGGCTGAGGCTCGCGCGTCCTTGCATTGGCACGGACGGACGCGACCGCTACCGTTATCCTGACCACGCGATTCGGTTCGTTCTCCGAGCGAGGCATGACATGCAGTTTTCGGTTCATTTCGAGAACACCGATGGCACGGGACCGCGCTCCGGCCCGGTCACGGTCGGCTGGCTTTTCACCAGCACGAAGGGATCGATCATCTACGATCCGCCGCAGAGGGTGCGCTCAGCCGACCTCAACCGCACGCACGCGAAATCGGCATCGCGGTGCCCGGCCGTCATTAATCTTGAAAGCCGCTATTTCGAGATCAAATGCCCCTATGACCTCAAATTGGAATTTGTTCGCGATGGGAACGGCAGACCCGACCTGAGAAATCAGCTCGGCGATTCCAGTCCAATCAGAGTGAAGAAGCTGCGCGAGCAAATAGTTTTGGTTGCTGAAAGCGAATGGCGGTATCGCGATCGTCCAACTCTGCAGATGATGCTCCCATATATATTCATTGCGGACGAACCCGTATATCTCTCGCAGGTGGCACCATTCCTCCACTATGCGCCAGAACCACTACCTGGAACAATTTTTGGCGGGCGCTTCCCGATCAACGTTTGGCCGCGGCCGCTGATGTGGGCATTCGAGTGGCATGATATCACGCGACCGCTGGTGCTTCGGCGCGGCGACCCGCTGTTCTATGTGCAGTTCGAGACCTACCCGCAGGATCGTGGCGTGCAGGTCGTCGAGGCCGAGGAAACGCCGGAACTGCGGGATTATCTCGACAGGATCAGCGGCGCAGTCAACTTCGTCAATCAGACGTTCAGCTTGTTCAAGGCGGCAGAAGCCGTCCGGCCCGAGCGGCTCGTCGTTCCAGCCAAACGGTAGCGTTGGCGACCGACCAGATCAAAAGGTCGTTGTCAGGTGAGCTTGTAAAGAGAGCCCATGCTTATTCTCCACACGGCTGATTGGCATCTTGGGCGCCAATTCGAGGGGCATTCGCTCTCTGCGGATTTCGAGCACGTTTTGGAGCAGGTCTTTGCGATCCTTATAGACCGGGCCGTGGACGTCCTAATTATTGCTGGTGATATTTTTGATCGGTCTTCGCCTCCGGAAACGGCGGTTCGGCTTTTCAATTGCTTTATCAACCGGGTTTCATCGGAGACCAAAGCGAAAGTCGTGCTAATCGCAGGCAATCACGATTCAGCTGACCGCATCGCGGCCATGGCGATGTTTGCCGACGGCCGCAAGGCGCTTGTTCGCGGCTCGGTCTCGGCGCGCAACGCGCCATTGCTACTCGAGAGCGGCGGTCGCTCGCTTGCGATTTCGGCGTTGCCGTTTGCAATGGAGTTTACTGCCCGCGAGGTGTTCGCAGATTTGACGATCGCGACACCGGAAGACGTGCTGAAGGCGCAGATTGCTGCAGCACGCGCCGAAGTCCCAGAGCACGCACTGTGGATCGTTGTCGCCCACGCATTCGTGTCTGGAGGGTCGGTGTCCGACGTCGAACGACGGCTCACGCGCTCTGTTGGCGGGGTTGAAACCGTCTCCGCGGACGCCTTTGGCGGCGCTGCCTACGTTGCGCTGGGGCACCTTCACCGCGCCCAGTCGGTCAGCGCACCGCATATTCGCTATGCAGGCTCCCTATTGCCATTCAGCTTCGACGAAGAAGGCAACGACAAGTCCGTGACGCTCATTGACGTGAACGACGACGGCACCATCGGAATCGATGCAGTACCAATCACCCCGAGGCGCAAGGTTCGAACCCTTCGCGGCGCGTTCGATTGGGTCCTGTCCCTCGAACCATCCGACGATTTCGTGCGCATCGTCTTGACCGATAGCGAACGCCGGATCGACCCGATGAAGCGGATCCGGGAACGTTTCCCGTTCGCGTGCGCACTCACCTATGCCCGTGACGAGCCGCCGAGCGCCGTCGACATGAAAGGTCGTGCCGCGGTCGCGGCACGCGACCCCGTCGATGTTGTTGTGCAGTTCGTCACCAGCATCCGCGGCGAAGACTTGTCGGATGCGGAACGACACCTGGTCGAGGCGGAGCTTGCCGCGCTTGCCACGGTTCGTATCGATGAGGCCGCCGCATGAAGCCTTTGATCCTGACCATGCAGGCCTTCGGGCCGTTTGCTGGCCGCGAGGTGCTCGATTTCAGACCAGCGCTCGAGACAGGCCTGTTCGGCATCTACGGGCCAACGGGCGCGGGCAAGTCTTCAATCTTCAGTGCGATGACCCTCGCACTGTTTGGCGAGGATGCGCGTGGCGGCAAGACGATTGTCCCGGCGTTGCGATCGGGACATGCGGCCGCGGACCTGATCACCGAAGTGGAGTTGATTTTCGAAGTCGGCGGCAGACGCTATCGGGTCGTGCGGCGTCCGAAGCAGTTGCGCCAGAAAACGCGCGGCAGCGGTGAGACGGCCGACGGCCCGTTCGCCTGGCTGTTCGACGTGACCGATTTGATGATCGATGACATCGGCGCGGAACGACCGGGGAAGGTGATCGCCGAGAAATCGGTGCAGGCCGTTGATGCAGCGGTTGTTGAGGTGCTTGGCTACAAGGTCGAGCAGTTTCGCCAGATCGTTCTGTTGCCGCAGGGCAAGTTCGAGACGTTTCTTGCCGCCAAGACCGAGGAGCGTGGCAAGATCCTGAAGGACTTGTTCGATGTCTCGCTCTACCGCGCACTGACGGAGCGATTGAAGACCGAGGCCGACGACGTCCAGTCGAGGATCAATCGTGGCCGCGACATCTGCCTCGAGCGGCTCCGGGCAGAGGGGTTCGAGAACCGAGAGGCGCTGGCCGATGGGCTTGCTGCGGCAACATTGACGTCCACCGGCCTGAAGGACGAACTCACCGAGATCGAGGCGCACGCGATAGCAGCCCGCGCGGCCTACGAGAGTGCTGCGCGGACTGACGAAGCTTTCCGTGCGCACCTCGATGCTGAGCGTGTGTTCGCCGCCATAGCTGCGCGCGATGCCGAAATCGCGTTGCTTGGGGAAGAGGCGCGATTGGTGCGTGCTGCGGCCAGTCTGGCTGATGCTGATGCAGCGCTTGACGCGGCTCGCAGACGTGCCGGGCTGGCGGCCGCAGAACGTGACCGGACGGCGCTCGCGCGAGAGCGTTGCGATGCGGACCTGATCGAGGCCAAGGCTGCTTTGGTTCGCGCCGAAGCCGACGTCGAGCAGCTGCCTGCTCGACAGGATCGGTTGCATGCGCTCGGCCAGCAGCGCGAAGCTTGGCGCAAGGCGGAAGGTTTGCGCGATGTAGTCGCCGAGCGGAAAGCGCACGTCGCCGAGCAAGCCCGCGATATTGAACGCATCAAAGCCCTGTGTGACGGGCTAACTGCAGAACTCATGCAGGTGGAGCGCGCAATCCAAACCGAGCAGGCCCGGCGGGCCGATCGAGAGCGCCTCAAGTCTGAGTTTGCGGCCGTGCAGGCTGAGTTGAAAGCCGCGAAGGCCTTCGAAGAACTGGCGGCGGACGTGAAGCGGCGCGAGATCGCTGCGAGGAGGGCCGAGGCTGACGCGAATGATGCAGACGCGGAACTTGCCCAAGCCGAGGCCTGCCTTGCGCGCATCGAGGCTGCAGTGCTCGCAGATCACGCGCATGCGCTCGCGTCGACGCTGACATCTGGCGCGCCCTGTCCGGTCTGCGGCTCGCCCGATCACCCCCGGCCGGCTCGACGTGTGGATCAGAGTGATGAGTTGGTCGTACAGCGCCGCGGGGCGATCGCTGCCCGCGACGCTGCGCGGCGTCGCGCGAGCAGCGCAGCCGCCCACTCGAAATCGGCGGCCGAACTGCTTGAACTGAGACGCGGGGACCTTGCAGTGCTGGACCCACCGACGGTGCCAGCCTCCGAGATCGAGGGTCGCTCTGCCCAGATCGCAGCAGCTGTTCAGCATATCGGGCCACCGGTCGACCTCGGTTTGCAGGCCAACCGGCTCGAAGCCTTGCGAGCCGAACATGACGCAGCACGCTTGAGGCTTGAACAGGCGGCGCAAGCCAGAGAAGCAGCGGCAACGTCGCTTGCCGTTTCGGAGAACGCTTTTCACGAGGCCCTCAGCGCCGTCGACGAGAACCTTAGGGCGGCAGGAGCACTCGATCAGGAGATTGCGCGCATCGCAGCTGAGAACAATCAGCTCCAGCGGGCTCTGACAGCTGCGCGAGACCGCGAGCGACAGGCGGGCCTGGCGGCAGCCAGCGCGCGTCAGGCCGGAAGCTATGCGGCCGAGATCGCAGAACAGGCTCTGCAGGAGCACGAGGAGGCGGCGGAGCGTTTCGAGCGGCGGCTTGCCGAACTCGGGTTCGATGGCGAACGCTACGCGCGAGCCAAAGCTGCTGTGCTGCACGTCGAAACGCTAGAGGCACGTGTCGCGGAGCATCAGAACCAGAAGCTCGTTGCTGGCGAGCGCCTGAAGGACTGCGAAGCCCGGATCAAAGGCGCTCACCGGCCCGATATCGCGGCTCTTCTTGGGGCGCGTGAGCGCGCGGATGAGGCGGTCAAGCTTGCCGCTCGCCGGCTCACCGAAGCCGAAGGACGTGTGGCGCATCTCGATCGACTGGGCCACGAACTCGACGCGCGGTTGGCGGCGCTCGACGCGGAAGAGGCGCAATCGGGCGCTCTGCGCGAACTCAACCAGATGTTCACCGGCAAGCGCCCACCCTACATCGACCTTGAGACATTCGCCATCAGCACGATGTTCGATACGGTCCTCGCTGCGGCGAACCAACGGCTCGGCCCTATGAGTCTCGGACGCTACAGGCTCGTCAGATCGGACGATGACGGCAATAGGGGAAAGCGCGGCCTCGGGATCGCGGTCGATGACACCTACACCGGACGGGAGCGGCCGGCTGCAACGCTGTCAGGCGGAGAGACATTCATCGCCGCGCTCTCGCTCGCGCTCGGTTTGTCAGACGTGGTCGAGGCGACGCAGGGGCGTATCAGCCTCGACACGATCTTTATCGACGAAGGCTTTGGCAGCCTCGATACGGATGGTACGCTCGATCAGGTTCTGAACACCCTCCAGGATCTCATCGGGAAGTCTCGTACGGTTGGGATCGTGTCACATGTGCCGATCGTGCAGCAGACTGTCCCGAACGGCTTCTATGTCGCCAAGACGGCAAGCGGCAGCACGATCGAGCCGCGCCACTGACTGATGACGCGGATCGCCGCTGTTGGTGGAGCGCAGCGCTCAATAGCGCGCGATGACCTCGGCGATTTCCGCCGGTCCCAGCCCTTGAGCAAGGGCGAGCGACAACAGGATGCGCGCTTTCTGCGGGTTGAGCGTGTCGGCCGCAATGAAGCCGCCACCGCTGATCCGCTCGATCTGGGCGACGCGTCCACTGCCTGCCCTACTCGATTGTACGACGACGACGCCGCTGTCGACAGCGGCTTTTAGGGCCTGGTGCTCTCCGGGGCTGACGAAGCCTGGAGCAAAGCCGGCGCTCACAATGCCCTTTGCACCAGCAGCAACGAACGCCCTGACGGCCGCGCCGTCGCATCCGGCATAGCAATAGGAAACGTCGACACGCGCGGGTGCCTCGACGTCTTTACGGCCGAACGGTCCGTTCGGGGCGCCGACACGCAAGGGCTTGCGGTAGATGGCGAGGTCGTCGGCATCGGCATGACCGAGCGCACCGAAATCAGGCGACTTGAATGTCTGCAGCCGCCAAGTCGAGGACTTCGTAACCTCGCGCGCGGCATGAATCTCGTTGTTGGTCACGACCAGAACGCCGAGCCCGCGCGCTCGCGCATCGCTGGCGACCCTGACAGCATCGACGAAGTTCGCGGCCGCATCCGTGGAAAGCCCCGTCGATGGCCGCTGTGCGCCTGTGACGACGATCGTCCGCTCCGTCTTCGCCGTCAGGTTGAGGGCATAGGCCGTTTCCTCAAGCGTTGCCGTTCCGTGCAGAATGACAAAGCCAGCAACGTCGGGATGGGCTGCCTCGGTCGCCTCGATCAGTCGCAACATCTCAGCCCAACCCGGAAAATCCATGTCGGTGCTTGGGATCGGTGGGAAGGCGACTGGGATCAGGTCTGCGAACCTCGATGCTGTCGGGAACGTTGCAATCATGCCCGCGGCATCGTGCATCCGGCCGAGGCTCAGGTAGTTCTGCACGTCGAGTTCGTCGCGGCCGATCGACGAGATCGTTCCGCCCGTCCCAATGACAGCAACTTTGGACTTCTGCGACATGTCTCACCACCTTTGCTCATGAGCCTACGGCTTTATTGCCGCTTCTGTCGTGCCTGATCGGCGGGCGGATGGAAACGGGTGGAGCCCGGCGGATTGCGACGGTCAGCCATCGCAACGGCCGACGTTCTGTTGCGTTGGCAGGTCTTGGGTTGGTGGCTAACGTCGTCAGCTGGCGGTCGGGATGCGACACGGGGAAGGGTGATGATGGGCAGAAGCTATGATCACATCGTGATCGGCGTTGGTGGCATGGGGTCTGCGACGGCCATGCACCTTGCGGCGCGCGGGCGTCGCGTTCTCGGGCTCGAGCAGTTCGATATTCCCCATGCCATGGGATCGAGCCATGGGATCAATCGGATCATCCGGCTCGCTTACAATGAACACCCGGACTACGTGCCAATGCTGCGGCGAGCCTACGACCTGTGGCGGGCGCTGGAGGCGGATTTCTCCCGCCAGCTGCTCTATGTGACGGGTGGGCTCGATGCCGGACGGGAAGGCGGACGGGTCGTCACCGGCGCGCTCGCTGCATGTCGTCGTCACGACCTCGAGCACACGGTCATGACCCCCAAAGAGGTCGCGCGGCGCTTCCCCGGCATGGCGTTGCCTGACGACTATACAGCCGTCTTGCAACCGGACGCCGGATTCGTGCTGGCTGAAGAGTCAATCATCGCGCATGTAAAGGCCGCCGTCCGGCTCGGGGCCGAGATCAGGGCGCGCGAGCCCGTCGTGAAATGGACCGCGCGGCCCGGTGGGGATGGTGTTGTGGTCGAGACGTCCCGCGGCAGCTACGAGGCGCAGTCGCTCGTCATCACGGCCGGGGCGTGGGCCGGTAAACTGCTTGCATCACTTTCGCCAAACGCGCGGCCCCAGCGGCAAGTGCTCGGCTGGTTCCAGCCACTGGTGCCCGGAGATTATGCGCTCGGATCGCTGCCCGTCTTCATTCTCGACGCAGACGAAGGCAATTTTTACGGCATGCCCGAGTTCGCCGTGCCGGGCTTCAAGATCGGCAAGTTCTACCATCGGGACCAATGGTGCGACCCAGACACCATCGACCGGTCGATTGAGGCCGCCGATGAAGAGGTTCTGCGCGTTGCCGTCCGGCGCTATTTCCCGAACGCAAACGGCCCGACCATGTCCCTCAGAACGTGCATGTTCACCAACAGCCCGGATCAGCATTTCATCCTGGATCGCGTTCGCGAGACACCGCAAGTTGCGATTGCCGCTGGCTTCTCGGGCCACGGCTACAAATTCTGCTCCGTTGTCGGAGAAATCATGGCGGACCTCGCGATCGACGGGGCTTCACGGCACGCGATCGAGATGTTCAGGATGGACCGGTTCGAGCGCTCAGCTTGAGCGAGGCGCTGGCCTCGCGACCTGGCCGCCGAGGCTTGCAGTGGCGCAAGGTCGGACCAATACTGCCGGACGAACCGGAAGGTGCGAGCGGCTTCGTTTTGGGGTCAAAACCGGCCCGCGCGCCGCCCGTGCCTTACCACTCGCGGATAGAATACCCTTTGAACCACAGGACGCGATCCGTCGCTCTCGACTAAAGGACACCATGGCACTGCTCGTCATCGGGAGCGATCGCGCCCCGCACTTCCACGAAATTCTCTCCCGTGAGGCTCCGGATCGCGACGTGCGCTTGTGGCCCGATGTCGGTAACGCTTCGGACATCAAGGCGGCGCTCGCATGGGGACCACAGCCCGGTGAACTCGCGAAGCTCGGCAACCTCGAGTTCATCGTCTCGGTTGGCGCTGGGGTTGACCATCTGTTTCGCGATCCCACCCTGCCAGATGTTCCGATTGTGCGTTATGTCGACCCGGACCTGACCGGGCGCATGACGGAGTACGTCGTCCTCCACACCCTCTATCATTCGCGTCGGATGCTCGAATTCCGGGACCTTCAGGCTGCGGCTCAGTGGCGCTACATCCCAGAACCTGCGGCGAAGGACGTCAGGGTCGGCATCATGGGGCTTGGCGTGCTCGGCACTGCGTCTGCGCAGGCGCTAGCCTCGCTTGGATACCAGATGCGTGGGTGGAGCCGGACACCAAAGTCGATCGATGGGGTTGCCTGCTTCGCAGGCTCCGACGGTCTGACGGACTTTCTCAAAGATACGGATATTCTGGTGGTTCTCCTGCCGCTGACGCCCGATACCCGCGGGATCATCAATCTCGATTTGCTCGATCGGCTCTCGAGGGCCGGTCGGCACCACCGCATGCCAGGGCCCGTGTTGATCAACGCTGGGCGCGGCGGCCTGCAAGTCGAAGCCGATATTCTCGCCGCACTGGAAACCCGTCAGCTCTACGCAGCCTCGCTCGATGTGTTCGAAGTGGAGCCATTGCCACGAACGAGCCCGCTGTGGGCTCATCCCCGCGTTGTGATCACGCCGCACAACTCGGCTGAAAGCACGTCGGAGAGCATCGTTGCCTACTTCCTGGCAGCGGTCGCCACGCGTGAGGCAGGCAAGCCACTATCCAACGTCGTTGATCGATTGCGACAATATTGATGTTTGCGTCAGTGCCGCGACCGATTTGCTGGCGCGAGCGCTGAGTGGCCCGCGTTGCGGCACGGATCGGTTGGCCCTGTTCGGTCCCGAGGGGGCGCCGCGCGCACCGCTCATTGACCGGAACGCGATCGTCATTCTAGCTGTCAGGCGACAGCGATTGGCCGGAGTAGCTTAATGAGCATTGAGAGCGTGGTCGGTTCGGGGAAATGGGATTTCTGGATCGACCGCGGCGGGACGTTTACCGACGTCGTCGCGCGTGATCCGGATGGCCGCATTGCTGCCCGCAAGGTCCTGTCAGAAAATCCGGAAGCCTATGAGGATGCGGCGCTGGAAGGCATTCGCCAGTTCCTCGGTGTGGCCTCCGATGCGCCCATTCCCGGCCATCGGATTAAAGCCGTGAAGATGGGCACCACGGTTGCGACGAACGCCCTTCTCGAACGCAAGGGCGATCCCACGGCCCTCGTCATCACGCATGGTCTCAAGGATCAGCTCGAGATCGGCTATCAGGAACGGCCAGATATCTTCGCGAAGAAGATCGTGAAACCGGAGATGCTCTATCGCCGCGTGATTGAGGCCAATGAGCGCGTGCTTGCCGATGGAACGATCGAGCGCGCGCTCGACGAGGAGCAACTGCGCAACGACCTCGAGGTTGCGCACGCCACCGGAATAACATCGGTCGCAATTGTCCTGATGCACGCCTACGCCTATCCCGAGCACGAACGTCGTGCCGCAGAGATCGCCAAGTCAGTCGGCTTCCCTCAGGTGTCGGTCAGTCACGAGGTCTCGCCGTTGATCAAGATCGTCGGGCGCGGGGATACCACCGTTGCTGACGCCTACTTGTCGCCGATCCTGCAACGCTACGTCGACAAGGTGAGCCGTGCGCTGGCCGGGTTCGTCGATGAAGCTGGCCACGCCGAAGCAGCACCCCAGATTCTCTTCATGGCCTCGTCCGGCGGGCTCAAAGCAGCCGACCTCTTCAAGGGGCGGGATGCGATCCTGTCCGGGCCAGCGGGTGGCATTGTCGGCATGGCTGAAACCGCGAAGTTGGCTGGCTTCGAGAAGGTCATCGGCTTCGACATGGGCGGCACC